>NZ_JACHFK010000002.1:0-300000 GCF_014201805.1 Deinococcus metalli | reverse complement strand
ATTCCCCTGGCGTTGGCCGCCTGCTCACAGGCCCCCAGCGCCCCCAAGGCATCCGCCGCGAATGGTGGTAAGACTGCGCTGGCCGACGGCGTGGGCGCTCCGTGGGTCGCCAAGGACAACGGCCAGAATGGCAAACTCGGCGCTCTCGCCCTGAGCAGCGGCGACAACCAGCTCTCCAACGTCGGCTGGGCCTCTGCCACCAGCGGTTGGGGTCCGGTGGAACTCAACACGAGCAGCGGCGAGAGCAATGGCGGCGACGGGAGAACCATCACCCTGAACGGCGCGACCTACTCGACGGGTCTGGGCGTGCATTCCAACTCCACCGTCACGTACAGCCTGGGCGGACAGTGCTCCACGTTCGCCAGCGATATCGGCGTCGACGATGAAGTGGGCAGCATCGGCAGCGTGGTCTTCCAGGTGTGGGCCGACGGCGTCAAGATCTACGACTCCGGCACCATGACCGGTTCGAGCGCCACCAAGTCCGTGAACGTCGGTATCGCCGGCAAGAGCGAACTGAAGCTGGTGGTCACCGACGCCGGCGACGGCAACGCCTACGACCACGCGGACTGGGCCAACGCCCGCGTCCTGAGCTGCAGCTCGAGTTCCTCCACGACCAAGATCGCCGACGAGTACGGCAACTTCACGGTCAGCGGCACGCAGACTGTGCGCTACGGCGCCGACACCCGCTGGCTCACCAAGACCGTCACCAACTCCGGTTCCTGCACGAATGCCTTCTTCGGCGGCGATCCCGCGCCCGGCGTCACCAAGGCCTGCTACGTGGTCGCGACGAGCGCCTCCAAACTCGCCGACGAGTACGGCAACTTCACGGTCAGCGGCACGCAGACTGTGCGCTACGGCGCCGACACCCGCTGGCTCACCAAGACCGTCACCAACTCCGGTTCCTGCACGAATGCCTTCTTTGGCGGCGATCCCGCGCCCGGCGTCACCAAGGCCTGCTACATCGACTCTACGGCGCCCGCTCCCGCACCCAGCCCCGCGCCGAGCACCACCATCACGTACGGCGCCCCGCTGGTGATCACGAAGGGCGGGACGTACACCGGGAACTACCAGAGCACCGACCCCAACGTCCCGGCGATCACTGTCCGGACCAGCGAGCCCGTCGTCATTGACGGTGCCAACCTCAAAGGGCCCGGACATCTCATCCAGGGCTTCAGCATGGATCTGACCGTGCGCAACACCAAGGGCTACGGCGTCAATCCCAACGTCAATGGCCGGAACGTCGGCCGCTTCATCAGCTCCGAATCCACGATCAACCTCAACGTCACCAACAACTACTTCGAGGGCACCGGCGGCATCTACGTCCGCAGCTTCGTCGGGAACACGGGCGCCGGCCAGACCATCAAGATCCTGCGCAACAGCGCCAAGAACATCGACGGCCGCTTCAGCAACGGAGCCGGCGGGTACCAGAATGACTTCTACCGGGTGCAGTTCGTGCAGTTCAACAGCGTGCGCAACGTGGCCAATGCCGAGATCGCGTGGAACCAGGTGATCAACGAACCGTACAAGAGCGCGCTGGAAGAGAACATCAATATGTACGAAACGACCGGCACGCCGTCGAGCCGTATCAAGATCCACGACAACCTGATCTGGGGCGCCTACGCTCCCGACCCGGCGAACACCAGTGGCTACGCAGGCGGCGGCATCCTGCTGGGTGACGGCAGCAGCACCCTGAGCCTGACCGGCGGGTGGGTGGACGTCTACAACAACACCATCATCAGCACCACCAACGAAGGTACGGGCATCGCAGGGGGCCACGACCACAACGTCTACAACAACCGCTACGTCTCCAGTGGGCTGCTGCCGGACGGGCGCAAAATCGCTGCGCAGAACGTCGGCCTGTACGTCTGGGACCAGCAGGGTTCCATCTCGGGCGGCGTGTGGGCGAACAACACCGTCCACGACAACCAGGTCACGTGGATGCGCTACAACAGCGACGGCACGACCTTCCTGAATAACACGTGGTTCGCCAACTGCACGGCGGCGCTGTGCTACAACAACACGCCTCTGTACAGCACCGCCACCCTCTCCACCGAGACCACCGAATTCAACCTGTGGAAGAGCAGGGCCAGCGCCGCAGGTCAGACCATCGGGACGAACTGAGCCGCCAACCAGGCGCTCACCATCCAGCCCGGCTTCGGCCGGGCTGTTCCTGTGGTTGCTGCCGCCCGCGTCACACCCTCACAACCACAACAGCGATCAGCAACAGGATGAGGCCTGTCGCTGATCATCCGCCACATCCCCGGCTATGAAGGCGTGACGTGCGCCAACGCGTCCCGCAACGCCGCGATGCTCACGTCCATGTCCGCACTCTGCCACACGTTGCGGCCGACGACCACGCCGCGTGCGCCGAGTTCGATGCCGCGGCGGATCCGGCCGTACAGGGCGGCCGGGTCATCCTGTTTCACGCCGCCCAGGAACACGGTGGGCACGCCCCACGCGAGCACCTGCGTGAGCGCCGCCTCGCCGATTGCCGGAATCTTGAGGATGTCCGCGCCGAGTTCCACCGCGACGCGTGCGCCGTGCACGATCACGTCATCGTGCTCCTCCGGCGCGAGGGGCTCGCCCATCCACAGGGGTTCGAGCATCAGCGGCAGGGCGTGGGTGCGGGCGTCGTCGGCCACCTGCGCGGCCAGCGTGAGCACCTCGCGCGTGACCCGGCGGCCCAGCCCGTAGGGCATCAGCAGTTTCACGGCGTCGGCGCCGAGCGCCCGCGCCCGCGCGACGCTGCACACTGCGAAGACGTCGCTGATGTGCTCCAGCGTGCCGGGCCGGTCGCCCCACAGCTGGTAGTCGAGGGTCAGGGTGACGCTCATGTGCCCGGCGCGACAGCGACCGCCGAGCCGGGCGGCGAGGCCCGGCGACAGCAGCGTGCCGTCCACGCCCGCGTGGATCAGGCGCTCCAGCAGGGCGGCCGGGTCGTGCAGGCCGGTGAGGTTGCCCATGGTGAGGCCATGATCCATGGGGATGATCAGCGCGGCGCGGTCGGTGGGCAGGACACGTTCGACGGTCATGTGGGGACTCCTTGGGTGGGGGTGACGGTCAGCGTGTCGGCCAGGGCGCGGGTGGCGGCGTGGTCGCGCAGGCCGGCGGTCGCGCCCACCACTCCCACGCACAGGGCCCCGGCGGCGCAGCCGAGCTGCCCGGCGCGCGCGAGGTCGTCTCCGGCGAGCAGGCCGGCGAGCAGCCCGCCGATGAAGGCGTCCCCGGCCCCGGTGCCGTCCACCGCGACCACGCTCGCCGCCGCAACGTGCAGGCGGGTGCCGTCGGGCTGACCCAGGAGCGCGCCGTCCTCGCCCATCTTCACGGCGGCCACGCGCCGCACGCCCAGCTCCAGCAGGGCGTTCAGCACGTCCGCCGGGGCGTCACGGCCGGTGATCCGCTGGCCCTCGCCGAGGCCGGGACAGAAGACGTCGGTGAAAGGAAGGGCGGCCCGTACGCGCTCCCAGTGGCCCGTGGCGTCCCACACGGTGTCGAGGGAGGTCAGCAGACCCAGGCCGCTCGCCTGCCGGAACAGGGCCGGCACGTCCGGTTCCAGGCCCGGCAGGACGAAGTACCCGGCGACGTGCAGGGCGCGCGCGCCCTCGGCGGCCAGGGCGTTCACGGGAACGTCGGCCGCGCTCAGGGCGGCGTTCGCGCCGACCGCGTGCAGGAAGGAGCGCTCACCCCGGGCGTCCACGTGCACCAGCGTGGCCGAGGTCGCGGCGTCCGAGCGGGCCAGGAAGCGCGTGTCGAGGCTCAGGCTGCGCGCCGCGCCGTCCAGGTACTCTCCGAAGCCGTCGCGGCCCACGCGCCCGACCAGCGCAACGTCCAGGCCCAGGCGGGCGAGGGCCGCGCCGGTGTTCACGGCCGAGCCGCCCGCGTGCAGCCCGATCTCCTCCACGAGTTCGAGCTGCCCGGGCTGCGGAGCGCGCGTGACCGGCCGCGCCACGCAGTCCGCGATCACGATGCCGGCGCTGATCACGTCCACGCGGACCACCGGGTGTGGGGCGTGGGAGGGTTGGACAAGTCGCCGCCGGCGACCGGACGGCGTGACGGTGGCGCTCCCCTCCGGCCGTCAGCTGACATCAATCATGACCTTCATGCTGGTCTTCTTCTCGCGGTCCGCGAACTCGAAGGCCTCGGGCGTGTGGTCGAAGGCGTAGCGGTGCGTGACCAGCGCGTCGAGGGTCACCGAGCCGCCCGCGACGAGTTCCACGGCGGCTGGGTAGCAGTTCGCGTAGCGGAACACGCCGCGCAACGTGACCTCGCGGCTCGCCGCGCCCACGATGTCCAGGCTGACCTCCGGGTCCGGCGGCAGGCCCACCAGCACGGCCACGCCGCCAGGTTTAGGTGCGGCCATGGTCAGGCGTGTGGTGGGCAGGCTGCCGGCGGTCTCAAAGGCGACGTCCACCCCGCCGTGCGACAGGGGCAGGCCGTCGCGCCGGGCGCACAGTTCGCGGATGAACGCCAGGGCGTCGCCGCTGCGGGCATTGAAGGTGTGGGTCGCGCCCACCTGCCGCGCCAGATCCAGGCGGAAGTCCTCCAGATCAACGGCGATGATGGTGGTCGCTCCGGCAGCCTTCGCGGCCATCACCGTCGTGCAGCCGATCGGCCCCGCGCCCAGCACCGCGACCGAGTGGCCGGGACGCACGTCGCCCTTGCGCGCTGCCCAGACGCCCACCGCGAGGGGTTCGAGCAGCGCGGCAGCGTCATCCGACACGGTGTCCGGTACCGGGAACACGAAATCGTCGGGCCACAGCACGTACTCGCTCAGGGCGCCGTCCACCGGGGGCGTCGCCATGAAGGTCATGTCCGGGCACAGGTTGTACGCGCCGGTCTTGCAGTACGTGCAGCGCCGGCACGGCACGCCGGGCTCCAGCGCCACGCGGTCGCCGGGCTTCACGCGCTGGACGTGCTCGCCCACCGCGTCCACCACGCCGCTCACCTCGTGGCCCAGCACCAGCGGGCCCTCGACCACGAATTTGCCGATACGGCCGTGGGTGTAGTAGTGCACGTCGCTGCCGCACACGCCGATGCGCCGCACCCTCACGCGCACCTCGTGCGGGCCGGGCTGGCCGACGTCGCGCGTTTCCCAGCCCAGCGTGCGGTGGCCGGTCAGGACGGAGGTTCTGGAGGTCTGGTGGGTCATGGGGTGTCCTCTCTCCTGCCGGTGGTCTTCACCAGCACACGTAGCCGCCGTCCACGACCAGCGAGTGTCCGGTCACAAAGCTGGCGGCGTCGCTGGCAAGGTACAGCACCGCGGGCGCGATCTCGAAGGGTTCCGCGAGGCGGCCCATGGGGGTCTCGCCCAGCCACGTGGCGCGCCACTCCGGGGTGTCCAGGCCGCGCTTGGTCATCGGGGTGGCGGTGTAGCCGGGCGACACGCAGTTCACGCGCACGCCACGGGACGCCCACTCGCCGGCCAGCGAGCGCGTCAGGTGGATCACGGCGGCCTTGCTCGCGTTGTATGCCGCCTGGGGCTGCGGGTGGTTGCTGATCATGCCGGACATGGACGCCGTGGACACGATGCTGCCCCGGCCCCGCGCGAGCATGGCGCGGCCGAACTCGCGGCAGCACCAGAACACGCCGTCCACGTTCACGGTCATCACGGCCCGCCAGTCGTCGTCCGGCGTGTCCTCGGCGGGCGTGTTGCGGACGATGCCGGCGTTATTCACCAGGATCTCCACGTCCGGGAGCCGGGCGGCCAGCGCCGCGACGGCGGCGACGTCCGTAACATCGAGCACCTCGAAGGTGCCGCCGATGGACGCCGCGGCCGCCTCCCCGACATCCGGGTTCAGGTCAGCGATGGTGACGCGGGCGCCGGCCTGCGCCAGGCCCTTGGCGATCTCGAAACCGATGCCCTGCGCGGCGCCGGTCACGACCGCGTGACGGCCGCCTATGCGGAACAGGTCTAGGATGGGACGGGGATCGGGTGCGGTGGTCATGACACGTCCTTTGTGGGGGGTGAACAGCGGGGGTCAGGAGGTGGGCACGCCGCGCAGGGCCTGCATCGCGCCGTGCGGCCCGTTGGCCTGCAGGGTGGCTCGCGCGGCGAGGTAGGCCGCGCGGAAGCGCTCGTCGCGGGCCAGCTCACCGAAGATCTCCGGATAGTCCAGGAACGCGCCGGGCTCGTGCTGGTCGCGCTGCGCGAGGTCCGTCAGCTCGGCCGCGCGCGGATCGACCAGCTCGGGCCGGCCGGGGAGAGCGATGTACGCGCTCCACGACGCAACCACCAGCGCGGCGTGCTCGACCGGGCCGCCCCGCGCGAGCTGCTCACGCACCACGGGCAGCAGGAATTTGGGAATGCGTTCCGAGCCGTCCACGATCAGGCGGGCCAGGGTGTCCTGGATGGCGGTGCTGGCGAAGCGCTCGATCAGCTGGTGGCGGTACGCGCCCAGGTCGATCCCGGGCACCGGCCGCAGGGTGGGCGTGGCCTCGTGCTCCATGTAGTCCAGCAGGAAGTCCACGAACACCGGGTCCTGGCACGTCTCGTGTGCGTAGGCGTAGCCCGCGAGCAGCCCCAGGTACGCCATCGCCTGATGTGAGGCGTTCAGCAGCCGGAGTTTCATCAGCTCGTAGGGCTCGACGTCGTCCACGACCTGCACGCCCACGGTCTCCAGCGCGGGGCGCCCGGCGGTAAAGTGGTCCTCGAGCACCCACTGCGTGAAGGACTCCGCCATGACCGGCCACGCGTCCTCCACGCCGTACTCGTCCGCGAGTTCACGCCGCACGGCGTCGCTGGTGACGGGCGTGATGCGGTCGACCATCGAGTTCGGGAAGCAGACGGCCTGATCGATCCACTCGCCGAGTTCCGGGTCTTTGGCCCGCGCGAAGGCGGTCAGCACCCGCTGCGTGACGTGGCCGTTGCCCTGGATGTTGTCGCAGGACATCACCGTGAAGGGCGGCACGCCACGTTCGCGCCGGCGGCGCAGGCCCTCGGTGAGGAAGCCGAACACGCTGCTGGGCGTGACGCCGGGCTCCAGGTCGCGCAGCACGTCGCCGCTGGGATCGAACTCGCCGGTCGCGTTGTTCAGGCTGTAGCCGCCCTCCGTGACCGTCAGCGACACGATGCGCGTGTCGGGGTGCGCGAGCCGGTCCAGCACGGCCTCGGGGTCGTCCGGAGCGTACAGGAAGTCGTGGATGGCGCCGATCACGCGGGCCTCGGCGTGACCGTCCGGCGACTTGGTGAGGAGGGTATAGAGGTGGTCCTGACCGCGCAGGGCGTCGCGCATGCGGACGTCGCCGGGCAGCACGCCCACGCCGCAGATGCCCCACTCGCTGCCCTGTCCGGCGCCGAGCAGCCGGTCGAGGTACATGGCCTCGTGCGAGCGGTGGAACCCACCGACGCCGAAGTGGACGATGCCGGTGCGGAGGGTCTGCGGGTCGTAGTGCGGCACCTCCACGCGGGGGGCCAGGTCAGCCAGGGCCGCCGAGTTGAGTTTGACCATGGTGGGCACTCCAGGGATGTTCCGGACACGGAGGCGCGGGAACGGGCGAGAGGGCGAAGGGCCGTGCAGGAAGCGAGTTGGGCCGGCCCGGCGGTGTACCGGGCCGTGGCCTATTTCACCGCGCCGAAGCTCAGGCCGCGCACGAGCTGGCGCTGTGCGACCCAGCCGAAGATCAGCACCGGCAGCACCGTCAGGGTGGCCGCGGCGCTCATCTTGGCCCAGAACAGGCCCTCGCTGGTCTTGAACTGCCCGATGAACACGCTCAGGGGCGCCGCCTCGGAGTTCGTGAGGTTCAGCGCGAAGAACACCTCGTTCCACGCGAAGATCAGGCACAGCAGCGCGGTCGCGGCCACGCCCGGCATCGACAGCGGCAGCGCGATCCCGAAGAACTCCTGCGCCACGCTGGCGCCGTCCACCTTGGCGGCCTCGTAGATGGCGTAGGGGATCTCGGTCATGTACGAGTGCATCATCCACACGACCAGCGGCAGGTTCATGGTGGTGTACATCAGGATCAGGCCCGGCAGCGTGTCCAGCAGGTGCAGGTTGCGGAACAGCAGGAACAGCGGCACGATCACGCCGACCGCCGGCATGAACTTGGTGCTCAGCATCCACGTCAGCACGCCCTGCGCGCGCTGGGTGGGATACACGGCCAGGGCAAAGGCCGCCGGCAGCCCCAGGATGAACGCGAACAGCGTGCTGCCGATGGCCGCGACCAGCGAGTTGCGCAGCGCGTGGAAGTACGTGGGCAGGGCGTTCTGGAAGTTCTCCAGGGTGGGCGTGAAGGCGAACACGGGCGGCACCTGGAAGGCCTGCGCCTCGGTCTTGAAGGCGGCCAGGATCATCCATACCAGCGGGAACAGGAACGCGAGGGCGATGACGTAGGTGATGACGGTCAGCACGGCGTTGCGGACGCGGTAGCGGTCGGACACGGTGCCGGTGCGGGTCGGTACAACGGTCATGTCAGCCCCCCTGGCTGCTGCGGGTGCGGCTGATCAGGCGCAGCAGGTACACCGCGAGCACGTTCGTGAGGATCACGGTCAGCACGCCGGCGGCGCTCGCCAGACCGATGTTGTACTCCGCGAAGGCCTTCTGGTAGATGAAGTACGGCAGGTTCGTGGTGGCGATGCCGGGACCGCCCGACGTCGAGCCGTAGATCTCCCCGTACACCTGCAACAGAGCGATGGTCTCCATCAGCACGACCACCTGGATCGCCTGCATCCAGTGGGGCAGCACGATGTGCTGGAATTCCTGAATGGGGCTGGCGCCGTCGAGACGCGCGGCCTCGAGCTGGTCGTCCGGCAGGCTCTGGAGGCCGGTGAGCAGGATCAGCATGGCAAAGGGCGTCCATTCCCACGTGATCATGGCGATCACGCTGGCCATCGGGTACTGCGCGAGCCAGTCCACGGGCTGCCCGCCGAACTGCGTGACCACCCACGAGAAGAAACCGAACACCGGGTTCATCAGCATGTTCTTCCACACGACCGCCGTGACGATCGGCATCACCAGGAAGGAGCTGATCAGCAGGGTGCGCAACAGGGTCCGGCCGGGGAAGTCGCGGTTGAGCAGCATGGCCAGCGCCCCGCCGATGATCAGGGTCAGGATCAGGGTGCCGCCCGCCAGCACGATGGTGTTCCACAGGATGTGCAGGTTCTGCGGATCGGTGAGCAGGTTGCGGTAGTTCTCCAGCCCGATGAACGGCCGGGCACCCGGAATGACGAGGTTGTAGCGGAAGAACGAGTAGTACACCGTCATGAAGAACGGCACCTGGGTGGTGGCGATCAGGTAGATCATGGCGGGCCAGATCAGCGCGGCGGGCGTCAGGCGCAGGCCACGTTTGGGCGCCGGGGCGGTGCCGGACACGGTGGTGGGGAGAACTGCGGTCATATGTCACCTCCTGTGGAAGCGGGAACGGAGCGGCGGGGACGAACGGAGCCGGGCGGGCGGGGAGCAGGCCGCCTCCCTCGTCCCGCCCGGTCAAAGCGCGCGCTTTACTTCTGGTAACCGCCGTCCTTGGCGGTCTTCTGGGCGGCGTCCTGGGCCTGCTTGAGCGCCTGGTCCACGGTGGTCTGGCCGCTGATGGCCCCGGCGAGGTACTGGCCGACCTGGGTGCCAAGCGCCTGGAACTCGGGGATGGCGACGTACTGCACGCCGGTGTAGGGCACCGGGTCCTTGGTGGCCTTGTTCACGTCGGCGGAGTTGATCGAGCCGAGCACCAGCGAGCTGAACGCGCCGGCGGCCGCCTTGTAGTTGGCGTTGTTGTACGTGCTGGTGCGGGTGCCGGGGGGCACCGAGGCCCACGTGCCCTTCTCCTTGGCGACCAGCGCGATGTACTCCTGGCTGGTGGCCCAGGTGATGAACTTGAACGCCGCGTCTTCCTGCTTGGTGCTCTTGGGAATGGCGAGGTTCCAGCTCCAGTACCAGTGGTTGCCGCGGGCGGTGCCGGGGCCGACCGGGGCGTTGGCGAAGCCGACCGACTTCGTGATCTTGCTGCTGGAGGGATCGCTCAGGAAGCCGGCGGCGACGGTGGCGTCCACCCACATGCCGCACTTGCCCTGGCTCATCAGGGTGAGGTTCTCGGTAAAGCCGTTGCCGGTTGCGCCGGGAGGGCCGTACTTCTTGATGGTGTCCACGTAGAAGGTCATGGCGTTCTTCCACGCGGGGGTGTTCAGCTGCGCTTGCCAGTTCTGATCGAACCAGCGGCCGCCGAAGGTGTTGACGACCGTGCCGAACACGGCCATGTTCTCGCCCCAGCCGGGCAGGCCGCGCAGGCAGATGCCGTACACGCCCTTGGACGGGTTGTGGATCTTGGCGGCGAACTGCTGCACCTGCGTCCACGTGGGCTGGGTGGGCATGGTCAGGCCGGCGGCCTTGAACAGGTCCTTGTTGTAGAAGGTCATGCTGCTCTCGGCGTAGAAGGGCACCGCGTACAGGTTCCCGTTCACCGTCAGCGCGCCGCGCACGCCGGCCAGGATGTCATTGACGTTGTAGGACTTGGCAATGTCGGCGTTCTTGGCGAACATGGGGGTCAGCGGATCGAGCCAGCCGTTCTTGGCCCAGATCGGCACCTCGTAGGCACCGACGGTGGCGACGTCGAAGCTCCCGGCGCCCGACGCCACGTCCAGGGTGATCTTCTGGCGCAGCTCGTTCTCGGGCAGCGTGACCCACTTCACCGTGATGTCCGGGTACTTCTTGTTGAACTCGGGCGTGAGCTTCTGCATGGTCACCATGTCCGGGTTGTTCACGGTGGCGATGGTGATGGTGCTGGCTGCGAGGCTGCTGGAGACGGACGCGGTGGCGGTCAGGGCGAGGCTCAGGAGCAGGGCACGCTTCATGGTGTTCCTCCGGTGGCCGCTGGGAAGGGCGGCGTGAGAACGGCGCGGTTCGTTCGCTTCTGGAGCGCAGGTGCCCCAGTCGCGGCTCCGGTGGCCGCTCCACCGGTCGCTTCAGTTGAATGGTCTCGTGGCCATTAGTGAACCATACTTGTCCTGCCGTGTCTAGTGGGCCAGGGCAAATCCTGCACCGAGTACAGTGGGCTCGTGACCATTTTCACCACGACCCCGCGCCGCCATGACCTACACTGACGCATGCCCACCATCCAGGACGTCGCGCGACTGGCGGGCGTGTCTCCCACCACCGCCAAACGTGCCCTGCGTGAACCCGACAAACTCACCGCCGACACCCTGGCCCGCGTGCAGCAGGCCATCGCCCAGCTGCACTACGAGCCGGACCTGCGCGCCGGCAGCCTGCGCGGCGGCCAGAGCAGCACCATCGGCTTGATCCTCGGCTCGATCCTGGAACCGTTCTTCGCCCAGTTCGCGCGCACCGCCGCGCACGTGCTGGCTGGCGCCGGGTACACCGTGATCATCTCCGAGAACGAGTACTCGGCCCAGCGCGAACTCGAGGAACTGCGCCGTCTGTACGGCCAGCGGGTCGCCGGCGTGATGCTGCGCCCTGGCTACGGCCCGCACAGCCGCGATTACCTCTCGCGGCTCGCGGCACGTGGCGTGGCGATCGTCGAATACGACTATGTCCACCCGCACTCGCCATATCCCAGCGTGATGCTCGACAACCGCGGCGCGATGCGTCAGGCGGTGAAGTACCTGCACGACCTCGGGCACCGCGACATCGCCGCGCTGGGCACGTACCACCCCGTGATCCACCCGGAGGAACGCAGCCGCACCTTTCCCGAGGCCATGAACGACCTCGGCCTGACGGTGCCCGGTGAGTACCAGCGCGTCACGCTGCTCACGGAGGATTCGGCGTACGCCCTGACGCACGAACTGCTATCGCTGCCGCGCCCACCCAGCGCCCTGATCGCCCTGACCGGCACGCAGGCGGTCGGCGCGTACCGCGCGATCCGCGAACGCGGCCTGCACATCCCGCACGACCTCAGCCTGATCACTTTCGACAACTACCCGTGGACCGCCCTGGTCGATCCACCCATCACGGTGATGGAGCAGCCGGCCGAGGTGATGGCAACCGCCACCGCCCGGCAGCTGCTGGCCCTGCTGGACGGCGGGCCGCCCCCGCCCGCGACGCACGAGGTCTTCCCCGCGCGCCTGATCGTGCGCGGCAGCTGCGCCGCGCCCGCCGTGCCCGCCACGCTGCTGGAGCGCGCGTGAGCCGCGCCGCCGTGCGCCCGTACTACGGCTGGGTGATCGTCGGCATCACGGTGCTGGCGCTGCTGATCGCCGCCGGGGCACGCAGCGCGCCCGGCGTGTTCCTGCTGCCCATGGAGCACGCGCTGGGCCTGAGCCGCGCCACGCTGTCCCTGTCGGCCAGCCTGGGCCTGCTGGTGTTCGGGCTGGCCGCGCCGCTGTCCGGCCGGCTGATGGACGTGTTCGGCCCCCGGCGCGTGGCGACCGCCGGCCTGCTGCTGGTCGCCCTGAGTTTCGGCCTGAGCACGCTCGCGCACTCCGCGCTGGCGCTGCACCTGACGTGGGGCGTGCTGAGCGGCCTGGGCACCGGGCTGGTCGGCAGCGTGCTGGGCGCGACCGTCGCCACCCGCTGGTTCGTGCGCAAACGCGGTCTGGTGGTCGGGATGTTCGGCGCGGCCACCAGCGCCGGGCAACTGCTGTTCATTCCGCTGCTGACGGGCTGGGCCGGCCGGCTGGGCTGGAGCGGCGCCACGCTGGTGATCGCGGGGGTGGCGCTGCTGCTCGCGCCGGTCGTGTGGGGCCTGCTGCGCGACCGGCCCGAACACCTGAGCCTGCAACCCGACGGCGACCGGAACGCGGCGCCGCTCCCGGCGCCCACCCCCGACCCCGGCGTGATGCGCCGGGCGCTCCGCAGCCGCGACTTCTGGCTGCTCTCCACCACCTTCTTCGTGTGCGGCTTCACGAGCAACGGCATCATCGGCACGCACTTCATCGCGTACTGCGGCGACCTGGGCCTCACGGCGGGCTTCGCGGCCGGCATGCTCGCGCTGATGGGCGCGTTCAACTTCATGGGCACGCTCGCCAGCGGGTACTTCACAGACCGGGTCGATCCGCGCTTTCTGCTCGCGCTGTACTACGTGTTCCGGGGCGTGAGCCTGGCGATCCTGCCGCTGGTGCCGCCGGGCCTGGCCCTGACCGCGTTCGCGGTGCTGTTCGGTCTGGACTACATCGCCACCGTGCCGCCCACCACCGCCCTGACCGCCGACACCTTCGGGCGGGCAAACGTGGGCACGGTCTACGGCTGGATCTTCTGCGCGCATCAGGTCGGCGCGGCGCTCGCGTCGTGGCTGGGGGGCGAGGTGCGCGACGCGGCGGGGACCTACGGCCCGGCCTTCCTCGCGGCGGCGGTGCTCGCGGTCGCGGCCGGGGTGCTGGCGCTGGGCGTCACGGCACCCGCACGGCGGGCCGTCCGTCCCGCGTGAGCGGCGCTACGCTGCGGGGGTGACCGCCACGCCGTCCGCTCCCGAATTCACGCCCGAGCAGGCCGAGGTGGTCGAGCGCACGGCCGCCGCGATCCGCGAGCACGCGCCGGCCTGCGAGGCCGCGCAGGACGTCACCCCGGAAGCCGCGCACGCGCTGTCTGCGAGCGGGTATACCCGGCTGACGCTGCCCGCCGACGCGGGCGGACTGGGCGCGACGCTGACGCAGTTCGCCCTGGCGCAGCTGGACCTGGGCCGCGCTGACGCGAGCCTCGCGCTGGTGCTCGCCATGCACGGGCACGTCACGGGATCGGCGTTCCAGGGCCGCAGCCTGCCCCCGGCCCTGCTGGACGCGGTGGCGGCGGCCGGCGGGCGCGGCGAACTGCTGAACGCCCTGGCGAGCGAGCCGGAACTCGGCAGTCCGTCGCGCGGGGGCCTGCCGCGCACGGTGGCGGTGCCGGACGGCACGGGCTTCGAGAGCGCGCAGTGGCTGGTCACCGGCCGCAAGACGTGGAGCACCGGCGCGCGCGCACTGCGCTGGGCGCTGGTGAGTGCGGCCACGCCCGACGGCCGGGTGGGCCGGTACTGGATCGACCTGCACGGCGAGGGCGTGTGCATCGAGCCGACGTGGCGAGACGCGCTCTCGCTGCGCGGCAGCGGCAGTCACGACGTGGTCTTCACCCGCGCGCCCGCCGCGCTCCAGGCGCCGCCCTCCGGCGCGCACCCGGCGGGCAGCGCGTGGTTCTGGACGGCGGTGGCCGCAACCTACCTGGGCGTGGGCGAGGCCGCCCTGGACGCCCTGAGCACCTACGCCCGCGAGCGTGTGCCGACCGCGCTGGGTGCGCCCATCGCCACGCTGCCGCGCGTGCAGGAAAACGTGGGGCGCATCGCGGCCGACCTGCTCGCCGCGCGCACGCTGCTGCTGCACGCCACCGCCGCGTGGGACTTGGCCCCGGACGCGGCGGCCATTCCGCTGATCGGCGCGGCCAAGGCGGTCGCCACGAACGCCGCCGTGGATGCCACAGACCGCGCCGTCCGCACCGCTGGAGGCGGAGCCCTCACGGACGCGTTGCCACTGGGCAAGCTGCTGCGCGACGCGCGGGCGGGCCTGACGCACCCGCCGGGCGAGGACCCGGCGTTCACGGCCTACGGCGCGGCGGTGCTGGGTGACCTGGACCGCGCCTGATTCCCCGTGTGCCTTCACGCTGCCGTGGGGTCGCGTCAGGTCGGCCCCGTAGACTGCGCCCATGCCCGTCCACCTGCACGCCTTGCGCGGCGTCCTGCCCGAGACCGCGTACGCGCAGACGCGCATCCGGGACGTCATCCGCGCTCAGCCGGAACTCGACCGGCTGGGCCAGCGGCTCACCACCAGTATCTTCGACCACTCGGGCATCGACACTCGGCATTCGGTGGTGCCGGACTTCGCAGATGGAGCGCCGGCGGGCCTGTTCTACGACCCGGCGACCGGCGGGATGCGGCGGCCCACCACCGGGCAGCGCAACGCGTACTACATCGAACACGCCACGCCGCTGTTCGTCGCGGCGGCGCGCGCCGCCCTCGAGGCGAGTCCGCAGTTTGGCGCCGCCGACGTCACCCACGTGATCACGGTGTCGTGCACGGGCTTCTACGCCCCCGGGCCTGACTACGCGATTGTGCGCGCGCTGGGCCTGAGTCCCCACACCCAGCGCTTCCACGTGGGCTTCATGGGCTGCTACGCGGCCTTTCCGGCGCTGCGCATGGCCCGCGCGTTCTGCGCAGCCGATCCGGACGCCGTGGTGCTGGTCGTGTGCGCGGAACTGTGCACCGTCCACATGCACTCGGCCGGCGACCCGGACACCTTAATTGCGAACTCGGTGTTCGCGGACGGCGCGGCGGGCGTGGTGGTGTCCGCGCGCCCGCCCATGCCCGGCACGCCCGCACTGCGCGTCGATGCGCTGCACAGCACCCTGACGCCCGAGGGCGTGGGCGAACACGACATGGCGTGGACCATCGGCGACCAGGGCTACGACATGGTGCTCAGCACCTACGTGCCCGAGATCATCGAGGCGAACCTCTGCCCGGTCCTGGACGACCTGCTCGCCGGCATGCCCGGAGTACAGCGCTGGGCGGACGTGGAGCGCTGGGCGATCCACCCGGGCGGGCGGCAGATCCTCGACCGCGTGCAGACCAGCGCGGGCCTGAGTGACGGACAACTTGCGCCGTCCCGTGACGTGCTGCGCCGCGCCGGCAACATGAGCAGCGCGACGGTGCTGTTCATCCTGCAAGACGTGCTGACGAGCGCGGCACCCGGCGACCGCGTGGCGGCGCTGGCCTTCGGGCCGGGCCTGACGGTGGAGTCGGGCGTGTTCACGGTCTGCGGTGGACCGCCGTGACCCTGCGCGGCTGGCGGCGGCGGGCCGAGCACCTGCCCGAGCTGATGGACGATCCGGCATGCGACCCGGCCGGGCTGGAGCGCACGTACCGCGCCTTCGGGACCATCAACGCGCTGATCGCCGGATGGCGGCGGGTCTACACCCGTGACCTGCGGCCCCACCTGCGCGTGCGGGGCGGCGGCAGCGTGCTGGACATCGGCTGCGGCGGCGGCGACGTGGCCCGGCAACTCGCGCGCTGGGCGCGGCGCGACAGCCTGACGCTGCACGTCACGGCCATCGACACCGACGCGCGGGCCATCGCCCACGCCCGCACGGGAGCGGCGACGGGCGTGACCTACCGGCACGCCAGCAGCGCCGCCCTGCGTGCCCAGGGGCAGCGCTTCGACGTGGTGGTCTCGAACCACGTGCTGCACCACCTGAGCGCCGCCGAACTGGCCGCCCTGCTGGACGACACCGAGGCGCTGTGCACGGGTGTGGCGGTCCACGGCGACATCGAGCGGCACCCGCTGGCGTACGCCGCGTACCGGCTGGTCACGCCGCGGCTGTTCCCGGGGTCGTTCATCCACGTGGACGGCCTGCGCTCGATCCGGCGGTCGTACACGGCCGCGGAACTCGCGGCCGTGGCCCCGCCGGGCTGGACGGCGCGGCGGCAGGTTCCGTTCCGCACCCTGCTCACGTGGCGGGCTCCTCGTGACTGAGACCTGCGACGTCGCGGTGGTCGGCGGCGGGCCGGTGGGCCTGTACATGGGCCTGCTGCTCGGGCAGGCGGGGGTGGATGTGCGCGTGCTGGAGCGGCGCAGCGCGGTCAGCACGCACTCGCGCGCGGTGGGCCTGCACCCGCCCGCGCTGGAGGCCTTCGACGCGCTGGGCGGCCTGGGCCACGAACTGGCGGGGGCCGGCGTGACGATCCGCCGGGGCGTGGTGCGCGGCCCGTCCGGCACGCTGGGCGAGCTGAGTTTCGCGGGCACCAGTGCCACGCACCCCTACGTGCTGGCGCTGCCGCAGCAGCACACCGAGGCGCGGCTGGAGGCGGCGCTGCGCGCTCGGCTCCCCCCGGTTCTCCAGCGCGGTGTGGAGGTCACGGCGGTGCGTGAGCGGAACGGCCACGTCGAGATCGGCGTGCACGCCGCGTCCGGGCGGTCCACGCTGCGCGCCCGCTACGTGGTCGGGGCCGACGGCCGGCGCAGCGCGGTCCGGGACGCGGCCGGCGTGCCCTTTCCCGGCCGCACGTACCCCATGACGTATGTGATGGGCGACTTTCCCGACACCACCACGTACGCCGCGGACGCCGTGATCACGCTCAGCGCGGGCGGCGTGGTCGAGTCCTTCCCGCTGCCGGGCGGCCAGCGGCGCTGGGTGGCGCAGACACCGGCGCTGCTGGCGCACGCCCGGCCGTCCGACCTGACCGCGCTGCTCGCGGCTCGCACGGGGCTGCACGTGCCCGCCGCGGAGTGCACCATGCTGAGCGCCTTCGCGGTGCGCCGCCACCTCGCGCCGCGCTTCCGGTCGGGCCGTATCGTGCTGGCCGGCGACGCCGCGCACGAGGTCAGTCCCATCGGCGGGCAGGGCATGAACCTCGGGTGGCTGGACGCCCAGGACCTCGCGCCGCGCGTGGTGGCGGCGCTGCGGGGCGACACGGCGGCCCTGGACGGATACACCGCGGCGCGGCGGCCGCCCGCGGTCCGGGCCGCGCGTCAGGCGGAGGTGAACATGTGGCTGGGACGCCCCCTGCGCGGCGCCGAGGGCCGGGCGCGCGAGGCGCTGATGGCGGGACTCCTCACCAGTCCGCTCCACACCGTGCTGGCGCGGGCCTTCACCATGCGCGGCCTGTAGCTCCGCGCCGATCTGGGCGGGATTCCCGGCGTGTGGCGTGTATTCTGATGGTCCCCCCCGGGCCAGCGTTCCGGCCCGCCATGCTGGCGTCCGACCCGTCTTTCCTGTGCTGGGAGTGCACCCGATGTCGACCTGCGCCCATTCCTGCCCGTGCCCGCTCACCGGGGCACGTCACGCTGCCCGACCGTCCCGCGCTCGGCGCCGGCTCCATGCGGCGCCGCACGTGGCCCGCGCCGCCCAGCCGGTGAATGCGCGCGACCTGTGACCGGCGTGCCCGCGGACGCCGCGACGGTAAAGCTGCACGTGATGGGCCACACCTACTGCACCGTCGATGGCCGGCCCGTGCGCCTGTCCGTGAAATCGCTGGCCCTGCTGGCGTACCTGGCGCTGGAGCGCCGGCCGCACCACCGTGACCGTGTCGCGGATCTGCTGTGGGAGTCCTCCGGAGCGCTGCGCAACCTGCGGGTAGAGCTGAGCCGGCTGCGCCAGCGGGGCCTGAACCTCTTCGCGGCCGGGGAACCCATGCTGGACCTGAAGGTCGCCACGGACCTCGACGAATGGCTCGCCGCGCCGGACGACGCCACCGAGTCCGAGCTGAGCGCGTGGCTGTCCGCGTCCGGCGGCCTGCCGCTGAGCGGCCTGGACGACGTGGGCACCGTGGCCTTCCGCAGCTGGCTGGACACCCGCCGGGCCGTGATCGCGCAGGTGGTGGAAGAGCGCCTGCACCGCGCCCACACGCGGCAGCTCGCGCGCGGCGGCGGCGGCGCGGCCCTGATCGAGGGGCACCTGCACCGGCAGGGCCTGTCCGTACCGGCGACGCCGGCCTCGCCGCCCACCCGGCTGACCTTCGAGCGGCCGGATCTGCGCGCGAAGCTGCGGGACATCCTGCGCCGCGCCGCCGCCGCGCCCCAGCTCGTCGCGGTGGAGGACCGCAGCTGGCCGGACCTGCGGGAGATCGCCCAGCAGGTCGCGGCCGACGCCGGCTGGCAGCTGCTGGACGTCCGGGCGCCAGCCGACCCCGACCTGCTCGCGCCGGTGCTGGGCCGCCAGCTGTGGCACCTGACCGCGCCGGACACGGCGCCCGCCGGCGAACCCGGCGACCTGCTTGTGCAGGCGTGGACGCGCGTGGCGGCCAGTGGCCAGAAGGTGCTCGTGGCGATCCACGTGGGCGCGTCCCTGGCGGCGCCGGTCGTGCGGAGCCTCCAGGTGGCGCTGTCGCTGCCCGGCCGGCTGGCGGTGCTGCTGTACGGCACGCACGGCGGCGGAGCGCTGCACCAGCACCTCGCCACCTTCGACGCGGCCCGCGTGCACCGCCTGAGTGTGCCGCCGCTGGGCGTGGCCGAGATCCTGGCGCTCCTGGCGCGCGCCGATCCAGCACTCAGCGCCGAGCAGCGGCTGGAACTGGCGATCGTGATCGCGCAGCAGTCCGAGGGCTGGGGGTACTTCGCACAGTCGCTGGTCCGGCGGGTGCTGGGTGCGCGCGTCGGGGACACCCTCGCGTCGGTGTCGCTGCTGGATGAGGTGCGGGACGTCCTGCTGGGCGAGGTGGCGGGGCTGGAACCGCGCCTGCGCGCAGCGCTGACCCGCCTGGCCACCATCCACAGCGCCTTCGACGTGGCGCTGGCGACGGTGCTGCTCGGCCCCGACGCGCCGGACGTGCTGGAGGAGGCCGAGCGGCGAGGCCTGCTGTCCACGGCCGCGCCGTCCGAACGCGTGGCGATGCCCAGCCTGCGCTACCAGTCAAGCGATCAGGACGACCAGCTATCCCTGGCAGGAGAGCCGCTGCGCGCCACGCTGTCGGGCATGCTCACGAGCATGGAGCGGCGGTCGCTGCGCGCCCAGATGGCCCGCCACCACTTGGAGGATCGTGAGGACGCCGCCCTGGCGCTGTACTACGCGCAGCGGGCGGCGCGGCCCGATCTGGCCCAGGCGGCGCAGGCGCGGCCGGTGCCCGCGCGCGCGGCCGTGGCGGCGCAGCGGGGGCCGGTGGCGCTGCATTCCGGCCATCACGCCCACCTGGAGGTCGCGTCGGGCTCGCGGCGTGAGCAGCGGACCGGAAACGGGTACCGCGTGGCGCTCGAGGGCGGTTACCTCCAGGTACTGCGCTACGGCGTGCACGCCCGCGCGCCGCTGCTGCGCCTGCACTGGCCGCGGGTTCCGGCGGGCGAGTGGCAGCTCGTGGCGCGGGTGGACGTGTTCCACGAGGCGGCGGAACTGGGCGCGGCCGAGCCGGGCTTCGCGCTGGGCATCCAGCTGCCCGGCGCGCCGCTGCTGCGCTACCGCCCGGACGAGGTGTGGGAGGACGCGGGCGCCGAGGGCGGCCGGGTGCCGCTGGGCCGCTGGTTCAGGCTGGCGGGCCGCTGCGCGTCCGGCCCGGTGGAGGTGCAGGTGCGCGCGCTCGACGTGGCCCTGACCATCGCCTCGTGGCATGTGGGCGGCGAGGTCCTGGTGCCGGTCACGGACGGGCGGACGTAAGCCCACCGACAGCTGTTTATTAAATCTTCATTCTTTCAATCATGGAGGACGTCACCATGACGGATCGGGGTCCCACCGGCCCCCTCCTCACCTGAAGGGGGTGAGCCGGCATGAGACCGGCCGACTGGGAGCGGTGGGGGCAGCCATCCGGGGGCACCATCAAAAATGTGAGCTTTCTGAGTCCAAGGTGAAGCCGCGTCCATTCTCGGCAACGCCGGCCAGATCACACTCAAGAAGCCCCCAGGTGCATATTCATGCCGATTTGACTCATTAGATGAACGTGACTATTTACACGAAACTCTCAAATACGAAAAAGAGGCCCATCCCCCATTGATGGATGTCGGATTTTTAATACTTCGCGCGGTCATTACACGTTTAACCTGCCGCCCATGCGACGTAGCCTCCCCGTGTGTGTTTCACTCATCACACTCCTGATCAGCGCGTGCGGACAGCAGGGCCGGGTTCCCCAGGCCAGCGCCCCCGACACCACCACCATCGAAGCCAGCACGGCGCTGGCCGCGCTGACCGTGGTCAACCCCGGCACCACCTCGGGCGCCGTGACCATCAACGACTCGAGCGCGACCGGCGGCCAGGCCGTGAAGCTCCGGGCGCCGGGCAGCAGCGTGTCCTTCGCGCTTCCGTCCTCCTTCCAGTCCGGCGACACCGCCGTGAGCATCCGCGCCCGGGGCGCTGGCCAGCCGATCGTGAGCCTGATGCGGGGCAGCCAGGAACTTGCCCGCCAGACGCTGTCGAGCAGCACCTTCACGACGGTGTACTTCGGCCATTTCCAGCTCAACACCGGTGACACGCTCACCGTGCGCCTGGTCAACGGCGACACCACCACACGCCGCGCCGCCGTGGTCGATTACCTGAGCTTCGTGCCCAAGACGGGGTCGGCACCCGCACCGGCCCCCGCGCCCGCCCCATCCCCTGCGCCCGCCCCGGCACCGGCTCCCGCGCCTGCCCCCGCCCCCACGCCGGCACCGGCACCGACCATCGTCCCCGGGATCACCCCGCCCCCCAGCGGGAAGGTCAGCTGGGACTGGCAGATCGGTGCGGGCGGCGACAGCAACATCAACGTGCCGTCCGGCGCGGTGCTGATCGACGTGGACGGCTTCGACACCACCGCCGCGAAGGTGGCGCAGCTCAAGGCACAGGGTCTGTACACCGTGTGTTACCTGGACGTCGGCAGCTACGAGCCCGGCCGGCCCGATTCCAGCCAGTACCCGGACTACCTGAAGATCCAGCAGGACCCCGACTGGCCCCAGGAGTACTTCCTGGACGTGACGGATGTCTTCAAGAGCAACTCGGTGCTCGCCACGATCCTGAACAAGCGCTTTGCGATGTGCAAGGCCAAGGGCTTCGACGCGGTGGAACCCGACAACCTCCAGAACGACGAGAACGTCTCGGGCGGGCGCATCACCACCCAGCAGCAGATCGACTTCAACGGCTGGGTGGCCGACGCCGCGCACGCCGCGGGCCTGGCCGTGTTCCAGAAGAACGGCCCGGACAAGATCCTGCTCAGGGACCGCACCGGCAAGATGATGGTCGAGAAGTTCGACGGCATCCTCAACGAGCAGTGCCAGGAATACGGCGAGTGCGCGGCGCTGGCGGAGTACACCAAGCGCGGCAAGCTGGCGCTGGACGTCGAGTACAAGTCCGGCCTCAGCCTCAACTGCACGCAGTTCTCGGGCCAGGGCGTGAACGCCATGAAACGCGACCTGGACCTGGTCGCGCCCGGCATGAGCGGCTACCTGCGCCAGACCTGCAACTGAGCGCCGAGCGCGCCCCCGGCGTTCCGTAGCGGAGCCCGGGGGCGCGTTGTGCGGCCCGTCACAGGCGGGTCAGTTCGCGGTTGGTGATGAAGGTGGGAACGCCCAGCCGGTTGGCCCGGCGCCGCGCAAAGCGTTTGAGGATCGGGGTATCGGCGTAGTCGAGCGCGAAGGCGTCGAGTTTCAGGCGCCGCGTGAGATCGAGCAGACCCTCGGTGTACGCGAGTTCATGGCCCTGGTACGCGTGGTACCCACCCTGCCACGTGGTGGAGAACGACTCGATCAGCACGCCGTCCACGCTGCCGCGCAGGCGTTCGAGCAGGTCGAAGCCGCGGTTGGCGAGCAGGTAGCGGTCCCCGGCCCACTGCCGCACCAGCCGCACGAGCTTGATCATGGCCCGCTTCTGGTTCGGATCGGTGGCGGCGCTGTCCAGGGTGTCGAGCAGGAAGCCGTCGAACACCGGCCGGTGCCGCTCGACCTGCGCCTGGATATGCTCCCGCCACTGCGGATGGCGCACGTTCACGCGCCGCGTGCGCCACTCGGGGTGGATGTCGTCGGTGTTCCACGCGGCCGGACCGCCGTCGTCCTCGCCCAGGCTGAGGTACGCGAGGACCTCCACCCCGCGCCGCTGGAGCCGCTCGACGCGTTCCGGCCAGAAGTGACCCGGCTGCACCACCACCCGCCGGTAACGGGCCAGCACCGGGCTCAGCTCGGGGCCGTAGTACACCGCCAGGGCCCGGTGCCGGGCGGGGTCCTCGCGGACGTCCGCCGGGCGCTCCAGGTACGTCTGGGGGTGACGCAGCGCCGGCATCACGGCACGGCGACGGTCACCGATTGCCCCGCCGCGAGCGTCAGGGAACTGATTTTCTGACCCGCGTAGGTCTGCGTGGTGCCCACCGTCACGCCGGTCACGTAGGCGTCGCCGCCCCGCGCGGAGGTCACGGTGATGGTCTTGGCCACGCGGTCCCAGCGGCCGCTCACACCGCTCTTCATGAACGACGTCCGCGACTTCACGTGGGCACCGACCGCGTCCCAGCGCAGGGTCCGGAGCGGCAGCGTGGAGTACTGCGAGTACTTGGTGAGCAGCGCCGACTGCCAGTCGAAGGCGAGGCTGCGGCCCGGCGCATACTGCCGCAGGTTGTCCTGGTGCATGTAGTGCGGGAAGGCCCCGCCGCTCAGCACGTGCGACAGCGCGATGTCCGATTCCTTGTCGAGGATCTCGGCGTAGGTCAGGTTGTGGTCCCAGAACGCCAGCGTGCCGCCGGGGCCGTAGACCGAGTTGTACGCGGACGTCATCTGCGCCGGGGTGGTCACGGAATAGAAGACGTTGGTGGGCCAGCGCGGCACCAGGAAGATGTTCGCGTTCAGTGGGTGCACCACGCCGCAGTTCATGCACGCCGGGTCCCACTGCCCGTCCACCGAGTGGTTCGACGCGAGGTACTGGTCGCCGGACTTCTGCGCGGCCTGCAGGAAGTTGACGTTCGACGCGCCCAGGCCGTAGTTGGTCTTGGGGCCGTCGCCGGCCGGGTTGTAGTACCCCAGGCCGGACATGTCGCCGGTCACCAGACTCTTGCGGCTTAGGTTCAGGTCGAGCGTCTGCCCGACGGTGATGTTGGGCCTGAGCTGCGCGAGCGAGTCGGCGTAGTTCAGGAAGTCCATGTACTCGTGGTCGAAGGTGTGGCTGACCCAGTCAAAGGCGTCTTTCAGGCAGCGCGACATGCTCGTCAGCGCATCGGGGCTGACCACATTCGGGTCGCAGCTGACCGGCGCGCTGGTGTTCGCGCCGCCGCCGTTGAACACCATGCTGAAGGTGAAGTTGCTGGACACCGGGAAGGTGGCGCGCAGGGCGTCCTGCTGCTTGGAGACGGCCAGCGCGTCGCTCGCGCTGATGCGGAAGGCGTCGGGCTGGATCGTGCGGGTGGTCTCGTCGAACACGTCGCCGGGCAGGAACCAGTCGTCGATGTCCAGCTGGTTGTAGCGGCGGTACTCGCCCACGTACACGCCCTTGGTCAGCCAGTTCACCAGGCTGGGGCCGAGCAGGGCGCTGTGCAGCAGGTAGGGATTCTGCGCGAAGGTCAGCGCCAGCCGCTCGCGGGTGCCGGCGGTGGACGTGGCGGCCAGCACCCGCCCGGCCGCGTCGGTCAGCAGCGGCGTGGTCGTGATACCCGCCACGGTGGTCACGGTGGCCGGGTAGTTGTAGGCGTAGCGGATGGGCAACTTGGTGGTCGCCTTGAGGTCCTTGAAGACGGTGCGGCCCGTCGTGGTCAGCCCGGGGTCCGAGGTCGCTGAGGCCGCGCCCGCGTCGCGCAGGCCGTAGTCCTCGGGCCACGAGCTGGGGTAGGTGTACAGCGAGAGCTGGCGCACGTTGTAGTCCGTCTCGTACTGCCACAGCACGTTCCAGCCGGTCCAGTCCAGCGCGCTCTGCCAAACGCCGGGACTGGCCTCGTACGCCAGGTTGCCGCTGGTGAGGATCACGCCCTGGTACTTGCCGCTGCCGTCGGCCGCCACCAGCGTGTCGATCGTGAAGGCGCCGGGCACGCTGGGGTTCACCACGTCGTAGGGCACGCCGGCCTGGTCGAGCATGGCCTGCGCGTCACTGAGCGCCGAGTCGGTCGAGGACGCCGTCAGAATCAGCACCTTCAGGCCCACCACGGCCGTGTTCGCCACCGCCAGGGACCGCAGCGGCACCGCCGGGGTCGCGCCGGTGAGTTCCGGCAGCGGCGTCAGCGCGCGGCTGTCGGGCAGGGCCGGGGGAGCCAGGGTCACGCTGTGCGTGCCGCCGTGAACCGGCGCCGCGCTCCCGGCCGCGTCCTGCGTGGCGGGCGGCTTGGAGGTGGAACACGCGGCCAGGAGCAGGCCGGGCAGCAGCGCGCACACACGCAGCGCGGTATTAACGTGACATCGCATCATGACGGATCTCCTCGCGGCTCCAGGCCGCTGGAACGGGGGAAGACGGGCCGTACCACAGCTCGAGCAGGGCCTCGTCCAGCGTGAAGCGGGGAGCCCATCCGAGGGCACGGATGCGCGACAGGTCGGCCTGTTGCCACGGCACCGCCGCAGACCGGCCGGAGGGAGACGCCGTCTCGGTCACCTCGCCGCGGTAGCCGGCCAGCCGGGCCAGACCGCGCACGATGTCCCACGACGCCCGGGCGCGGCCGGACCCCACGTTGAGCAGCAGCGGGCTGCGCTCCAGGCGGGCCGCGAACAGCGCCGCGCCCGCGACGTCACGCAGGGCCACGTAGTCGCGGGAGGTGTCCAGCGCGCCGAAGGCCACGCCCGGCGCGTCCTGGTCGGCGGCGTCCCGCAGCAGCGCGGCGGCCCGGCCCGGCAGCGTCGCCGCGCTCTGCCCGGCGCCCACCGGGTTGAACACGCGCAGCACCACGCCGCGCAGCCGGCCGCTCTCGCACGCGTGCCGCACCGACTGGGTGGCTGTGAGCTTGCTCATGCCGTAACTGCTCTGCGGGCGGGCCAGGGCGTGCTCGCTGACCGGCACGCCCGGCGCCGACCGGCCGTACTCGGCGGCGGAGCCGAGCTGCACCAGCCACGGCCGCGCCGGCTGGCGGCCCAGCGCCGCGATCAGGCGGCCCACGAGGTGCGCGTTGGTGCGGAACAGCGTGTCGTCGTCGCCCACGGTGGCGCCCGCAGCGTTGATGACCACGTCGGGCTGGCAGCCCAGCAGGTCGTCCCACTCGCGGTCGCTGGCGTCGGCCAGGTCGAGGTCCGCGCGGCGGGGACCGGGGATCACCTCCAGGTCTGCCCACTCCCGCGCTTCCCGGGCGACCGCGCGCCCGATGAACCCGCCGGAGCCCAGCAGCAGCACGCGTTTCATGGCGCGGCCTGGACTCCGGGGCGGGTGGGCAGCGGCAGCTGGGCGCCCGGAGCGGTGCCCCGCAGGCCGGGCATCAGCTGGTCGATGTACTTCTCGAATTCCTCGTTGGCGCGGTCGTAGTCGTCGGGACGGCCGATGTCCAGCCAGTACCCGCCGAAGGCGTAGCTGGCCGGGCGCTCGCCGCGCGACAGCAGGTCGAGGATCAGCTGGTCGAAGCCGAAGGCCTGCCCGGCCGGGTAGCGTTGCAGGGTGGAGCGCGTGAACCCGTAGATGCCCATGCTGACCATGAAGTCGAACACCGGCTTCTCGCGGAACTGCACGATGGTGCCGCCCTGCACGTCCAGCACGCCGAACTCGCTGCGGACCTCGCGGGCGTAGGTGGCGACCGTGACCGGCGCGCCCGACGCTTGGTGCGTGCGCAGCAGCGTGCCGTAGTCGAGGTTCGTGAGGACGTCGCCGTTCATCACCAGGAAGTGCTCGGGCAGGCGGTCCAGCGCGCCCAGCATGGGTCCGATGGTGCCCAGCGGCGTGACCTCGTCGAGATAATCGACCGTCAGGCCCCAGCGCTGGCCGTCGCCGACGAAGGCGCGGATCAGGTGACCCATGTGCCCGATCGCCAGGGTGACGCTCGTGAAGCCGCTGTGTGCGAGTTGATGGAACACGACCTCGAGGATCGAGTAGCGGTCGCCGATGGGCACGAGGGGCTTGGGAACGCAGGTGGTGTACGGGCGCAGACGGGTGCCTTTGCCTCCGGCCATGATGACTGCGTGCATGGAGTCGCTCCTTTGGAATCGGGGACGGTGGAACGTGGCGGCGGTGGACGTGGCGCTCTGGGCCGGGCCGCTCAGATGGCGTACTGGCCGGGGCGGTAGTGGGCGAGGTTGGCCGGGTGCAGGAACCACTGGCTGGTCTGCTCCAGCCCGGCGTGCAGGGTGTACGCCGGCTGCCACCCGGTCAGGTCGCGCAGCGCGGAGCTGTCGCTGATCAGGCGCATCACCTCGGACGCGTCCGGCCGCATGCGCTCGGCCTCCTGCTCGACCTCCACGCGCGCGCCCATGACGTCCGCGATCGCCTCGACCAGCGCGCCCACCGAGACCTCCACGCCGGTACCGGTGTTCAGCGTGCGTCCCAGCACCTTCTCGGCCGGCGCGGTGCCCACCGCCAGGAACGACTGGGCGGTGTCCGCGACGTAGTTGAAGTCGCGCGTGGGCGCCAGCGAGCCGACCTTGATGACGTCCCGCCGCGCGGCGATCTGCGAGATGACCGTGGGAATCACCGCGCGGGCCGACTGGCGGGGCCCGAAGGTGTTGAAGGGCCGCAGCGTCACGGCGGGCAGCCCGAAACTCAGGTGGTAACTCTCGACGAGCTTGTCCGCGCCCACCTTGGACGCCGCGTACGGGGACTGTGCCTGGAGGGGGTGGCTCTCGCGGATGGGCACCTGGCGGGCCGTGCCGTAGACCTCGCTGGTCGAGGTGTGGATCAGGCGCGGCGTTTCCAGCTCGCGCACCGCCTCCAGGACGTTGAGCGTGCCGACCACGTTCGTCTGCACGTACGAGTGCGGCGCCCGGTACGAGTACGGAATGGCGATCAGCGCCGCGAGGTGGTACACGACCTCCGCGCCGCGCAGCACCTCGCGCACCGACAGCGGGTCGCGCACGTCGCCCAGCACCACGTCCACCTCGGCCAGCACGTCGGGCGGCAGCTGCTCCAGCCAGCCCCACGAGCCGAACGAGTTGTACAGCACCATCGCGCGGACCCGGAATCCGGCCCGAACGAGCGCCTCGACGAGATGCGAGCCGATGAATCCCTCTGCTCCTGTGACTGCGACCACTGCGTTCATGCGTCCTCCTCTCCTGCGGGACCGCTCCCCCGAGCGGCCGTGACGTGGATGGGTGCGGTTGTGATGGGCCGGTGGTGCTGGCCGGAGATGATCGAAGACTGGGGGCCGCGCCGGTGCCGGGCGTCAGCCCAGGTGCCGCACGTCGCGGACGGCCAGAGCGGCCAGCACCACCAGCAGCGCGGCGGCCACGGCCGAGCCCTGCAGGTACGCACTGGCAGCGTCCGCGCCGCGCAGCAGCACGGTGAGCTGCGCGGCCAGCGACAGCCCCCAGACCACCAGCACCCGCACCAGCTGCGCGAAGTTGATCAGCAGGCCGCTGAGCATCAGCGCCGCGCCCGTCAGGACGTGTCCGGCCAGCAGCGCGTCCGGGAGCGGGCCAGCGCCCACCCGCGGGGCGAGCAGCGCGACCAGGCCGTAGGCCGCGGCCAGTCCCAGCGCGTACTGCCCGCCGCGCCGCGCGACCTCACCTGCCGCGCGCCACACGATCGACCGCAGCGTGCCCGACAGGCGCGACTGCCGCCGCAGCCCGGCGTGCAGGTGCCGCAGCTGCAGTTCCATCGCCCCCAGGCTGAGGATCAGCGGCGCGACGCTCCACGACGCCCCGAGCAGCCCGCCGTCCGGCACCGTGCCGAAGGGATCGAGCAGCGCCAGCGACAGGCACGCGGCGCACAGCCAGCCGTACAGCATGTGCGGCGGCGCCGCGCGCCAGGGCACGCCGGCCGTGCGGGAGGGCGCCGCGCTGCGGGGCGCCACGGCCGCCAGCAGCGCGGGCACGGCCACCGCCAGCAGCAGCACGGCGTCCGGGCCGCCCGGCAGCGCGCCGGGCCAGCGGGACTGCGCGGCCACCCACAGCAGGGCCGGCAGAGCGGCCAGCAGCAGGGCGAGTTCGCGGCCCAGCACCAGCAGGGTCGTCGCGGCGGCCAGGTACAGCGAGATGGCGCCCGTGGCGAGCGCGACCGGGACCGGCGCCTGACCCAGCACGGCAGCCAGCGCCGCGGCCAGCAGCACACTCAGCGTGGCCGCCCCGAAGCCCAGCGCGCGCAGGCGGCGCTGCGCGAGCGCCCGGTCATGGCCGAGCGCGGCGTAGCCCAGGAACGCCACGCCCTGCATCCAGCCCCACCCGAACAGCGTGGCGACCAGCAGCCCCAGGCCCGCGCCGCGGTACACGCCGCCGCCCGCCACCGCCAGGGCATGCGGCGTCCACAGGGCCGGCAGAAGGTAGATCACGCCGCGCAGCAGGTTCTGCCACGACGGACTTTGCGGGCCGGGCCGCGGCGGTGGGGGCGGGCCGGCGCGGTGCGGCACCATGTGGTACAGCTGCTGGGCGCACGCAAACACGCTCTCCTGGCCGTAACGTTCGCGCACCACGCGGTCAGTCAGGCCCTCGGCTTCCAGCACCGCGGCGAGTTCGAGGGGATGCACGGCGGCCACGCACGCCGGGTCGAGCTGGCGCGACAGTTGCGCGAGCGGATCGGCCGAGCGCCGTTCCGGGCCGCACGACATGGTGGTCACGCGACCGCCCCGACCAGCGGCTGGCCGGCCGGACTGTCCAGCAGCGCGGCGCGCAGGCCGCTGCGGGCGACGCGCGCACTGCCCTCCTGCGACACCAGCGGGTACACGCGGCGGTACACGCTCAGGAAACTGTCGAGCGTGAACTCGCTGAGGACGCGGTGGCGGGCGGCCCGGCCCAGCTGCTCGCGCAGGCCCGTGTCGCCCAGCAGGCGCAGGCTGGCGCGCGCGAACGCGCCCGGGTCGCGGGACGGCACGACCAGGCCGGCGTCTCCGACCGCCTCGGTGACGCCGCCGACATCCGTCGAGACGGTGGCGCGCCCGACGGCCATCGCCTCGATCAGCGTGTACGGGAAGCCCTCGGAGATGCTGGTCAGCGCGACCAGGTGACCGGCGTGGTACGCGTCCACCACGTCGGTCACGCGGCCCTCGAAGGTGGCCTGTCCGCGCAGGCCCAGCTCGTCGATGACCGATTGGCAGTGCCGGGCGTAGTCCTCGTTGCCGCGCGGCGTGCCGCCGAACATCCGCAGTTTGGCGGTAGGCAGCTGCGCGCGCACCTCTCCGAAGGCGCGGATCAGCGTCTCGAGGTCCTTGAGGGGATCGACGCGCCCCACCCAGCTGATGGTCGGTTCGGTCGGTTCGGCCGGCGCCTGCGGAAAGAACGCCGGGTTCACGCCGTTGTACACCGCGCGGATGCGGCCGGGCTCGGCCCCCTGCATCACTTCCCAGCGCTCGTTGTAGTGCGAGCCGGGCGTGATCAGGTCAGCCATGCGGTACGCGGCCGCGCTGAGCTGCTGGTAAAAGCGCAGCAGGAAAGACTTGAAGGCCGGCGTGTGCCCGCTGTACCGCAGTTCCAAGTAGCGTTCGCGCAGGTAGATGCCGTGCTCGGTCAGGACGAAGGGCGTGCCGTAGCGCCACTTGCTGCCGAAGGCGACCAGCGGGCTCAGGCCATTGGACGTGGCATGGCACACCGCCGCGTACGGCGCGGGGCACGACAGCGGCCGCAGAAAGTGTTCCAGCCACACGTGGGCCTGCAGGGCGTCCGCCAGGGTGGGCGGCAGCAGCAGGCCGCTCTGGCGCTTGGCGTCCGGCGCGTGGTCGCGGGCCGCGACGCGCCACATCTCGAAGAGCTGCGCGGCCTTCTTGCCGGTGTCCAGGCCACGCCCGAGGTCGCCGTGCTGCGCGTAGTCGAACAGCCGGCGCAGACCGGCGAGAAACATCTCGGGCCGGTCCGCGGCCACGAACAGGCTGTACAGGAGTTGCCCGTACCCCTCATGCAGATCGGCCGCGCGGGTCCGGCCGCGCAGGGCCGGTGGCCGCGCGGCCCACAGCGGCACGTTGGTCACGCTCCGGACATTGCCCGGCAGCGTCAGGCCGCGGGCGTCCAGCGGTGGCCCGCTGATGGCGTAGACGTCGAAGGTGTGTTCTGGAAGTCCGGCGATGAGTTGTTCACACCACACGCTGACCCCACCATGCATGTGGGGATACGTGCCTTCGCACAGCAACGCGATCTGCATTCCCTCCGCTCCTCTGGTTGTCCAGGTCACGCCGAGCCCCCGCTCCGCGTGATCCGGTGTTCGTGGTCATCGCCCCGCCGGTGAGTGGCGCGTCGGCCCGGTCCACTGGCGTCCCGAGGCATGGTCGGCCCCGGTGAATGAACCCTAGTCATCTGGGGGGTCCGGCGCCGTTACGGATGGGCGAGTGCCGCTTCAGGACCGCTACAGGGTGCGCAGCGGCACCGCGCTGTTTCCTCGACAGATGCCGCTCCAGACCGCGAGTTCCACCGTTATGAGAACCATGAAAGGACGATATCGTGCCGGGTGGCCCGGCTCATGACGTGCCCAGGCTTGCTACGGTGAAGCATGGCCGACAAGGTGAGTTTGACCAGCAGCGACTTCCACACCCGGGCCCTCGAGATCGCGTCGGACCTGTCCAGCATCGGGAATCTCGACCATGGCGGCAAGCAGGGCGAGGACTGGACCCGCGCCCGCGCCGCGTACATCCGCGAGCTGTACGAGATCCTGACACGGCCCTCCGGCGACGGCACCCGCCGCGACTGACCGCGCGCCCAGATACTGACGAGCAGCACGGGGTCCACGGCTCATCCCGGGTTGACCCGGGCGGGCGTGGCTCCTAGATTGGGTGGACCGCCACTGCACGAGGAGTGTTCGTTCCATGCCTGTTTCCGGACGTCTTCCCGCCCTGCTCTCCCCTGCTCCCGGGCCGGCATGACCGGACCCATCCGGGCGGCCGTCCGTTTCGAGGGCATCTCCAAGGCCTTCGGTGACGTCGAGGTGCTGCACGACGTCACCTTCGACGTGCAGCCCGGCAGCATCCACGCGCTGCTGGGCGAAAACGGCGCCGGCAAGAGCACCCTGATGAAGGTGCTGGCCGGATACCATGCGCCCTCGCGCGGCACCGTCGTGTTGGACGGCGAGCCCGTGACCCTGCGCGGGGGCCGGGACGCCGAGGCGCGCGGCATCGTGCTGATCCACCAGGAATTCAACCTGGCTGAGGACCTGACCGTCGCGCAGAACATCTACCTGGGCCACGAACTGGGCGGCGCGCTGCTCGACGACGCGGCCATGCGCCGGGGGGCGCGCGAAGCGCTCGCGCGGCTGGAGGTCACGCTCGACCCGGACGTGCGCGTGCGCGACCTGGCCGTGCCCATGAAACAGCTCGTGGAGATCGCCCGCGCCCTGTCGCGCCGGGCGCGGGTGCTGATCATGGACGAGCCGACCGCCGCGCTCACCCCGCACGAGACCGCCACGCTGTTCGACCTGATGCGCCGGCTGCGCGAGGGGGGCGTGACGATCCTGTACATCAGCCACAAGCTCGACGAGGTGAAAGCCGTGACGGACCGGGTCACGGTGCTGCGCGACGGCCGGGTGGTCATGAGTGCCGACACGGCGGACCTCAGCACCGCGCAGATGGCGAACTCGATGGTGGGCCGCGAGCTGGAGGCGATGTATCCGCCCCGCATGGAGCCGCTGGCGGAGGAACTGCTGCACGTGGAGGGCCTGGACGTGCCCGGCTGGGCGCACGACGTGACCTTCACGCTGCGCCGGGGGGAGGTGTTGGGCCTGGCCGGCCTGGTCGGCGCGGGGCGCACCGAGAGCATCGAGGGGCTGCTCGGTCTGCGGCCCCACCACGTCCGGAGCGTGCGGGTGCGGGGCCGCCCGGTGCGCCTGCGGTCCCCGGCGGACGGCGTGCAGGCGGGCATGGTGTACCTCAGCGAGGACCGCAAGGGCAAGGGCCTGCACGTGGACCTAGCGCTGCGCCCCAACCTGACGCTGATGACGCTGGAGCACTACGCCCGCCCGCTGCTGGACACCCGCGCCGAGGACGGCGCCCTGAAGCGCGCGGTGCAGACCTTCGGCATCCGTGCGGGCCGGCTGGACGTGCCGGCCGGCAGCCTGTCCGGCGGGAACCAGCAGAAGCTGGCGCTGGCGAAGATTCTGGAGGTGCAACCGGAGGTGATTATCCTGGACGAACCGACAAGGGGTGTAGACGTGGGCGCCAAGCGGGACATCTACGCGCTGGTGGGCGACCTCGCCCGGCAGGGCAAGGGCATCATCGTGATCAGTTCGGAACTGCCCGAATTGCTGGGGTTGTGCCACCGCCTGCTGGTCATGCACGAGGGCCGGGTGGTGGGCGACCTCGACTCGGGCGGCCTGAGCGAGCAGGACGTGATCCAGTACGCGACCGGACTGCGCCGCCGGGAGGCCCATGTCCCAGCCTGATCCGCGCGCCGCCGGGACGACCGCCGTCCCCGCCCGGCCGCCGCGCCCGGTCCTGACCCGCGTGGCGTCGCTGGGGCCGCTGCTGGGGCTGATCGCCCTGATGGTGGCGGCCACGCTGCTGAACCCGGACTTCCTCACGGTGGCCAACCTCTCGAACGTGCTGACGCGCGCGGCCTTCAGCGGCATCATCGCGGTTGGCATGACCTTCGTGATCATCTCCGGCGGCATCGACCTGTCGGTGGGCTCCATGGCCGCGCTGATCGCCGGCTCGATGATCCTGATCATGAACGCCCTGAGCGTGCATCTGGGGCCGGGCCTGCTGACCATCGCGCTGGGGATGCTCGCGGCGCTCGCCATCGGCGCGCTCGCGGGGCTGTTCCACGGCACCGTGATCACGCGTGGGCGTATCGAGCCCTTCATCGTCACGCTGGGCACGCTGGGCATCTTCCGGGCGGTTCTCACGTACCTCGCGCAGGGCGGGGCCATCTCGCTCGACTCGGGCGTGGGCGACCGCTACGGACCGGTGTATTACGGCTCGCTGCTGGGCGTGCCCGTGCCGATCCTGGTGTTCACGGCGGTGGCGCTCGCGGGCGGCGTGATCCTGAACCGCACCCGCTACGGCCGCTACGTACAGGCCATCGGCAGCAGCGAGCAGGTCGCGCGCTACGCGGCGATCAACGTCACCGGCATCAAGATTCTGACCTACGTGCTGCTGGGCGTGTGCGTGGGCCTGGCGACGATCCTGTACGTGCCGCGGCTGGGCAGCGCCACGCCCTCGACCGGCCTGCTGTGGGAACTGGAGGCCATCGCGGCCGTGATCATCGGCGGCACGGCGCTGAGGGGCGGCTCGGGCCGCATCTGGGGCACCGTGGTCGGCGCGGTGCTGCTCGTGACCATCGAGAACGTCCTGAACCTGACGAACATCATCTCCGTGTACCTGAACGCGGCCGTGACCGGCTTCGTGATCATCGGCGTCGCGTTCTTCCAGCGCGGCCGCCGCTGAAGGGAGAGCCATGACCTGAGCGCCCCCGTGCCCGCCGTCCCCGCCCCTCTCGCCCCGTCAAGGAGTTCCAACATGCGACACCTCACCCGACTGACCGCCCTCTCGCTCCTCCTCGCCGGCAGCGGCGCCCTCGCGCAGGCCAAGCAGGTCATCGGCGTCTCGATTCCCTCGGCGGACCACGGCTGGACGGCGGGCGTCGTATACCACGCCAACCAAGCCAAGGCGATGCTGGAGAAGATGTACCCGAACGTCCAGATCATCGTGAAGACCGCCAAGGACAGCAACGAGCAGGCCAACCAGATCCAGGACCTGCTGACGGTGAATAAGATCGGTGCGCTGGTGATCCTGCCGCAGGAGAGCGCGCCCCTGACCCGCCCGGTCGCGGCCCTGAAGGCCAAGGGCGTGTTCGTGACGGTGGTGGACCGAGGCCTGACTGATCCCAAGGCCCAGGACGCCTACGTGGCCGGCGACAACACCGCCTTCGGGCGCGTGGCCGGCGAATACTTCGTGAAGCAGTTCGGCACCAGCGGCGCGAACGTGGTCGTGCTGCGCGGCATTCCCACCGTGATCGACAACCAGCGCGTGGACGCCTTCAAGGCGGCGGTGGCCAAGTCGCCCAAGATCAAGATCCTAGACGCGAAGTTCGGCAACTGGAACCGCGACGACGCCTTCAAGGTCATGCAGGACTACCTGACCCGCTTCCCCAAGATCGACGCCGTGTGGGCCAGCGACGACGACATGGCTGTGGGCGTCCTGAAGGCGCTGGAGCAGGCCAAGCGCACCGATGTGAAGCTCGTGCTGGGCGGCGCGGGCATGAAGGAAGCCATCAAGAAGGTGATGGACAAGGACAAGCTGATGCCGGCGGACGTCACGTACCCGCCCAGCATGATCGCCGACGCGATCCGCCTGACCGTGGAAAGCCGCGTGAAGGGCACGCCCATGAAGGCCACCACCCTGATCCCCTCGGTGCTGGTGACGCCCGCGAACGCCAAGAACTACTACTTCCCCGACTCGCCGTTCTGAACCCCTGACCGCCCCACCCTGGCCGCGCGCTAGGGTGGGGTTTCCATGGCCCGCATCCTGATCGCGTCGCAGCCCATCGCGGGGCACCTGCTGCCGCTGCTGCCGGTCGCGCGCGAACTCGCGGCGCGTGGGCACGAGCTGCGCTGGTACACGGGGCGCAAGTACGCGGCGCGGGTGCGGGCGGCCGGCGCGGCCTTCGAGCCGTTCACCCTGGCGCGCGACTACGACGACCGCGCGTTCGGCGTGGCCTTTCCCGGCCGGGACGCGCTGAGCGGACTGCGGCAGGTGCAGTTCGACACACGGCACATCTTCGTGGGCCAGATGCTGCCGCAGCTGCGTGACCTCCAAGCCCTGCACCGGGCGTGGCCGTGGGAGGTGACGCTGGCCGAACAGACCCTCAGCGCCGGCCTGCTGCTGGAGGAACTGGGCGGCCCGCCGTGCGCGCTGCTGGGCGTGCTGCCGCTGGGTATCCACAGCCGAGACACGGCGCCGTTCGGGCCGGGGCTGCCGCCCATGCGGGGACCGCTGGGCCGCGCACGCAACGCCGCCCTGCGCCGCGTGACGCAGCGCGTGGTGTTCGGCGGCGCCGACCGAGACCTGCGGGCTGTGTGCCGCTCCCTGGGCATTCCGGAACGGCCCTTCGAGCCGCCGATCCCGCCGACGCTGCTGCTGCAGGCCAGCGTGCCGGGCGTGGAGTACGCCGTCAGCGACCGGCCGCCGCAGCTGCACTTCATCGGGGCACTGACGCCGCCCGCACCGCCCGGTGCCGCGCTGCCGGACTGGTGGCCCGACGTGCAGCGCGCCGACCGGCCGGTGGTGGTGGTCACGCAGGGCACCATCGCCACGGACCCGCGCGACTTAATTCTGCCGACTGTGCGCGCCCTGGCGGACGAGCCCGTGCTGGTCGTGGCCGCGGGCGTGCGCGATCCGGCGGCCCTGGGCGAACTTCCGGCCAACGCGCGCACGGCGCCGTTCCTGCCCTTCGACCGGATGCTGCCGCACGCCAGCGTGTATGTCACGAACGGAGGCTACGGGGGCGTGCAGCTCGCGCTGTCGCACGGCCTGCCGGTGCTGTCCGCCGGCACCACCGAGGACAAGCTGGAGGTCGGCCGGCGCGTGCAGGTAGCGGGGGTGGGTCTGCGCCTGGGCACCCGCACGCCGGCCCCCGGGGCGGTGCGGCGCGCCGTACGGCGCCTGCTGCGCGAGCCGCGGTTCCGCGAACGCGCGCAGACCCTCCGGGCAGAGTTCCGCGCCCACGACGCCCCGCGCGAGGCGGCGGACCTGATCGAGGGCCTCCTTCAGGGGCGCTGAAGCCGGGCCAGCCGGGCGCGCAGGGTGCGCTGGAGCATTACCGGGTAGGCGTGCAGCAGTGCAGTCAGGAGGAGCTGCCACAGCGCCGCGTCCCACCAGCGCCGCCGCGCGGCGAGCACGGCGAGCGTCACCCCCAGGGCGCCCAGCACGGCGTGGTTCGTCTCGGCCTCACGGGTGGCCCGCTCCAGGCGGGCCAGTTCCGCCCGCCGGCCGGCAAACCCCACCGCGCTCCGCCGGAACGCCTCCCACCCGAGGACCCGCAGGCCCCGCATGTACACGTAGACACCCACGCGCCGGTACACGCGCGGCTCCCAGTCCCGCACGCGGAACCACCCGCCCCGCAGCTCAGGGCACAGGGCGGGCAGGGCGTCCACCGCCCAGCGCATCAGGCCCGCGTGCAGGGCGACGGCCACGAGGGGGCGCCGCCAGCCGGTCGTGCGGCCGACCATGGCCGCCGCGCCGATCGCCGCGCCCAGCGTGACGGCCAAGCGCACCAGCACGGGCGTCGGGGGCCACTTCATGCGCCGAGCATAGCGGCGTGCCCGGGCCGCCGGGCTCTACGCTGGGCGGCATGACTCCCAGCGACGTGCTGCTCCTGGCGTGGCGCGGCCTGAGCCGCCGCCTGGTGCGGACGCTGCTGACCGCGCTGGGCCTGGCCGTGGCCGTGGCGGGCATGGTGGTGTTCCTGTCGCTGGGCGAGGGCATCCGGCAGGTGTTCACGGCGCAGTTCCGCAGCGTCGGGCCGGACGTGCAGCTCACGCTCGATGGCGCGCAGAGCGGGCTGTTGCCCCCGCCGAACCTGCCGGACAGCGTGGTGGCGCGCGTGCGTGCGGCCGCCGCCCCGCTGGGGGCAGTGCAGGTCACGCCCGCCGTGACGCTGCTCAAGCAGTCGCTCGACCCTGCACAGAGCGCCGTGTACTACGGCCTGCCGGCCGACCAGGGCATCGGCGCGCTGTTCGGGGGCCTGCGCGCGGCGCGCGGACGCGTCCTCACGGCAGCCGACGAGGGACGCGACGTGGCCGTGCTGGGCCGCAGCGCCGCCCACAACGCCGGAGTGGACGTGGGCGGCCGGGTGGACGTCCTGGGCACGCGCGTGACCGTGATCGGCGTGCTGGAGGGCGGACACGGCCTGAACGACACCTTCACCTTCCTGCCGCTGGACACCCTGCAACGACTGGCCGGGACGCCGGGGCGGGTGTCGCTGGTGGCCGTGACGCTGCGCGACCCGGGCCGGGCGCCGCAGGTGGCCGCCACGCTCGCCCGTCAGCTGGAGCTGGAGGGCCAGACGCGCGGGGACGTGCTCGCGGTCGTGAACCGGGCGCTGCGCGTCACGGACGCTGCCCGCGTCGGCCTGTCGGTGGTCGCGCTGATCGTGGGCGGGCTGGCGGTGGCGAACACCGTCGCCATGGGCGTGTTTGAACGCATCCGCGAATTCGGCACGCTGCGGGCCATCGGCGCGCGGCCCGCCACGCTGCGCGCCGTGGTGCTGACCGAGGCCCTGCTGCTCGCGCTGGCGGCCGGCGCGGCCGGCGTGCTGCTGGGGATGGCCGGCAACGCCGGCGTGAACGCCTACACCCGCAGTCTCGCCGGGATCGACGCGGCGGCCCTCACCCCGGTCCTGGCCCTCACGGCGCTGGGCGTGAGCGGGCTCCTCGGCGTGCTCGCCGCCCTGGTGCCCGCGCATACGGCCGCCCGTCTCAGCGTGGTCGAGGCGCTGCGCCACGCCTGAGCGGCCGGGATCAGGCATCATGACCTCCAGCATGGCTGACCACGGCGCATCCCACCCCCCGGTTCTCCGGGCCGATCTGGAGACCCTCGTCGCGCGGGCCCGCGCGCTGGTCACGGCCGGCGATCGGCGCATCCTCGGCATCACGGGCGCGCCGGGCGCCGGGAAATCGACGCTGTGTGAGGCACTGGCCACCGCCCTGGGCGCGGACGCGTGCGTGGTCCCCATGGACGGCTTCCACCTTGCGAACGAGGAACTCGCGCGGCTGGGCCGCCAGGACCGCAAGGGCGCGCAGGATACCTTCGACGCCGGAGGCTACGCCGCCCTGCTGCGCCGCCTGCGCGCGGAGAAGGACGACACCGTGTACGCTCCGTTCTTCAACCGGGCGCTGGAGGAGTCCATCGGCAGCGCCATCCCCGTGCCGGCCGGCACGCCGCTGATCCTCACGGAGGGCAACTATCTGCTGCTGGACGAGGGCCGCTGGCGGGACGTCCGCGCCGCGGTCGACGAGGTGTGGTACCTGGACCTGCCGGACGACGTCCGCGTGGACCGGCTGATCCGCCGGCACGAGACATTCGGCCGCGCACACGACGACGCCGTCGCGTGGGTGGGGGCCGTGGACCAGCGCAACGCCGCCCTGATCGAGGGCACGCGGAACCGGGCCGACGTGATCGTCCAGCTGGACTGAGTGGCCGGAACGATCAGACCGTTCCCGTAGCTCTCTGAGGGGGATGAAAGCTGCCTGTGGGCTCCCGGCCGAGACGACGTCTGGGGCGTCACTCAGCGCCCGGCGGCGCCCTGCTCCGCCCGGGGCCGGCGAGTGGTTCTCACCACTGGCACGCGGAAAATCAAGGACAAAGGTACTCGGAGGGGGCTTGAGAGTACATCTACCGGCTCCTAGCATGCCCTCACACAACGAAAGGAGGTTCAGGAGCATGCAGGGTGACCCCGGCTCCCCGCTTCACCCACAGACGAAGCGGCATCTGCACAACACGCAGCGGTTGCGTGCGGCCGCCATCCGGGAATTCGCGCGGCACGGTCTGCACGGCACCAAGGTGAGCAACATCGTGGCCGCCGCCCAGCTGACCCAGCCGTCGTTTTACCGCACGTGGCCCAGCAAGGAAGCCGCCTTCGAGGAGATCGTGAGCGAGACGCTGCGCAGCTGGCGCGACGCGGCCACGCAGATCATGGCTGGCCCGCCCGGCGTGACCCTCGAGCGGCGGATGGCCCAGGGCCTCTCGAGGCTGTACGCGCTGCTGGTGGCGGATCTGGAACTCACCCACATGGTGCTGCGTGAAGACACGAAGAACGCCGACCGGTACCTGCCTTTCATCGACATCTACACCACCATCTTTCTGGACGCCCAGGCGCGTGGCCTGATCGCCCGCACGCCCGCCGAGAGCCTGGCCCAGCTGTACACCGCCGTCACCGAACGCCTGTTCTATGCCCGGCTGTACACCCGGCAGCGCAGCGTCGACGCGGCCGTCCAGGAAGCCATGACGCTCCTGCTTCCCCTCTTCCAGCCCTCCCCCAAGGAGACTCCGTGATGCACCCCGCCCGACTGCTTCCCGCTCTGCTGCTCGCCGGCCCGGCGCTGGCGGCCACGCCCCAGTACACCAAGGCCCAGGCGGCGGCCGGCGCCAAGACCTACGCCGCGCAGTGCGCCATGTGCCACGGCGCAAAACTCAGCAACGGCGGCGCTCCGAAACTCGCCGGAACCACGTTCTTCCAGAAGTGGGCCACCAACACCCTGGACGACTTCCACTTCATCATGTCCACCACCATGCCCCAGACCAAGCCCGGCGGCCTGAAGGAAGCCGAGTACATCAACGTGCTCGCGTACATCCTGCAGGTGAATGGCTTCAAGCCCACCACCAAGGCGCTGGCGGTCAAGGACCTCAAGGCCTACACCTTCAAGAAGTAGCGCCCGCTCCCCGCTGACGCTTCCTTTCCCGACCTGTCCCCACCCAGGGGCCGGGACGGCCTGTCACGCCCCACTCCGACTCACCACACCTGCCCAGGAGGCACGTATGCGGAAATCAGGACTGAACGTCGGCTTCGCTCTTTGCACCGCCCTGCTGCTCGGCCAGGGTCTGGCCATGACCGGCCCCTCCCAGGACGAGCTGAACAATGCCGACCAGGCGACCGATTCGTGGCTGATGTACAACAAGGGCTATGCCGGCCAGCGGTACTCGCCGCTGGACCAGATCAACACCTCGAACGTGGCGCAGATGCAGCGCATGTGCACCTTCGAGACCGGTGACGACGGCGGCTTCCAGGTCACGCCGCAGGTCTACAAGGGCGTGCTGTTCTTCACGCAGGCCAACCGCACCTTCGCAGTGGACGCCCGCACGTGCAAGGCCCTGTGGATCAACAAGTACATGATGGACAGCCCCTCGGTCCTGACCACCAACCGCGGCCTGGCCATCGCGGACGGCGTGCTGTACCGCGGCACACCCAACGCCCACCTGATCGCCATCGACGCGGGCACCGGCAAACAGCTGTGGGACACCAAGGTCGCGGACTCGACCGTGGGCTACTTCCTGTCGGCCGCGCCCATCTACTACAACGGCAAGGTCTTCATCGGCGAGGCCGGCGCGGACTGGGGCATCAAGGCGCACATGTACGCGTTCGACGCCAAGACCGGCAAGAAGGCCTGGACCTTCGACCTGATCCCTACCGGCAGCCAGGTCGGCGCCGACACCTGGAAAAAGGCCGACTCCACCGTGACGGGCGGCGGCAGCACGTGGACGAGCTACACGCTGGACACCGCGACCGGCAAGCTGTACGTCTCGGTCGGGAACCCCGCGCCGGATTTCGCCGCGCAGTACCGCCCCGGCGACAACCTCTTCACGAACACCGTGACGGTGCTGGACGCCGAGACCGGCAAGTACGACCACCACTATTCGCAGATCCCGCACGACGACAAGGACTACGACACGGCCGCCGCGCCCGTGCTGTACGACGTCGACGGCCAGAAGCGTCTGGCGGTCGCCACCAAGGCCGGCTGGCTGCACGGCTACAACGAGGACAGCAAGACCGAGGTCTTCAAGCAGGCCATGATCAAGACCACCAACCAGGAGAAGCCCACCACCCGTGAAGGCCTGCCGATCTGCCCGAACTACTCGGCCGGTTCGCAGTGGTCCGGCCCGTCCTACGATCCGCAGAACAAGATGCTGTTCGTGAACTCGGTGGACTGGTGCGGCGTGGTCAAACTGGGCGAGGTGCGCCTGATCAAGGGCCAGCTGTTCTTCGGCGGGTCCATGCAGCTCGACCCCGCCGAGAAGGCCGTGGGCAACACCACCGCCTACGACGCGGCCACCGGCAAGCCCATGTGGAAGTACGAACTGCCCAGCATCCGGATCGTGGGCGGCGTGACCTCGACCGGCGGCAACCTGGTGCTGGCCGGCGCCATGAACGGCACGTTCTACGCGCTGGACGCCAAGACCGGCAAGGTGCTGTTCAAGGACAACATCGACAAAGCGCCCATCGGCGGCGGGGTCTCCACCTTCGAGATCGCCGGCAAGCAGTACATGGCCGTCGCGGCGGGCAACACCTCCAAGGGCACGGCCGGCGTGAAAAACGTCGGGTCGCGCATCGCGATCTACAGCCTCAAATGAGCGGACTGAAGACGCTGGGCGTGCTGGCTGCGCTGAGTGTGGTCGGCTCCGTGCAGGCGGTCAGCCCGACCCTCACCCCGGCCATCGTGACCGAGGCGCTCAAGGCCGGTGAGGCGATGAGCATCCAGGAGGGCGGGTACATCCTCGGGTCGTACCTGCTCAGGGCCTACAACGAGGACGTGATCCTGCGTCCGAACTCACCGGAGATCGACGGCGTGGTGCTCGGCACGCCCTTCGAGCGCCTGCGCTACGAGGCGTACCTCGCGCGGCTAGAGGGCAAGCCCCTGACCACCGCCCAGGCCACCGCGTTCGCGCAGAAGCTCAACCACAAGATCACCGTGCGCGTGTACTCGCACAGCCCCTACTCCGTCGCGGACGAGGAGGAGCAGTGGCAGCTGGCGTACAAGACTGACAGGATCAAGGCGAACCCAGACAAGGAGAAGAGCTACCTGGACTTCTTCAAGCCGGCCACCATGACGGTCGCGGGGCGGAAGTACGCCGCTTCTCCCTCGGTGGACGGTCCGTACCGGGACAACTTCACGCTGCCCAGCGGGGAGTCCGACTTCCGCAACCTCGGCGTGGTCTCGTACACCTTCGACATCCCGAACCTGCCGGCCAGCGGCCCCTTCACCCTGTCCTTCAAGGACAGCCGGGGCGTGCCCTACACCATCAGCGGAACCCTCCAGCAGTACCGCTGACTTCACACAGGACAGGGAGTGGCGGCGACGGCCGACCACTCCCTCCTCGTTTGCCCGGCGCACGGGCCGGCGCCGGTGCTAGCGCCAGGAGCGCCGGTCCGGCGGCAGGTGGTGCACCTCGTTGAATGAATCGAGGCTGACGCGGCCCCGGCCGAAGGTCAGGCGGGTGACGCTGCCGTTCTTCACCCGCCAGTTCAGGGCCAGGGCCGTGGTGTCCGGCGCGTCCAGCGCCAGCGCGACCGTGAGGCCGATGACGCCGCCGCTGGTGAACGCCAGCACCGTGGAACCGGAGGGCAGCCGCAAGAGATCGTCCAGCGCGGCGCGCACGCGGGCACGGAAGGTGGCCCAGTCCTCGACGTCGGGGTGGGTCAGCGTGCCGGCCTGCCAGCCCGCGGCGACGGCTTCCAGATACGTCTGAAACGCGCGGTTGCGCTCGGCCGGGGCCGCTGCCCGGAACGTCGCGGCGAGCCGGGCGACCACCGGATCACGGGCGGCGAGGAGCGGGGCCAGCACGTTCACCAGGCCGTCGCCGTCGTATTCCGACAGCCGGGCATCCAGCGCCGGCGCGGGCCACTCCAGCGCGGCGGCGAGGTCGGCGGTGCGCCGCTGCCGCACCAGTGCACCGTGCAGGACGTGCGTAGGACGCACGCCGTCTGCCCTCAGCGCGTCGCCCACCGCGCGGGCCTGGGCCTCGCCCAGCGGAGACAGGCGGTCCGTGTCGGCTTCGAAGGGCGTGGCCTGTCCGTGCCGCACCAGGAGGAGTTCGCTCACGCGGGCGGCTCGCCTGCGGGCGTGACGTCTCCCCCGCCCTGCACGTCCGACAGCATGGTGATGCGCCGCCACGCCTCGCGCATCAACCACTCGGCCTGCCCAGCCAGCGGCGCGAACCGCGGGTCGTTCGTCTGCCCCGCCCGGTAGCGCGCGAAGATCTGGATGACGATGACCGCGAGCTTGAAGTGGCCCAGCACCTCGTACCACGGCAGGCTGCTCGTCACGTGACGACCACTCCGGATCTCGTAGCGGGCGACCATGGCCTCGCGGCCCAGGAAGCCCGGCACGTGCGCGCCCACCGCGCTCGGCGCGCGGCCCGGCTGCTCGGGCATGGTCCAGTACGTCAGGGTCAGGCCCAGATCGACCAGTGGATCGCCCACGGTGGTCATCTCCCAGTCGAGCAGCGCCGTGACGGTGCCGGGATCGGCCGGATCGAGCATCACGTTGTCGAGCTTGAAATCGTTGTGCACCAGCGTGTGCGCGCTCTCCGGCGGCGTGTGCGCTTCCAGCCACGCGATCACCAGTTCGTCGCGCAGGACGGCGGGCGGCGGCAGGTCGCCGGTGTCCTTCAGGGCCTCCCGCGCCCGGCGCCAGCGGCCCGCCCAGCCCGAGACCTGCCGAGCGTTGAAGCCCTCCGGTTTGCCGATTTCGCGCAGGCCCGCCGCGTCGATGTCCACGGCATGCAGGTCGGCCAGCGTGTCCACGAGCGCTTCCGACAGGCGAGCCGGCGCGTCGGGCATGGCCGCATATGCGGGAGGCAGCGCCGAGCGCACCACCACTCCGTGCCGGCGCTCCATCAGGTAAAAGGGCGCGCCGATCACCGAGGCGTCCTCGACGAGCAGCGCGGGGCGGGGCGCGACCGGCAGCACCGGCGCGACCCGCGACAGCAGCTGGGCCTCGCGCGCCATGTCGTGCGCGCCCCTGGGGACCGGCCCCAGCGGCGCGCGGCGCAGCACATACTCCTGCTCTCCGGCCCGCACGAGATAGGTGAGGTTCGAGAAGCCGCCGGGAAACTGCTCCACGCTCAGCGCGTCGACGTCTCCCGCCACGCGGCCGCGCAGGGCCTCCCGCAGCGCGTCCAGCGGCAGCTCCTCGCCGGGCCGGACGGGCGCGGTGTCTCCCGTCGTCACGGCTGCCCGCCGCCTGGGGCCGCGCCGTGAACCTGCGCGGCCAGCAGCGCCATCGCCTTGGTGCGCAGATGACGCATCTTGCTGATCCACACGTCGTAGTCATTGGCCTTGTTCTGAAAGGACTTCAGCGTGGTGGGGTGCGTCACGATCAGGAAGCCGTCGCGGCGCAGCACCTCCAGCGTCGCCTCGACGAGGTCGTCGGTGCTGATCGCGGTCTGCTGGAGCAGCGGCGTGTTCTGGATCATCGGCGTCCACACGCCCTCGGGGCACAGCGCCGCCACCCGGATGCCCCGGTCGCCGTACGTGATCGCCAGCCATTCCGCGAAGGCGAGCGCCGCGTGTTTGGTGACCGCGTACGGTGCGGAGTGCAGTTCCGTGAGCAGGCCCGCCGCCGACGCCGTGTTCAGCAGGTAGCCCTCGCCGCGCGCGAGCATGTGCGGCAGCACGTGCCGGGCCGCCCAGACGTGGCTCATCACGTTCACGCGGTGGATCAGGTCCCACTGTTTGTCCGGCGTCTCCGGGCCTTCCCCCACCCCGATCCCGGCATTCGAGCAGAGCAGGTCGATACGGCCCTCGGTCGCCAGCACGTCATCGATCAGGGCCTTGACGTCCGCTTCCTGCCCCACGTCCGCCGCGACGAACCGCGCTCCGATCTCCGCAGCCCGCGCCGCACCTCCTTCCGCGTTCCGGTCGGAAGCAATCACGGTCGCGCCCTCACGCACGAAGCGGGCCGCCAGGGCCAGCCCGATCCCGGAGGCCGCGCCGGTCACGACAATCACTCTGTCCTTGAATTCCATGACTTCCTCCTTGCCTCAGTCAAGATCGAGGATCACCCGATAAGTACCGCACTGGACGCACTGAAACAATCGCAGGTAGATCGATCCTGTGTCTGCCCAAGACAGCACCTCGTCCCTGGTCAGCCCCGTCTTCCGGGAAATCTCAAACAGGTCAGTCTGAACACTAGCGCTCTCGATGTAGCCCGGATGGCGGTGATTTCTCAGATCCCCAATGTATCGGCAGCACTCACCACAATGCTCCGGCCACTCGAATGGGTTCCAGCTCGCCACCGATGGCGTCCGCATCAGCACCCATAGAACGCTCTCTTCACTGGCGGCTTCAGGGAACATGACATCTTGGAAACATCCGTCGAACTTCTCCGCTGCGTGGCCATTCGCGACGCACCACGGGCAGATTGCGTCCAGCTCATCAGCGGCGTAGAGAACGCCATCATATTTCCATGCGCGTTGGGCACCACAGACCCGACACGTGATGTCCTCTTCGATGATTGTCCGGTCGCCATATGGATCGGCGTAGTACCGGAAGTCCGGGAGTGGATCAGTCATGAGTCAAAGTTGGAGGCATCCTTCATACAGCCGTCCTCACATTCACACCAAGAGAAACCACCTTGGTCGCCTCGCCGCTCAACTTTCTCCAGCGTCTCGCTGGAGAAGGTCGCGTTTCTCAGTAAACAGGCGGTCCCTGGCGCCTCCGAACGATTGCCGCGCCCCAGCCTGCCGCCCGATCTCCACCTTCGCCACGGTCTCGGTGTGGACGATGTCCGGGCCGTCCGCGAGGCGCAGGGTGCGGGCCTGGGCGTACATCATCGCCAGCGGCGTGTCCTGGCTGACGCCCGCGCCGCCGAAGACCTGAATGGCGCGGTCGATGACGCGCAGCGCGACGTTCGGCGCGACGACCTTGATCGCCGCGATCTGGCCGCGCGCTTCCTTGTTCCCGACGGTGTCCATCATGTGCGCGGCGTTCATGGTCAGCAGCCGCGCCTGGTCGATCTCCATGCGCGAGTGGGCGATGGCCTCACGGACGTGCTGGTGCCCCAGCAGGGGCTTGCCGAAGGCGACGCGCTGCCCGGCGCGCTCGACCATGAGTTCCAGCGCCCGCTCCGCCTGCCCGATCAGGCGCATGCAGTGGTGAATGCGGCCCGGCCCCAGGCGCCCCTGCGCGATCTCGAAGCCGCGGCCCTCACCGAGCAGCATGTTCGTGGCGGGCACGCGCACATCGCGGAAGGTCATCTGGGCGTGGCCGTGCGGGGCGTCGTCGTAGCCGAACACGGTCAACATGCGCTGTTTCTCCACGCCGGGCACGTCCATGGGCACCAGGATCATGCTCTGCTGAAGGTGTTTTTCGGCTCCTGGGTCGGTCTTGCCCATGAAAATGCTGACTGCGCAGCGCGGATCACCCGCCCCGCTCGTCCACCACTTGTCGCCGTTCACCACGTAGTCGTCACCGTCACGAACGATGCTGGACTGGATGTTCGTCGCGTCGCTCGACGCCACGTCCGGCTCGGTCATGGAGAACGCGGAGCGGATCTCACCGTTGAGGAGCGGAAGCAGCCAGCGCTCTTGCTGTTCGGGCGTGCCGTAGCGGGCGAGCACCTCCATGTTTCCGGTGTCCGGCGCCGAGCAGTTGAACACCTCCGGCGCCCACCACACGCGGCCCATGATCTCGCACAGCGGCGCGTACTCCAGGTTGCTCAGGCCCGCGCCGTACGTGCCGCCCCGGCTGCTGGCCGGCGGCAGGAACAGGTTCCACAGCCCGGCCTCCTGCGCGCGCGGCTTCAGCTCGTCGATCAGCGGCAGGTGCTGCCAGCGGTCGCCCTCGGCGATCTGCCGGGCGATCTCGCCCTCGTTCGGGTAGATGTGCTCCTCCATGAACGCGCTCAGGCGTGCGCGCAGGTCGCGGGAGCGGTCGGACACGTCGAACACGGTCATAGGGGTTCCTCCTCGGGACTCAGGGGGCGGAAGTGGGCGCTGTCACCCTCGATGCCGATCAGAAAGGTGCGGTGGCCGGTGCCGCCCTGACCCCGCAGCACGAGGCCGAGGGCCACGATGCTGTCCAGAAAGGCCTCCGCCGCCTCCAGCAGCGCAGGGTCGGGATCGGCCGCGAGGTGCTGGGCCAGCCGGGCGTCCTCGTCGAACAGCACGCGGTAGGGCGCGAAGGCGGGCGTGGCCTCGAAGGTCGCGTGCACCGCGAAGCCCGCAGTGTCCGTGACCGTCAGGGTGCCGAGCACCTCCGCGCCACGCTCCAGGGTGTAGACCGTGCCGGGCTTCACAGGCCGGTCACACGTACACCCGGAACACGCTCTCGGCGGTGCACGCAGGCCGGGCCTCGCCGTCGATCTCGATGGTATTCAGCACGGTGATCTGCACGTAGCCGTCGCCGGGTTCGGCGGCCTGGAGCACGGCGCGGTTGCGCAGCCGCGCGCCGACCCGCACGGGCGTGATGAAGCGCACGCGGTTCAGGCCGTAGTTGACGGTCAGACGTGCACCATCGATATGCGGCGCGCCGCCGCGCGTCATGAAGTCGCCCGCCAGCAGCGACAGGGTCAGGAAGCCGTGGGCGATGGTGGTGCCGAAGGGACCCTGCGCGGCCCGCTCCGGGTCGACGTGGATGAACTGGTGATCGCCCGTGGCGTCCGCGAAGGCGTCGATGCGGTCCTGGGTGATCTCGATCCACTCGGAGAGGGCGACCGGCTGGCCCACGTGGGCGGCGAGTTCGTCTGGACGCATCACGCCGGCCCCCCGACGGGAGCGATGGTGGCGAGGGCGGTGGCGACATGCGTGTCGCGCCCGGCGTGGGTGGCATACACGTCGGCTCGGACGATGACCTGCCGCCGTCCGGCACGCAGCACGTCGCCCCGCCCCCACAGCACCTCACCACGCGCGGCGGTCAGGAAGTTGATCTTGTATTCGGCCGTGACGACGTCGCCGGCGACGCTGGACGCTGCCCACGCACTGACGGTGTCCGCGATGTGGCCGATCACGGCGCCGTGTGCCTGCCCGTGGTGCTGGGTCAGATCGGGCCGCAGATCGAGTTCGATCTCGACCCGCCCGGGTTCGAAGTGGCGCAGGCGCGTGCCCATGGCGGTGGTGTAGGCGCTGGCGTGGACGCCGCGCCGGACGAGTTCCAGGGCCGCGGGAGAGTCCAGCCCGGAACCCGTCATACGCTGCTGGCGCCGCCGTCTACGGCGATGTTCTGCCCGGTCATGTACGCGCTGGCGTCGCTGGCGAGCAGCAGCGCGAGGCCCTTAAGGTCCTGGTCGGTGCCCAGCCGGTGCATGGGCGTGTGCGACAGAATCAGGTCCTCGCCGTACGCGAGCGTCCCCCTGGTCATCTTGGTCGGGAAGTAGCCGGGGCAGATGGCGTTCACGGTGATGCCCTTGTCTGCCATCTCGGCGGCGAGCGCGCGGGTGAAGTTCACGACCGCACCCTTGCTGGTGTTGTACGCCAGGGTGGGCGACATGCGCGGGTCGTTGCCCTGGAGCCCCGCGACGGACGCGACGTTCACGATGCGGCCCTTCCCGGCGGGGAGCATGCAGCGCCTGAGCACGGCCTGGGTGATCAGGAACAGGCCGTTGACGTTGACGTTCATGACCTTCATCCACGCGTCCAGGGGATGCTCCGGCGTGGGGGCACCCCACGTGGCGCCCGCGTTGTTCACCAGAATGTCGATGGAGCCGACCTCGGCGTGAATGCGCTCCACCAGCGGGTCGATGGCGTCGAACTGCCCGAGGTCGCTGGCGTAGACGTGGGCGGTGATGCCCAGTCCGGCCAGGTGGACTTTGGCCTCATCGAGTTCGGCCTGCTTGCGGGCAGTGAGGACGACTGTGGCGCCGTACTCGCCCAGCGCTTCGGCGATCTGGAGGCCCAGACCGCGGCTGCCGCCGGTGATCACGGCGACGCGGCCGCTGAGGTCGAACAGGGCTTTCAAGGACATAGGGGAGCCTTCATCGGGAAACCTCCGGGGACGTGACGGTGCCGCCAGCATAGCCAGAAGTGTACGTGCGCGTCAATTGTGGACGACAACGGACACGGCGCCGGGACCGAAATGCCATCTGTGTGAAAAACTTGGAATTTGCCCTCCAGAACGGCACATGTAAGAAACATGTGTGGGTGGCTGTCCTACGGTCAGGCCACCATGGAACATCCGCTCATCCAGACATGGAGTGCCAGTTACGTCGGGCTGTCGTACGTGATCGCGACCCTCACCTCGTTCATCTCGCTGGAGCTCGCCGGGCGGGCCGGACGCGCCCAGGCCATCGGCTCCGGCCACTTCTGGCAGATCGCCCAGGCCCTGCTGCTCGGTTACGGGATCTGGGCCATGCACTTCATCGGCATGCTCGCCCTGCACAGCAACATGCCCTCCACGTTCGAGCTGCTGCCTACGGCCCTGTCAGGTCTGGCCGCCGTGGCGCTGGTCTACCCGGCGCTGCGCATCCTGCACGCCGGCCCGCTGACCCTGGGCCGCCTCGCGCTGGCCGGCGCGGTCGCCGGGAGCGGCATCTCGGCCATGCACTACCTCGGCATGGCCGCCTACCGCATACCCGGCACCACCGTCGAGCTGGTGTGGGCCCCGCTGCTCGCGTCGGTCGCCATCGCCGTCGGGGCCAGCATGGTCGCGCTCCTGCTGTTCGGCCTGCTGGCCAGCAGCTGGGCCGCGCAGCAGAAGCGGGCCACGCTGTACGGCGCCAAGGCGCTGGCCGCCCTGGTCATGGGCGTGGCGATCACCGGCATGCACTACACCGGCATGGCCGCCCTGCACTACGTCATCGACCCGAACGCCGAACCGAGCCGCATGGCCGCGCACGGCGCCGATCCCAGCCTGCTCGCTCTGGTGGTCGGTGTGGTGACTTTCCTGCTGCTCGGTCTGGCCGTGACCAGCATTGCGATGGACACCGGCGAATCGACCGCCCATCTGGACGCCGCCACCGGCTGACACCGCCGCCACCCCGCACCGTTCTCCGCCCCCGCTCCCCCACTCCAAGGAGGCCCGACCATGGCCCGCATCCTGATCATTGACGATTCCCAGGCTGACCTGAACTTCCTCGCCGCCGCCCTGCGGCCCGCGAACCACGTCATCACCGCCATCACGGACCCCGAGGCGGCCGTGGACACCGCGCTGCGTGACCAGCCGGACCTCGCCATGATCGACGTCGTGATGCCCGGCCGCAGCGGCTACGACGTGGCCCGCGCCATGAAGCGCACGCCGGAGCTCAGCAACCTGAAGGTCATCTTCGTGTCCAGCAAGGGCAACGACACGGACGTCAAGTGGGGCCTGCGCCAGGGTGCCGTGGACTACGTCGTGAAGCCGTACACCCCCGAGCAGGTGCTGGGCATCGTGTCCCGGCACGTGAACTGAGGCTCTCGTGACGCGCGCGCTGCTGGTGGAACTCGCCGGAGAGGCCCTGGCCATTCCCGCCGACGGCGCACGCTGCGAGGTGCTGGAGGCGGGCGCCACCACCGGCCTGCCCGTCGCGGCGCCCCTGCTGCTGGGCCTGAGCGTGATCCACGGCCGCGCCGTGCCGGTCGTGAACCTCGCGCACCTGCTGGGCGCGCCCGGGCACGCCGGCGCGTCCCTGCACGTTGTGATCGAGGTGCAGGGCGAGGCGGTGGCCCTGCCCGCCGACCGCACCCTGGGGCTGTCCCGCCTGCCCGGCGTCCCGGGCGGCGCCCCGATCGGCGAGGCGCTGCCGGTGCCCGCCCCCGACGGCGCCGGCCAGCGCCTCGTGAGGCCGCTGGACCCCGCCGCGCTGGTCCAGACCCTGCGCCAGCACCTCGAGCGCGTGTGATTCCCGCACCGCGGCCCATGACCCCCGGTATCCGCCGCCCGTTTTCCCTGACCCTGAAGGAGTTCCAGGCATGACCACGATTACCCCCCTGACGGACCTCGCGCCGACCCCGGCCCACGGGCGGCCAGGCGCCACGCTGCGCCGGGACCACTGGCTCGACCGGCTGAGTGTCGGTCAGAAGCTGGGGCTGATGGCCCTGGTGCTGGGCGTCCCGGTGCTCGGCCTGAGCGCGTCGCAGCTGTCCCAGGGCCTGCAGACCGGCAGCCGATCGGCCGCCGAACTGCGGGGCCTGCAGGACGCCGCGACCCTCGCGGCGCTGCAATCGGGCCTGTACGCCTTCACGTCCGGCCATGTGGCGCGCGACTCGGCCGCCACCCGGGCGGGCCTGGACGCCACGCGCACGAACCTCGCCATCCTCACAGAGCGGCTGGGCGGTGACGCCGCCGGTCAGCTGGGCGCGCTGCAGAGGTCGTGGCAGAGCCTGCAGGACTACGCCCGCACGCGCGACACCTTCACGGTGATCAACAACTACCAGACCCTGGTGCAGACCCACCAGCAGCCCCTGACCGAGGCGATCTTCGCGGAGGCGGGGCTCGACCTCGAACGCTCCCCGGTGATCGAGTCGCTGCTCACGTCGTCGCGGCAGGCGGCCCTGCTCACTCGCCAGCTGCAACTGCTGTCGCTGGACGCGGCGCTGCTGCGCGAGCCGTCCAGCGCGGGCCTGGAGGCCCGCCTCACGGAGCGGAACATGTTCATGGCGGCCGACGCGCTGGCGTCCTACCAGATCGCCCTGAACCGCGCGTTCACGCTGCAGCCGGATCTCAAGGAGCGGCTGGGCGAGGCCGGCGGCGCGGCCACCGCAGCGGCGCAGCAGGCGCTGGACCTCACCGACCAGACGCTCGCCAGCGGCCTGGTCACCCCCGCACTGCTGAAGGCCTACAGCGCGGGCCTGGAGACCCTCGACCGCGAGTACCGCGCTGTGGTGGTCGAGATGGACCGGCAGATCCGCGACCGCATGCGCCAGGACCTCCTGAAGCTGGGGCTGCTCACGGTGCTGGTGCTGGGTGCCCTGCTGGCCGCCGGCGCGCTGCTGCTGACCGTCGTGCGGCGCATCACGCAGCCGATCCGGCTGCTCACGCACGCCTCGCAGCGCATGGAACAGGGGCAGTTCGCCGTGCAGGTGCCCGTGACCTCGAACGACGAGCTGGGCACGCTGTCACGCGCGTTCAACACCGCCGTGGCCGAACTGCGCCGCAACCAGGAGCGCAGCGAGTACCAGCTGTTCGAGGCCGAGCAGCTCCAGCAGCACATCGGGTCCTTCCTGGACGTGACCATGGAGATCGCGGACGGCGACCTGACCCGGCGCGGCACCGTGACCGAGGACGTGCTGGGCAACGTGGTCGACTCGATCAACGTGATGACCGAGGAGCTGGCGCGGACGCTGCAGTCGGTGCAGCAGGCGTCCTCCACGGTGTCCGGCGGCTCGCAGGCCATGCTCCAGAGCGCCGAGCAGATCGAGGACGGCACGCGCACCACCAGCGCCGCCGCGCAGCGCATGACCGCGCAGGCGCAGGACCTCAGCCAGGGTGTGCGCACCATGGCCGCCATCGCCCGCGCGTCGGCCGAGGCGTCGCGCCGCACGCTGGCCGCGTCGCAGCACGGCGAGCAGGCCGTGGCCGCCACGCTGGGCGGCATGGACGCCATCCGCGCCTCTGCTCAGGACACCGGCGAGCGCGTCCGGGCGCTGGAAACGCGCTCCGGCGAGATCGTGGAGATCGTGGACACCATCGCGCACATCGCCTCGCAGGTGAACCTGCTGGCGCTGCACGCGTCCATCGAGGCCGCCGGCGCCGGTCCCGCCGGCACCCGCTTCGCGGTCGTGGCCGAGGAAGTCCGCACGCTGGCCGACGAGTCCACCGCCGCCACCGCCCGCATCGGCACGCTGATCGCGGAGCTGCGCGCCGACATCGCGCAGGTGGCGCGCGGCGCGCAGGAAAACGCCGCCCAGGTCACGCGCGGCGTGCAGGTGGCCGGCAGCGCCGGGGAGCGGCTGCGCGAGATCGGTGAACTGGCCGGCATCACCGCGCAGCTCGCGCAGAACATCTCCGCCACGACCGACAAGCAGGTGCAGGGCGTGACGCAGGTGTCCGACGGCGCCCACGCCATCGCGCAGGTGGCCGGCGCGTCGCAGGACTCGGCCGCCCGGGCGCGCGAGGCAGCCGGGCAGCTCACGCAGCTCGCCCGCGACCTGAACGCCACCCTCGCCCGCTTCCGCCTGAGCTGAGGCTCAGCGGCTGCCTGCCCCCTCCAGGAGTTGCCCATGCTGCACAAGATCGCCTCGCCCCTGAACGCCTCCCCCGCCAAGCGCCACGACACGCTGTTCGGCAACACCACGCAGGTCTCCGCCGGACTGCTCGCGCGCCTGAGTGTGAGCCAGAAACTAGCCCTGAGCGCCGCAGCCTTCGCCCTGCCGATCGCGGGCGTGCTGATCCTGGCCGTGCGCGTGCACCAGGACAACCTGAGCTTCGCGCAGCGCGAGGTGACCGGCGCGGCGCAGTTCGGCGCCTTCCAGCAGCTGCAGTCCGGCATGATGACGTGGATCAACGCGACCACCGAACACGACGCCGCCACCGCCAAGACGGCCGCCGTGCAGGTGCAGCGGGGCCTGAACCAGCTGACCACTGACGCCGGCGCCCAGGGGCTGTACGACACCCGGACTGCCTTCGAGGACGTGGCCTCGCAGTGGGCCACGCTGCAGAAGTCCGACATGGGACCGGGCGGCATGATCGCGGTGTCCAGCTTCGCGCAGCTCGCCAAGGAGCAGCTGCTGCCGGGCCTGGAGACGCTGCTGCAGGACTCCAAGCTGGGGCGCGACCCTGAGGCTGCGTCCAACTACGCCATCCAGAGCGTGCTGATCAAGCTGCCGGAGGTGCAGGTGCGCCTGGCCAGCATGTATCTGCTCGCGGACGCGCTGACGCGGGTGCAGGGTCAGACCGCGGTCGTGTCGATCCTGGAGCCCCAGTTCAAGGAGGAAGCGATCCGCGCCGGCGTGGCCCTGGACGCCGCCATGAGCGCTGCCAAGCGCGCCCAGCGCTCCGACGAGTCGCTGACCGACACCCTGGGCGCGGCCGTGAACGACCTCGCGCAGATCCGGCAGGTGCTGAACCTGGGCGCGACCACCGGCATGACCGAGTACAGCAGCCTGCAGGCGGACGCGTTGCAGGCCGCCAGCGAGCAGGTGGGCAAGGCGGTGCGCTCCGGCAGCGCCGAGGTCACGCGCCTTCTCGACGCGCGCGTCGCCGCGACCGAGCGCGTGATGTACAGCCAGCTGGCCGCGCTGGGCCTGCTGACCCTGGCCGCGACCGTGCTGCTGCTGCTGATCGGCCGGGCCATCACCCGCCCGCTGGCCGGGCTGGCGCGCGCCGCGGGGCAGCTGGCACGCGGCGATCTCAGCGCGGACGTGCGCGTCACCACCCGCGACGAGGTGGGCGTGGTGGCCGGCGCCTTCAACGACGCCGTTCTCAAGCTGCGGGCCAACGACGAGCGCAACCAGGCCAGCCTGCGCGACTCCGAGGACCTGCAGCGCAACATCGGCGCGTTCCTGGACGTGACCATGGACATCGCCGAGGGTGACCTGACGCGGCGCGGCACCGTGACCGAGGACGTGCTGGGCAACGTGGTCGACTCGATCAACCTGATGACCGAGGAGCTGGGCAGCGTGCTCAGGACCGTGCAGGACGCGTCGCAGTCGGTGTCGGTGGGCTCGCGCGAGATGCTCGGCAGCACCGAGCAGATCCAGCACGGCGCGCAGCTGACCGCTGAGGAAGCGCAGCGCGTGTCCGAACGCGTGCGCGCCGTCACGCACGCCATCCGCAGCATGGCGCAGGCCGCACAGGCCTCCGCCGAGACCGCGCGCCAGGCGCTGCTGGCCTCGCAGCAGGGCGAGGAAGCCGTGACGGGCACGCTGGACGGCATGCAGAACATCCGCCGCGAGGTGCAGGGCATCGCCAAGCGCATCAAGACGCTGGGCGACCGCTCGCTGGAGATCCAGGAGATCGTGGACACCATCTCGCAGATCGCGCGCCAGACGAACCTGCTGGCCCTGAACGCCTCGATCGAGGCGGCCGGCGCGGGCGAGGCCGGCGGGCGCTTCAGCATCGTCGCCGACGAGGTGCGCAAGCTGGCCGACACGTCCTCGAGCGCCACCGCCCGCATCGCCACGCTGATCAAGACGGTGCAGGCCGAGATCCAGGACGTGGTCGTGAGCGTGGAGGACGGCACCCGCGAGGTGGAGCAGGGCTACCACGTGGCCGGCACCGCCGGGGAACGCCTGCGCCAGATCGGCGCGCTGTCGCAGCAGTCCGCGCAGCTCGCCGACGAGATCGCCCAGGCCACCCAGGCGCAGGTGCAGGGCGTGGAGCAGATGGGCGTGGCGGTGCAGTCGATCGCCAGCACCGCGCAGCAGTCCAAGGCGTCCGTCGAGCACGGCCGGCAGACCGCCGAGCAGCTGGAGGCGCTGGCCTCGACCCTGAACCGCAGCCTGGAACGCTTCCGGCTGCCGAGCTGACCATGGACGCCGCGACGCGCACCGGACTGCTGCCGGCCTTCCTGAGCGAGGCCCGGGCCGACCTGAGCACGCTGCGGGCCGGCGCGGACGCCCTGCGGGCCGGCCTCGAGGACGACGCGCTCCTGCTGGGACGCCTCGCCATCGTCGCCCACCGCATGCGCGGCAGCGCGGGCCTCTACGGCTTCCCGCAGCTCTCGAAGGTGGCCGCGCTGCTCGAACGCGTCCTGGAAGCGCGGCCTGACCTGCACACTGAGGCCCGCACGGCCTACGCGGCGCTGCTGGACACCGCGCTGGCGGTGCTGGGTGAGGGCCTGGACGACGTGACCGCCGGCCGCGGCGAGGCCGAGCTGGGCCTGCGCTTCACGCGCGCGGGCGGCGCGGCGCAGCTCCAGGCGATGCTGCGCGCCCAGCCGCAGGCCTTCGTGCCCCAGCCGCTGCCGACCCCCACACCGGACGTGCTCGAGACCGAAGCTGTTCCCGTGGACGGCCCAGTGCCGGGCACCGATCTGACGGGCGTCCTGCGCGCCTTCGTGCGGGAACAGGGCGAGGTGTGGGAGTACTTCGCACCGGAAGTGCGCGAGCACCTGGCCAACCTGCGCGCCCAGCTGGACCAGCCGGAACCCGATCTGGACGTCACATTCCGCGCGGCGCACACCATCAAGGGCAGTTCGTTCATGGTGGGCCTGGACCCATTGGGCACCTTCGCCCACACGCTGGAGGATGTGCTCGGCGGGGTGCGTGACGGCCTGCTGCGGCTGGGCACGCCCATGCGCGACGAGCTGCGGCGCGCCGCAGACGTGCTGGACGCCATGCTGCGCGTCGCGGAGGGGGCCGACGAGCCGGTCTTGGCGGCGCTGGAGCAGCACTCGGCGCGGCTGGCACAGCTGGCCAGCGGGGAGGTCACAGCGCCCACCCCGGCCCCCGAGGCGACCCGCGAGACCCCGGTCGCCGCGCCCGAACTCGCCACGCTGCGGGTCCCGGCACGGCAGCTCGAGGGGCTGATCGACCAGATGGGCGGCCTGGTCACGTCGCGCGCCCGGCTGGGGCAGGCCCTGACCAGACTGGACGACCTCCAGCGCGCGATGCAGGACAGCCAGGACCGCTTCGGCCGCGCCGTGCGGGACTTCGAGGAACGCTACCTGAACCCCGACATGCTGCGCGCCGCCGGGGACGCCCGCCCGGAGCGCGCCGGTCCCGCGCTGGCCGAGGAGTTCGACGAGCTGGAACTGGACACCTACTCCGACCTGAACATCCTGGCGCGCTCGATCACGGAGCTCAGCGCCGACTTCGCCGAGGTCCGCCGGCGCCTGGACGGCGCGGTGGGCGACCTGCTGGGCGAGCACGAGGACATGGGCAAACGCCTGCGCCGCCTGCGTGTGGACCTGACCCAGACGGCCCGCGTGCCGTTCTCGCAGGTCACGACCCGGCTGCGCCGCTGGGCGCGCGACCACCGCGAGCGCGTGGACCTCGTGACGCGCGGCGACGACCTCAAGGTCGACAGCGCCACCCTGCAGCGCCTGGGCGAGCCGCTGCTGCACCTGCTCACCAACGCCGTGCACCACGGCCTGGGCAGCCCGGAGTCGCGGATCGCCGCCGGCAAGCCCGCCACCGGCCGCGTCGAGCTGAGCGCCGCACTGGCTGGCTCGTTCCTGGAGATCACCGTGCAGGACGACGGCCGCGGCCTGGACTACGCCGCGATCCGCGAGCGGGCGCTGGCGCGCGGCCTGCGCTCGGCCCAGGAACTGAACGTCATGGAGGACGAGGAGGTAGCCCGCCTGATCCTGCTGCCGGGCCTCTCGACCGAGCAGCACGTCAGCACCGTGGCCGGCCGAGGGGTCGGCATGGACATCGTGGCGACGACCACCCGGCAGCTCGGCGGGGAGCTGCTGATCCGCAGCCGCCCCGGCGAGGGCACCGCCTTCACGCTGCGCCTGCCCACCACCCGCCGCATCATGGACGTGCTGCAGGTGTGGGTCGGGTCCGTGCCGCTCGCGTTCGCGGTGGCCGGCGTCCGCGCCCTGCGCGAGCTGGACGAGGACGAGCTGCGCATCGGCGAGCTGGGCTTCGAGGCGCCCTTCGAGGGCCGCTGGGTGCCGGTCATCGACCTGCGCGACCTGTGGGGCGCGGACGCGGCGGGCCGCACCTTCTCGCTGGTGATCCTCTCGACCCTGGCCGGCGAGGTCGCGGCGCGGGTGGACTCCTTCGGCACCATCGAGGAGAGTTCCGTCGCGCCGCCCGGCACCCTGCTGGGCACGCTGGACTATCTCAGCGGCACGGCGCTGTCCGCGTCCGGCGAGGTGCTGCCCCTGCTGGAACCGCAGGGTCTGCTGCGCCTGGCCCGCCGGCCGGACGCGTGGCTGCGCTCCGGCGCCGCCGCCGAGCAGGGGGCGGCGCGCGGACGCCTGCTGCTGGTCGACGACTCGCTCAGCGTGCGCCGCGTAGTGGGCCGCATGCTGGAACGCGCAGGCTTCACGGTCGAGACTGCCAACGACGGCCAGGAAGCCTACGAGAAGCTGCAGCTCGATCCCCGCTTTGACGTGGTCCTGAGTGACCTGGAGATGCCGCGTATGAACGGCTTCGAGCTGCTGTCCAGCCTGCGGGCGCGCGCGGCCACCGCGGCGCTGCCGGTCGTGATCATGACCACCCGCGCCGGCGAGAAGCACCAGCGGCTGGCCTTCAACCTGGGCGCCACAGACTACTTCACCAAGCCCGTGAACGAGGCGCTGCTGCTGCGCCGCGTGGGCCGCCTGGCTGGAGCGCAGATATGAGCACCCCGGTCATGCTGACGGTGCTGAACAACCCCGCGCGCGCGGCGATGTACGGCCACCTTGCCCGCCAGGTGGGCGTGCAGGTCGTGCACGCCGAGGGCGCCCTGCACGCCCTGACGCAGCTGGAACGCACGTCGGTGGACGCGATCATCTGCGACGCGCAGATGCCCGACATGTCCGGCGCGGAATTCTGCTCGGTGGTGGCGGGCGACGACTCGACCAGCCGCCTGCCGGTGTACCTGATTCCCGGCGCGCCGGACGCCGGCGACCACCGCTTCATGACGCTGCCCGCCGGCCCCGAGGTGCTCGCCCGCGCGTTCCGGCAGCTGGGCGTGGACATGGCCCACTACCCGGTGCCGATGAACACCCGCCGGCGGCCGGAACTCGACGGCCACCTGGGCGCGCCCAGCCTGCCGGAATTCCTGAACTGGGTGGCGGACCTGGCGTTCAGCGGCCACTGGCTGGTCACGGTGCGCCCTGAGGGCGGCAGCCAGCGCACCGGTCACCTCGCCATGAACGCGGGGCAGGTCGTGTACGCCGAATTCGCGGGCCGCTCCGGCAAGGCCGCGATCCTGGCGCTGCTGAAGTTCATCGAGCAGCACCCGGCCGCAGAGTTCAGCTTCTACCGCTCGCCCGAAGTGCCCGTGCACGATGCCCAGGACTTCACCCAATCCACCGCCCGCCTTCTCATCGAACTTGCCGTCGACCTGGACGAATCCAGCGCGCGGCCCTGACAGGACACCCCATGCCACAGATCTTCATCGTCGACGACAGCGTTTCCGTCCGCAAGGCCCTCGAGATCACCTTCAAGCGTCACGCCCTGACCAGCCACAGCGCGGTCAGCGGCGAGGAAGCGCTCGAGGCGCTGCTGAACGAGCCGACCTCCTTCGACCTGCTGATGGTGGACGTGATCATGCCGGGCATGAGCGGTCTGGAGCTATGCTCGACGCTGCGCCGCCAGGAGCGCTTCCACTCGCTGCCGGTGATCCTGATGAGCGGCAACGTCGACGAGGAGATCCGCGCGCAGGCCCGCGACGCCGGCGCGAACGCCGTGCTGCGCAAGCCCTTCAGCCAGGACGAACTCATTCCGATGGTCGAGGGCCTGCTCCCTGGCCGCGCTCCTGCCCCAGACGCGCAACCCGCTGAGGTGCCCGCTCTCCAGGCGGCCGTGGCCGCCGCTCCGGTGCCGGCACCGGCCGCTGCCCCGGCCCCGGAGCGGCCGGTGGGCGAGGCGCAGCGCCTGATCCAGCACTACCACGACTCGGGCCGTGCCGAGGCGCTGGCCCTGCTGGACGCCAGCCACAAGCTGCTCGGGCACCAGGGTCGGCCGCTGGACCCCAAGCTGCTGAGTTTCGCGTCGTACTTCGTGAACACGGCCCGCGTGATCGGGCACCAGTTCATGGCCGAGAACCTGCACACGGTCACCCTGCGCTACCAGCAGCGCGACGTGGTGCTGCACGTGCACGCCGACTTCACCCTGGTCGCCGTGACCCGCACGGAGCGTGACGCCGGCAAGCTGCTGAACTGAGCCCGGCGCTGCACAGCCAGGACAGGGACGGCGGGTCCTGCGTTCAGAACCACTCAGCCTGCATCTCCAGCGTGGTGGTGTCGGCGCTGGCGAGCAGCTCGGCGAGGGCACGCACCTTGGGCAACTCGTACACGGCGTAATAGCGCGCGGTCTGGAGCTTGCCGCGGTAGAAGGCCGCGTCGTCGCCGCGGGCCAGATCCAAGGCGCTCGCGGCGACTGTCGCCTGCCGCAGCCACATCCACCCGACCACCGTGTGCCCCAGCAACTCCAGCGCCGCGTTGGCGTTGGCCAGGACGCGTTCCGGTCCAAGCGCGTCGGCCTGCCCGAGCAGGGTGCCCAGCGCCTCCCGCGCGTGGCCGGCAGCCGTAGTGAGGGCGGTACCGATGCCCTCCACGGCCTCCAGCCCGTCCGCGCTGGCCAGATCCGCGTGGATCCGCTCCAGCAGCACCGTCAGGCCCCGTCCGCCCGCCTGCGTGAGCTTGCGGCCCAGCAGATCGTTGCCCTGGATGCCCTCGGTGCCCTCGTGGATGGGGTTGAGGCGGTTGTCGCGGTAGTACATCTCGACCGGGTAGTCGCGGGTGTAACCGGCCCCGCCCATCACCTGAATCGCGTCGCTCAGGGCGTCCTGGGCATACCGGCTCGGCCAGGACTTCACCAGCGGGGTCAGCAGGTCGAGCAGCAGGGCCGTGTCCGGCCGGGCGTCCGGCGCGCCGGTCTCCAGGTCGTCCACCAGCGACGACGCGTACAAGCACAGCGCCAAGCCGCCCTCGACGATGGCCTTCTGCCGCAGCAGCAGCCGCTTCACGTCGGCGTGCTCGATGATCGGCACGGGCGGGCTGAGGGGATCGCGGACGCCGGGCCGCCGGCCCTGGCGGCGTTCGCGGGCGTACTCCAGGCTCACCTGGTACCCGGCCGAGGCGAGCATCACCGCGCCCAGCCCCACGCCTATCCGCGCCTCGTTCATCATGTGGAACATCTGTGCCAGGCCCTGGCCAGGTTCGCCCACCAGCTCGCCGACCGTCTCGCCGCCCTCGCCGAAGTTCAGGAGGGTGTTGGTGGTGCCGCGGTAGCCCATCTTGTGGTTCAGGCCCGCCAGTACCACGTGGTTGTCCTCGCCGAGCCGGCCGTCCGGGGTGGGCCGGTAACGCGGCACCAGGAACAGGCTGATGCCCTTCACGCCGGCCGGGCCGCCCTCGATGCGCGCCAGGACGAGGTGCACGATGTTCTCGGCGAGTTCGTGCTCCCCGCCGGAGATCCACATCTTGCTGCCCCGGAGGCTGTACGTGCCGTCCGCGCGCGGCGTGGCGGTCGTGGTGATGTCCGCGAGCCCGGAGCCGGCCTGCGGTTCGGACAGGGCCATGGTGCCGGTCCAGCGGCCCTCGATCAGGGGCTGCATGTACGTGCGCTGCTGCTCCGGTGACGCGAACACGCGCTGCAGGTTGGCGTTGCCGATGGTCAGGAAGGCGTATCCGGCGGTCCCGATGTTCGCCGCCTGGAAGTGCGCCATGACCGCCTGCATGACCACCCACGGCAGTTGCAGACCGCCCAGCGACTCGTCGTGGTGCGCGGCGTAGAAGCCCGCGTCTCGGAAAGCACGCAGAGCCTCCTTCGCCTCCGGCACGAGCACCACCTTGCCGTCTACGACATGCGGTTCGTTCAGGTCAGCAGCCCGAACGTGGTTGGCGAAGTACCGCTCCGCCACGGCGTAGGCGAGCTTCAGGACATCCTCATAGGTCTCGCGGGAGTGGTCGGCAAACCTCGGGCGCTCGGGCAGGCGGGCGGTGTCCAGCGCCTCGAAGAGCTGGAAACGGAGGTCGCGGCGGTCAAGGAAGGGGGCCATTTGATCGTCTCCTGGGGCCGGGGCGCCCGGCCGGGTACTGGGGTCTGGGCTACGGCGAGCGTATCCACGGTGTCCCCGCACGTCAACTGTGCACGCCCGCGTTAACATGATCCATGCTCCCCCCTGCCCTGACGACGCGAGGCGCTCCGTGCGCGCCCTGACCTGCGAGTCCTACGACGTGCCCGAGGCGCTGCGCGTGCTGGAGGGGCCGCAGCCCGTACCCGGCCCGGGCGAGGTGCTGATCGCGGTCGAGGCGGCCGGCGTGAACTACCCGGACGCGCTGATGGTCATGGGCCAGTACCAGGTGCGGCCTCCCCTGCCCTTTGTGCCCGGCGCGGAGGCCGCCGGCACGGTCGCCGCCGTGGGCCCAGACGTGGACGGTCTCCGGGTGGGGCAGCGGGTCGCCGCCTTCACCGGCACGGGCGCCTTCGCCACACACGTGATCGCTCAGGCCCGCGCGGTGATGCCCCTCCCGGACGGCCTGGACGCGGCGGTCGCAGCGACACTGCCGCTTGCATACGGCACGGCCATGCACGCGCTGGTCGACCGGGGCCGGCTGGTGAGTGGCGAGACACTGCTGGTGCTGGGTGCGGCGGGCGGCGTGGGTCTGGCGGCCGTGATGATCGGCAAGGCGCTGGGGGCACGCGTGATCGCCGGCGTGAGCAGCGCCGAAAAGGGCACCGTGGCCCGCGAGCACGGGGCCGACGAGATCATCGACTACGCCGCCGAAGACCTCCGCGCGCGGCTCAAGGTACTGACAGCCGGCAGCGGCCCCGACGTGATCCTCGATCCAGTGGGAGACGCGCTGGCCGAACCGGCGTTCCGCTCGATCGCGTGGGACGGTCGGTACCTCGTGGTCGGCTTCGCCGGCGGCGAGATTCCGCGCCTGCCGCTGAACCTGCCGCTGTTGAAGGGCGCGAGCGTGGTCGGGGTGTTCTGGGGCGAATTCGCGCGCCGGGAGCCCGCCGCCAACGCCCGCCACCTCGCGCAACTCGCCGCGTGGGTGCAGGGCGGCACTCTCCGGCCGCTGATCAGTGCGCGCTACCCGCTGGAACGCGGGCCGGAAGCGCTGCGGGCCCTGCTGGAGCGCCGCGTGACCGGCAAGGTCGTGCTCGTCCCGTGACGCCCGAGATCGCCTTCTACACCACCGCCGAACTCGCGCGCGAGGCCGGCGTAACCCGGCGGACCGTGATGCACTACGCCGAACTGAACCTGCTCACCCCGGATCAGGTGACGGCGTCGGGGCGGGCACTCTACGGTCCGTACTCGCTGCGCCTGCTGCGCGACCTGATCGACCTGCGCGCCCTCGGCATGACGCTGGAGGAGGCGCGCGACATGGTCACGCTGCGCCGGGCCACGCACGACGTCTCGGGCCAGTACCGCCGCGACTGGACACGCTCGGACGTCCCGATCAGCGACCAGCGGCTCGAGGCGCTGCATGCACGCCTGCGCGCCATCAACGAGGCGTACGCGCGACAAGAGGAGAACCTGGCGCGCTTCGACCGCTGGCTGGCGAAACGGCTGACAGGACCAGACGTTCCGAGGAGCCAGGAGGCCACCGGAGGCGAGTAAGGGCCACAAGAAACTTCGCCGGTGAGAAATCACCGGCGATCCTCTCGTCTCCCCTGCCCTGTTCAGGACGACACCTCGAGCAGCGGTTTCAAGCTCAGTCGGGTGCGCAGGTCCCGGACGATGCTCATCTTCTGCCCAGTGGCGATACCCTTGATGGCCCAGGCCTTGATCTCGAGGGGGTCCTCCAAACCTTCGTCCAGGGCGACGCGCAGGGTGTCCAGTTCGATGAGCTTGAGATCGTTGCGCAGCAGGAAGGTGAGCGTGCGCATGACTTCCTCGACCTGCTTTTCACGGGGCTGGGCCCGGAGCAGCGCGTCCTCGTCCTGCACTTCCTCCTGAGAGGCTCCAGAAGCCTCATCGAAGAGGGTAGGCTGCCCAACTCCCCGCCTCCGGCCCTCCTGGGCTTTAGAGGGCCGTTTCTGAGGCTCCACGGCCCCCTCGGGCATCTGGTACTTCGTGGGGTTCTTCAGGACGTCCACGTAAAAGGCCGGCTTGCTGCGCGGCTTGTAGCCATTCGCCAGGATGGCGCGACAGCGTGCCACGGCATCTTCCACACCACTCTCGCCGTGCTCGCGCACGAGTTGCAGCGCGCGGGTCTGTGTGATGCCCAGTTCTGCAAGTTCCTGTAGCAGGGCCGGGTCAGGGGGAATGAACGCCTCACCGAAGGTGTACTGGAGGAGCTTCTTCTTGCCACGCCCGAGATACTCGACGCTCTTGAGAAAACCCTTCTCAATCAGTTCTTCGTGCGCCGAGTCGAGCGTCCGCTGCGCCATGCTCGGCCGGTCCGTGACGATCTTGCACGCCTCTGCCCATTCCATCAGGCCCACCTGATAGGCCATGGCCACCGCGTCCGGATTCTCCGGATCGCGCCGCTGGGCATCGAGCAGCCGGTACAGCGCCCGTGTGGGTGGGCGTTTGAGCGTCTGCATGAACGACAGGTCGAGTGACTTGATGTAGCCCGCCCGGACACTGCGCGCGATCTCCTGTGGCAGCGTGATCCGCAGGACGCTGGAGGCGTCGAGCTTCTCGGCCTGCCCGGACGTGAATTCGATCCGGTCGATGTACCGGAAGTTGACGTTCGTCCACCGGCCACGCGGATGGTCCCGCCAACCCTCAGCGATGAAGTAGGTCGTGGTGGTCAGGCGTTTGAGGCTCTCATCGAGGGTCGCGTAATACCGGCCGCTGGTATCGAGACCGGCCATCATCAGCAGCTGGTACGGCGTACAGGTGACCGTGCCGTCCGTGGGTGACCCCTGGTCGATGTATAGGTTGACCAGCGCCGCGCTGATGTCCGTGTCGATTCCGTGCGGCACGCCGTACTCGGGCAGCGCCTGACACGTGACCCGGTAGCGGCGATCTCCGTCCTCGAGTTCGACGACCCAGTCCCGGTAATCAGCCGGAATGCGTTCCTGGACGCTAATCAGGCTGAGTCTGGCGATGTTCAGTTCGTCGAAGCGCTTGATTCCCCGGTCCGTCACGGATCCCCCTGTTGTTGTTTTTCTTTTAGTAGATCTTTTTATCTTTTAAAAGAATATATGTTGTCAACAACAAGCGGCGCCGCTCCTCGCGTGCTGGACGCGCTCCAGGGTCCCAAACGGCGCAAGTTGTCCGATAGTTTGGCGCAAGTTGTCCGATAGTTTGGCCCCCGTTTCGGCGCAAGTTGTCCGACCTCAGAGCAGCAACAGCGCAAGTTGTCCGATAGCAACGGCGCAAGTCGTCCGATAGCGGCGTGGCTGGAACGGCGCGAGTTGTCCGATAGTGCAGGGCGCGCATGGCGCAAGTTGTCCGATACGCTGCCACCAAACGGCGCAAGTTGTCCGATAGTTCAAATGCGTCTGGATGCATCGACGATTTCTGGCGTTTTCAAGGGGGTCCGCCGGTCAAACGGCGCAAGTTGTCCGATAGCGGGCTGCGGAAAACGGCGCAAGTTGTCCGATAGTGGGTCCACACGATCAAAACGCGCTTCAGAGAGGCCGCTCGCAGTGGCCGCCCGCTTGGGTCCTGGGAACAAAACGGCGCAAGTTGTCCGATAGTCTCAGAAGGTCTCCACAATGAATGGCGCAAGTTGTCCGATAGGTTCGCGCCACGCCACCGGCATTTTTTGCCATATAGGACGCGTTCGCCACTCGTCACTGATTCCGTGCAACTCAGTCTGCTCGTCATGTGACGAGCAAGCCGCGCTACCTTCGTCCAGACGTTCAGATGCCGAGGTAGGCTGTATGTAATGCGGACGATGACGCTTTTCAACCATGCGGGCGGGGTCATGAAATCGAGTCTTACCCGCGACGTGGGCTACACGCTGGCCCAGGCAGGTCAGCGCGTCCTGCTGGTCGATCTTGATCCGCAGGCGAACCTTACCGACTGGTTGGGTGTTACCGATATCAGGCAGGATCAGACGGTCTTCAACACGGCGACACAGGGCTCTCCTCTGCCCGATCCAGTGCAGGTTCACGGCCTGTCCCTGATTCCGAGCGACGTCTCCCTGGCCCTGGCCGAAGGACGGATGATGGGTGTGGTTGGCGCGCACCTTCACCTTCGACAGGCCCTGGCCCAGGTGGCTGACCAGTACGACAGTGTGCTGATCGATAGCCCACCCAGCCTGGGCCAGCTGTCGATTCTGGGCGCTCTGGCTGCCGATCACCTGATCGTGCCGGTGCCCACGCGCCAGAAAGGCATGAATGCTCTGGCCGGCCTGGGCGAAGCGATGGCGACGTATCGCAAGCTCCGCCCAGACCTGACCGTCGCGCTGTATGTACCGACGCTCTACGACGCCCGACGTTCGCACGACCGCGAGGCATACGAGGTTCTCAAGCAGCTTCTGCATCCTCTAGCAAGTCCGATCGCTGACCGCGGGGCGGTGTGGAATGACAGCGCCAGTGCCGGGCAGCCGGTCGGAATGTACGCCAACGGTTCACCCGTCCACCGCGACGTCCTGCGCGTCACTCAGGAGATCAGCGACGCCGCTGGCCTGGGTGTGATCATTCCCGGAGCGCCCGCGTGACGCGCCGGGGTCGACCCGTGATCGGCGCCCGACTGACTGGCCTCGTCGCCTCGGTCGATGACCTGTCGCAGCCGGCCACCACGACCGTGCCCGTGGGCAGCCTGCGACCTGGCGTGTTCCAGCCGCGCGTTCACTTCGATGAGGCCACGCTCTCCGACCTCGCGCGCTCCATTCGTCAGCAGGGCATCCTCCAGCCGCTCCTTGTTCGCCCCGAAGCGGGCGGACACTACGAGATCGTGGCGGGCGAGCGACGTTGGCGGGCCGCCCAACTGGCCGGTCTGGATGAGGTGCCGGTCCTCATCCGCACCCTGAACGACGCCGAGGCGCGGATGGCGGCCGCAGTCGAGAACCTGCAGAGGGAGAACCTGAACGTGATTGAGGAGGTTCGGGCACGTCTGCAGGTGGCAGCCGCCACCCTTGATGTCCCGGAGTCGGAGGCCGTCGCGCGGATGTTTGCCCTTGACCGTCATCCCGAGGCAGCGCCTGATCTCGTCGCAGCCCTCGACGCGGCCTTCGGTTCGCTCGGCCGTGAGACGTGGCGCAGTTTCATCCGAAATCGTGCTGCCGTTCTCAATCTGCCCCCCGATGTCCAGGCCGCCGTGCGCGAGGGCCTCGACTATCGTAAGGCTCTGATCATCGGCCGCGTCAAGGACGCAGGCGAGCGCCTGACCCTGCTGGAGCGTACGCAGAGCGGCATCACTGTTCAGGAACTCCGTGCGCTGGTTTCGGGACCCCGCGTGCCTGCCCACCCGACACCAGACGATCCTTGGACCACCGTAGGACGCCATCTGCTGGACGCGCAGTCTCGTGCTCGCCTCGACCATCGCAAACGGAGCCAGGTAGAAAAGCTCCTGCGTCAACTGGAAGCGCTCCTCGAGGCATAGGTCGTGTTTGGCCTATGTTTAAAAGCAGCGTAGTGAGGTCAGGGCCTGCTCAGTTGGGCCGCTGTACGACAGCCGTACAGGTCTTGCGTGGTAACGCTCCACACAACGCGACGGATCGTGAATGTCATCAGGGCCCCGTTGGGTAGGGGCACATCTGTGGTCATGAAGGGGTGGCTCAGGCTGATTTTAGGTCTATAAAGCCCCTGAATGCCGCAGGGCGACCCGCTCTCCGGTTGCAGAAGCAACGGTCCTAAATGCTCGACGGCAGCTGAAGCTCACCCATACTGCATGGCCATTAGCAATCGCGGTCGAGCCCGACCGCGCGGTCTGCCGGAGCCATATCGGAGCGCATCGTGACAGCTCTGAATGCACAGCAACGCTGACCGACCTATTCGTGTTCTACAGCAGCTTGTGCACGAAAGAATTCGTCAGGTGCGCTGCTTGAAACATCACCCCGTCCGATCCCTGATGAAGTTTGGCATCCGAGCAAGCCAGCGGTCCATTTCTTTGCGCTGGTGCTCGTCCAATGACGCAAGGAAACGGCGGCTCGAGAGGCGGCGGCCAGCGGTGGCAGCAAGGTCTGGGCTCTCGACCGGCGCCGCCAGCCGCTCGACCTCCTGCCTGAGGTCCGTTCGACTGGCGCCGCCCTCTGCCAGTGAGATCAAGCGATCCATATGGGCTGCCGGCGAGCCGGCTATGACGGACGCGACTGTCAGCGGGAGCCCACGCCTCAACGCAGCTAGAACCGCGTCCGGCCAGCCGAGCACGCGCAGCTTGTTCTTCGCGAACGATTGCCAGGTTTCCCCCAGCGGCGCGAACGCGGCCGCCAGAGCCGCCGCTTCCTCTCCGGGGTCCTGTTTGGTAAGGCGAATGAGCCGTGACCGTGCCTGATCCGGAGTGAGATTCAGCGTCGCCGCAGCGAGCTCGAGCTTGGCGTCCACCTCGTCGATGACGTTGAGGTTTTCCCGTTGAAGGTTTTCGACCAGAGCCACGATGCGCGCTTCCTGGTCGCTCAAGGTGCGGATGACGACCGGTACCTCAGTCACTCCGGCGAGCTGTGCGGCGCGCCACCGCCGTTCCCCCGCGACGATCTCGTATCCGTCGCCGTCAGGACGCACCAGCAGGGGTTGAAGCACCCCATGTTCCCGGATGCTGTTCGCCAGGCTCTCCAGACTGCCCTGCGGAAACGTCCGCCGCGGTTGACCTTTGCCTGTGGTAAGGGTGTTCACTGGCAGCGTCCGCGTCGGAAGGTCCGGGCTTGTCAGGAGAGCGGCCGAGGCACCGAGCAGCCCGCCGAGGTTTGGCCCCTTGCGCTTCTGGCTCATGCGGTCACTTCCAATTTCAGGGCCTCACTGACCGAGCGGGTCAATTCCTGTACGTCCCGGTGAACAGGGCTTCCAGGTGCAAACATGCCCACCGGCTGTCCTGCGCTGCTGGAGTCGAGCCACACCGCGCCGCGCAACGGTACGGGCCGAGACACCTGCGGCAGATTGGCACGCAAAGCCTGCAGCACTTCCCGGTCATGGGCACGTCGTCCCTCGTACATGGTCGGGATGTACAGCGCGACGCCAAGGTCCGGTCGCAGGCGGTGGTACAGCTCCAGGGCGCTCTGGAGTCCAGGCAGAGCATCGAGCCCCTTTTGCTGGGTCAGCACCGGAACGATCAGGTGGTCGGCTGCGAGCGCTCCGAGGGCGGCCAACTGGCCCAGGCTCGGCGGCGAGTCGATCAGCACGACGTCGTACGAATCGCGCAACTGTCCCAGGGCCTGACGCAGGGTCAACACTGCGCCGATCTGCCCGCTGATCTGTGCCTCTGCGAGCGACAGGCTGATATGCGCTGGGATCAGATGGAGGCCATGTGCCTCCCTGGGTTGGGGCAGCGATTTGCCTTCCAGTGCCAGCGGATAGACCGTATCTGAAAGGTCAACGTTTTCGACCCCGAGCCACTTGGTCAATGAAGCCTGCGGATCGAGATCGACGAGAAGAACCCGCATGCCCAAGCCTGTCAGTTCATAGCCGACATCACGCACGATGGACGTCTTACCCGCACCTCCAGCGTGATTGAACACCGTCGCAATTTTCACGCGAGCACCATACCGCGCGGGGTGGTCTTACCGGTAAGACCAGGGCTATCTGGCCGGTTGTATCGACGCCATGGGTGCACTCACGTGCCGCGGCTGCGGAAGGTGCATCGAGACAGTCACACGCTGCTGTGGGTCGTTCCCAACCTGATCTCCAATGCTTTGCATCTCATGCTCAGCCGCTTCCACGGTGCCCTTTGAACGTAGCTCATGGTCGAGGTGGGCACCCGAACGTTTCTCTCGCAAAGCAGGGCAGCGGACCTCTACCAGTGCTTCACTCACACACTTGTGGATAGTGTTCAGCGCTGGCACCATGAGACGGGTTCCGGGGGCACCAACCAGCTCGGGCCCGGCGACGTCCGATACCTCGTGGCCCCACAGGATGGCAACTGGAAGGCAATGAGGTGCTGGACGCTCGTGCGACCACACGCTTGATGCTTCCCAAGACAAAGTGGAACGGGGGAGGGGAGACGTGTGGCCGATCCTTTGCGGTGTGAGTGGTGGCTGGGTGCGGCTCTCGGCCACACGTCCCTCTGATGGCGGGCGAGTGTCAGACCGTGGCTATGCGGCGCGGCGTCAACAGACCCCATCACAGACGTCTTATGGCGTATTGCGGTAGACTGATTATGCTATGGACGAAGTAACACCGAACCTGATCCTGATCGTCCCCGAGCACCACGAGATCAATGCGGACGCCGTTGACGACCTGTGGCGGTATGTCCGGATGACCTACGGCGCAGAACTCAGTCTGGTCCAGTCAACCGAGCGCCGGGACAGTGTGGTGCCGCTGTATACCGGGCCGTGGCGCTGGGACGGTCCGGTGCCGCTGCACGACGACCTATGGCCGCGGATTCAGCGCACGACCTTCAGCCTTGAGTGGTTACACGGTGTGCTCTGACGCGGGCCAGCTGCGCCGATCCGTCCCGGACGACCCCTCCGGCGCGCGGAGCGGGCAGACGTCGGGCCGGCCGCCCACGCTGCGGCTTGACCGCGGCACCCTGGTGATGCGCGACCGTCCGGAGGCGGTCGCCGGGCTGTTCACCTGGGATGCCCGCAGCCAGAATTACCGCGCTCCAGGCACCCGCTACCGGGACGTGATGGAACTCCTCAGGGATGCTGGAATCGCAGTCAGGGACGAGGCCAGCGCGTTTGTAAAACTGGAGCTCGGCTTTGCGCGGGATGTGATTCCGTATCCACACCAGACCGCTGCCGTCCGCGCTTGGAAAGCTGCCGGGCGCCGGGGGGTCGTGGTGCTCCCGACCGGCGCCGGCAAGACCCTGGTGGCCCAGCTGGCCCTCAGGGACACGCCACGGAGCGCCCTGATCTGCGTGCCCACGCTGGACCTGTTGCAGCAGTGGTACGCCGGGCTGGTGGCGGCCTTCCCGGACGCCAGTGTTGGGCTGCTGGGCGGGGGCAGCCATGACGACACGCCGCTGCTGGTCAGCACCTACGACAGCGCCGCCATCCACGCCGAGGAGCTGGCTGGCAGGTACGCGTTTCAGATCTTTGACGAGTGCCACCACCTCCCGGCCGACTTCACTCGCGTGATCGCCGAGATGGGGCTCGCGCCGTACCGCCTGGGCCTCACTGCAACCCCCAAGCGGTCCGACGGCCGGGAGCGGGATCTGGACTCGCTGATCGGCCCCATCGTGTACGCCGCGGCCCCCGACGACCTGGCTGGCGACACGCTCGCGGACTACCGCGAGACGATCATCCGCGTGAAGCTCAGCCAGGGTGAACAGCGCCTGTACGACGACCTGATCCGCAAACGGAACGACTTTCTGCGGCTGCAGGGCATCCGTCTGGGGTCGCTGGAGGGCTGGACCGAGTTCGTCCGGGCGAGCGGCAGTCCGCCGGGCCGGGCCGCCATGCGGGCACACCGGGAAGCGAAGTCGCTGGCGTACGGCACCGAGGGCAAATTGCGCGTGCTAGAGGAACTGCTGGCGAACCATCCGCACGCGCGCACCCTGATCTTCACGGACGACAACGACACGGTGTACCGCATCAGCCGCGAGTTCCTGATTCCGGCCATCACGCACCAGACGCCGGTCAAGGAGCGGCATGCCGTGCTGGAGAGGTTCCGGTCCGGGGCATACCGGGTCATCGTGACCAGCCGGGTGTTGAACGAGGGCGTGGACGTGCCGGAGGCGAGCGTGGCGGTCGTCCTCTCGGGGACCGCCACCGAGCGCGAGCACATCCAGCGGCTGGGCCGTATCCTCCGGCGGGTCGAGGGCAAGCAGGCGGTGCTGTACGAGGTGATCACCGAGGGCACCAGTGAGGAGCGCGTCAGCCAGCAGCGGCGGGGGCAGTGGCAGGCGGGGATGAGCGCGCAGGACATTGCCGACCATTACCTGGACATCAATGCTCCCGACTGAGCTGCTGCAATTCCGTGTGAAGGCCGGGCTGGTCGAGCCCAGACGCCTCAGGCCGACCACGGCCAACCTGAACCTCGCCGCCGACCTGATCGGGGTGTTCGAGGATCACCTCGGCAAGCGGCGCTGGGAGCTGGACGAGGCCATCCGCGCCCTTGAGGTCGGCCGCCAGGACTTCAAGACGGTCCGTGCCCTGGCCCACCTGCTGACCGGCATGGGCACCTTCGAGGCGGGCGGCCACGTGGACCCCGTGCACGTCCGCGCGAAGGTCTTTGAACTCGCTCAGGCCCACGTGCCGAGCCGCCGGCAGACGCCACACCTCCTCGAACAGGCGGCGAGGGCCCTGTCGAGCGGATCGCCGCTGTCGGCCGCTGACGTGGCGTCCAGCCTGTACGCCGACCTGTCCGATCAGCAGACGCTGGTGACCTTCGAGCCGCCGGCCGCCCTGGAACTGATCCACCGCTACGACCTGGCGCAGGCACAGGGCATGCTGTACCGCGCCTACAGTCTGGTGATTACCGCCCGGCGCAACGAGCCCGCCCGCTACAAGCAGCTCCTGAAGTACCTGAAGTTTTTCGGCCTGATGGTGACCGTCGAGGGCGATGCCGAGTTCGGGTTCACGCTGACCCTGGACGGACCCACGAGCCTGTTCGGCTCGACCACACGCTACGGCCTGGCGATGGCCAAATTCCTTCCGGCCCTGCTGCACGTCACGAAGTGGGACCTGTCGGCGGCCCTCAAACCGCGCAAGGACCTGTCCTGGGTGGACCCCGGGGACGACGAGTGGTCGTTCCAGCTGACCAGCGAGGACGGCTACGTCAGCCATTACGCGCCTCCCAGCGAGCATGACTCGGCGCTGGAGTCCGGGTTCGCGGAGCGCTTCGCCAAGTTGCAGACGACCTGGACATTGGAGCGGGAGGTGGACCTGGTGCCGGTGCCGGGCGGGGTGATTCTGCCGGACTTCCGCATCAAGCGGGGAGACGCGTCGGTGCTGGTGGAAATCGTGGGCTACTGGCGGCCAGAGTACCTGCGTAAGAAGTTCGAACTGCTGCGGAAATCCGGGCGGCAGGACGTCATTGTGTGCGTGTCGGAGCGGCTGAATCTGGAAAGGGCGGGTGTGAACCCCAGTGACTTCGGCGAGCGGGTGGTGTGGTTCAAGGGCGTGCTGCATCCCAGGGACGTCCTCGCCGTCGCGGAGCGGATGACCGGCCCGTGACGCGCGCGGCGATGAGGAGCCCTTCACCGCACCCGGTCCCGCGCTGGAAACAGGCGCGTTACCGTCACGCATGAATACCCTCACGACCACGGCGGTGACGTCCATTGACCTGTACCAGCGCTGGCTGTCGCCGCTCAAGGGCTTCCGGTGCGCGCACGCCGCCCTGTACGGCGGCGCTTCGTGCTCGGCGGCGATCCGGGACATCCTCGTCCAGCAGGGAGTGGCCGGCAGCGGCGCGGCCATCGCCGCGAGACTGCACACCTGCCGGCAGGCGGCCTCGCACCTGGCAGCTGCGCCGCTGGTGACGGGCGGCCGCGTCCGTGGAGTGTGCTGCTGTGGCCCGGTGCCCATCCCGTTCCGCTGTGGCTGATTGCCCGTAGGGGAGACCCCTCCAGCACGGACTTGGACGCTGCGGAGGCATTCAGTGGGGCCGCCAGCCGATCCGACATGTTTGGTGAGGTTACGGCACGTTGAGTCGAGGATGCCTGAAGCGCGGGCGGCGCCTGGACCAGGGCTAGAGCAGTGATCACTGCAGTGAACGTCGTTGCAAGGCACGCTCGCGTCATCCACCTGACGCCCTGGGCTGCGAGCTTGGAAGCTGAGTCTTCAGACTGTGGGGTCAGTGTTTCTGGCCCAGCGGACACCGACTGCAACGGAGACACGGCCCAGCCAGACCACACACCGCACCGACGGAGTTCCGTCACATCGGCGCGGATCTGAACGTGCTGGGGCGACGCCACACTGCGGCGCTCAGCGCGGCGGTCGCCGGCAGCATCGCCCACATCCTCAGCCACGTGACCCCCGTCGATGTCCTGATGGCCCGGTGAAGCTGAGATGGCCGTCCGACAGGGTAAGAGCGGGTGCGCCGTCTCATCGGCGCTGTTGAAGCGCTTGCCAGCTCAGCGGATCTCGCGCGTGCTGCGGGAGTTGCCCGGAGGGAGGGAGGCCGTACCGGTGCGTCCGACATCCGGTCGCGGCAGCCTTGACAAGGGCTGCGCCCATTCTGATAATACGCATAATCAAATGTTCTGGAGGTTTCGATGAACCGTACCGGTCTGGTGCTCAGCATGTCCGCCCTGTTGCTGTCGTCCGCCGCTTCCGCGCAGACGACGCTGCGTTTCTCCACGTGGGCCGGGGGAGACGGCCTCGCGCTGCTGCAACAGCTCGCCCAGGAGTACAGCGCGCAGAACCCGGGCGTGAAGGTCAGCGTCGAGGTCACGCCCTTCGCCGACTACGCCCGCAAGGTCGCGGTGCAGCTCGCCTCCGGCGACGGCCCGGACGTCGGCTGGCTGGCCGAGGCGAGTGTGCCCACCTTCCTCGCCAGCCGCTCCCTGCGCGACCTCGCCAGCTTCAAGACGGACGCGGCCTTCAATGTCGCGGACTTCCCGACCAGCGCCCTGTCGCTGTGGACCCAGGGCAAGGCGCTGTACGGCGTGCCCTTCTCGAACTCCCCGTCGGTGCTCTTCTACAACAGAGACCTCTTCCGGCAGGCCGGCGTGGCCGACCCCATGACCCAGTACGCCAAGGGCACGTGGACATACGCGGCTTTCCGCACGGCCGCCAAGGCCATCAAGGACAAGACCGGCGCGTACGGCGCGCGCATCATGCGCCTGGACATCAAGGCGTGGAACAGCGGTACCCTGCCGGTGCTGTGGTCGAACGGCGGCAACGCCTTCGACGCCAGCCTGAAGTGCGCGCTGAACACGCCCGCCAGCGTGCAGGCCTTCCAGCTCATGCACGACATGACCTTCAGGGACCAGTCCGTGCCGCGGCCCGGCGACCAGACGACCTTCCAGGGCGGCAAGCTGGGTATGTACGTCGATAACGTCAGCTTCAGTGCCCAGCTCAAGGACGCGCCCTTCAAGTGGGGTGTGGCGCCTATGCCCAAGGGCAGCGCGGGCCGCGTCACCCAGCTCGGGCAGGCGGGGTACGTGGTGTTCGCCAAGTCGGCCCACCCGGCTGAGGGGCAGGCCTTCCTGAAGTTCCTGGCGTCTCCGGCTGTGATGGCCCGCACCGCGAAGTTCTTCCCGCCGCCCCGCAAGAGCGTGCTGAACAGCGCGGCGTACCTGGGCAGCAACCCGGCCATCCCGGCAGCCGACGTGAAGACGGCGCTCGTCAGCCAGCTCGGCAGTGCCCGCGTGTTCAAGACCGGTGACAACTATTTGCGGGCCAACGACATCATCTCCAGCGGCCTGGAGAGCCTGTACCAGCCCGGCGCGAACGTGGGCAGCGTTCTGAACGACATCTGCCGTCAGGTCGACGCCCTGTGACGCGCGCGGCGCGCCCGGGGCGCCCGGCCCTGCGGCGCGCCCAGCGGGAGGCGCTGATGGGCGTGCTGTTCGCCGCGCCGTTCGCGCTGGGCATGCTGCTCGTGGTCATCGTGCCGCTGCTCGGCGTGATGGGCATCTCGCTGACGCAGTGGTCGCTGCTGGACGCGCCCCGCTGGGTGGGCCTGCGCAACTACACGCGCCTGGCCGCCGATCCGGCCTTCCTGCGCAGCGCCGGCGTGACGGCCGCGTTCACGGCGGGCATCCTCGCGCTGAACATCAGCGCCGCGCTGGCCCTGGCAACGCTGCTGAACGTCCGACTGCGCGGCATCGGGGTGTTCCGCACCATCGTCTTCTCGCCAGTGGTGATGCCGGTGGTCGCGTGGGCGCTGGTGTGGAAGTTCCTGCTGCAGCCCGACAGCCTTCTCAACACCTGGCTGTCGCGGCTGGGCGCGGGCGAGGTGAACCTGCTGTTCACGCCGTCCACGGCGCTGTGGACGGTCGTGGTGATCGAGGTGATCAAGTCCGTTGGCCTGAACGCCGTGATCTTCCTCAGCGCGTTGCAGGGCGTGCCGCCGGAACTGCACGAGGCGGCCCGGCTCGACGGCGCGACCGGGTGGCAGGTCTTCCGCCGCATCATCCTGCCGCTGATCTCGCCGACCTTCTTCCTGGTGTTCATCGTCACGCTGATCGGCGCGCTGAAGCTGTTCACGCCGGTGTACGTCCTCACCGGGGGCGGCCCGGCGGACTCGACGACCACCCTGATCGTGTACATGTTCAAGCAGGGCTTCCAGTTCTTCGAGTTCGGCTACGCCAGCGCCGTGGCGACCGTGCTGTTCGTGATCGTGCTGGCCCTGACCGTCGCCCAGTGGTCGCTGCGCCGCCGGCTGGTGTTCTATGAGGGCTGAGCGCGCGCCCCGCTGGTCGTGGGCGCTGTACGCTCTGCTCGTGCTCGTCAGCCTGCCGTTCCTGCTGCCGCTGCTGTGGCTGCTGGTGTCGGCGTTCAAGACCAGCGCGGCGATCTTCTCCTCGCCGTTCGACGTGAATCTCGCGCACCTGAGCCTGGCGAACGTCCGGCAGGTGTTCCACGACTACCCGTTCGCGCGGCAGTACGTGAACAGCGTGTACATTGCCGCGCTGGTCGTGCCGCTCACCATGCTGCTGTCCGCGCTGGCCGGGTACGCCTTCGCGCGGCTGCGCTTCCCCGGCCGGGACGTGGTGTTCATCCTCACGCTGGTCGCGATGATGGTGCCCAGCGAACTCACGGCCGTGCCGCAGTTCGTGGCGTTCAGCCGGCTGGGGCTCACGAACTCGCACGTCCCGGTGATCGTCACGCAGATCTTCAGCGCGACCGGCGCGCTGGCCGTGTTCCTGATGCGCCAGCACTTCATCACCCTGCCGCCCGAACTCGACGACGCCGGGCGCGTGGATGGGCTGGGCACGCTGGGCGTGTTCCGGTACATCATGCTCCCCCTCTCGCGGCCCGCGCTGGCCACGGTGGCGATCTTCGCGGTGCTGAACTCCTGGAACGACTACTTCAACCCATTGATCTACCTCAGCCGCGAGGGCCTGCTCACCCTGCCGCTGGCCCTGCAACGCTTCACGGACCCGCTCGGCGGCGTGTACTGGAACCTCACGCTGGCGGCCGGCGTGCTCGTCGCGCTGCCGGTGCTCCTCACCTTCCTCCTCGCGCAGCGGCAGTTCATCGAGAGCCTGGCCGCCAGCGGCACCAAAGGTTGATTTCATGCCAGACACCCACACGGACATCCTGATCATCGGCGGGGGCACGGGCGGCGTCGCCGCGGCCCTGGCCGCCCTGCGGCTCGGCCGGCGCGTCCTCATGACCGAGGAGACCGACTGGATCGGCGGGCAGCTCACCTCCCAGGCCGTGCCGCCGGACGAGGGCATCTGGATCGAGGAGGTCGGCTGCACCGCGTCCTACCGCGCTTTTCGCAACGGCGTGCGCGCGTACTACCGCCAGCATTACCCGCTGCGGCCCGAGTCGCGCGCCGAGGTGGCGCTCAATCCCGGGGCCGGGACCGTCAGCCGCCTGTGCCACGAGCCGCGCGTCGCCCTGGCGGTGCTGGAGGCCATGCTCGCTCCGTACCGCGCGGACCGGCAACTGGTCGTGTTGCTGGAGACCCGGCCCGTCGCCGTCGAGATGGACGGGGACCGCGTCGCGGCCGTCACGGTGGAGCACGTTCCGAGCGGCGAGCGGACGGTCCTCACGGCGCCCTACGTGCTGGACGCCACCGAGACCGGCGAGCTTCTGGACCTGGGGGGCATCGAGAGCGTGATCGGCGCCGAGGGCCACGCGCAGACCGGCGAGCCGCACGCGCTGTCCGAGGCCGATCCCCTCAACCAGCAGGCGATCAGCTGGTGCTTTGCGATGGATCACCTCGAGGGCGAGGACCACACCATCGACAAGCCCGCCGGTTACGACTTCTGGCGCGGGTACCAGGCGCCGTTCTGGCCGGACCGGCAACTCAGCTGGACGCTGTGCCAGCCGATCACGCACCGCGCCGTGTACCGCGACCTGTTCGGCAACCCGGACGAGACCCCGCACGGCGGCGACCTGTGGCACTTCCGGCGCATCTTCGCCCGGCGGCACTACCCCGAGGGCCGCTACGCCAGCGACATCACGCTGGTGAACTGGCCGCAGATCGACTACTGGCTCGGCCCGGTGCTGGGCGTCAGCGAGGAGGAGAAGGCGAAGCACCTCGCCGGAGCCCGCGACCTGAGCCTCAGTCTGCTGTACTGGATGCAGACCGAGGCGCCCCGACACGACGGCCCCGGCCACGGGTACCCGGGCCTGCGCCTGCGCGGCGACGTGACCGGCACGCGGGACGGTCTTGCCAAGGCCATCTACGTCCGCGAATCCCGCCGCATCCGGGCGCAGTTCACGGTGCTCGAGCAGATGGTCGGCGTGGACGCCCGCGCGGGCCTTCAGGGCGCCGAGCTGTTCCCCGACACGGTCGGCATCGGGCAGTACCGCATCGACCTGCACCCGTCCACGCGCGGCCGCAATTATGTCGATGTGGCGTCGTGGCCCTTCCAGATTCCGCTGGGGGCGCTCCTCCCGGTGCGGGTGGAGAACCTCCTGCCCGCCGCGAAGAACCTCGGGGTCACGCACATCACGAACGGCTGCTACCGCCTGCACCCCGTCGAGTGGAACATCGGCGAGGCCGCCGGGGCGCTCGCGGCACACGCGCTGAACGCCGATCTGACGCCGGCGCAGGTCTACCACACGCCCGCCCTGCTGGGCGACTTCCAGGCCCTGCTGGAACGCGACCTCGGCTTCGAGCTGCACTGGCCCGAGGCGCTGCGCCTCACGCCCTCTCCCGGGTTCTAGGATACGGAGCGTGGCCCCCCCGCCCCGTAAAGGCCCCACCCAGCGCGAGGTCGCCCGGCTTGCCGGGGTGTCCCAGGCGGCCGTGTCGCAGGTGCTCAACGGCGGCGTGGACGGTATCCGCATTCCGGACGCGACCCGGCAGCGCGTCCTGCAGGCCATGCAGGAGATCGGCTACGTGCCCAACGTCGCCGCGCGGCGCCTCGCGGGCGGCCACAACCGCATCCTGGGCGTGTTCACGTACGAGCCGGTCTTCCCGACAAGCACGCGGGACTTCTTCACCCCCTTCTTGGAAGGGATCGAGGAAGCTGCCGCGGAACTCGACTACGACCTGCTGCTCCACACCCGGCCGGGGCCGCAGGGGGGCCGGCGCGCGGTGTACCACGACGGGGCCAGCCGCCTGCGGCTCGCGGACGGCACGGTCATGCTCGGTCTGCTGGACGAGCAGCGGCGCGAGGATCTGGCGCAACTCGTCGGCGGAGGCCACCCGACGGTCTTCATCGGCCGGCGCGACCTGCCGGGTCAGGACCTGCCGTACGTGACCGCGGACTACGCTGCCGCCACCGCCCAGGCCTGCGCGGCCCTGCTGGCACGCGGGCACCGGCACACCCTGTACCTGGGCACGCTCACCCGCCACGAATCCGCCGTGGACCGCGAACTCGGGTACCGCCGTGCCCTGCGCCATGACCCCGAGCACGGGCGCGTGGAGCGCGTCGAGACCGTCACGCCAGAGCTGGTGGCCGGGGCCCTGCGCGTCGGCGTCACCGGCGTCCTGTGTGAGAACGAGCGCCTGACTGCCGAGTGGATCGCCGTGGCGCAGGCGCTGGGGCACCGCTGGCCGCAGGACTACGGCTTCGCGGTGCTGGGCGACCCCATCTACCAGGGCGAGCTGCCGGCCGGCTGGGCGCACGTGACCATTCCCCGCCTGGAGATGGGCCGGGAGGCCGTGCGCCTGCTCGCCCAGCTCCTCGCCGGAGTCCCCGCCCCGCCCCGCATCCTGCCCTGCCGCTGGGTGCCCGCGGCGTCGCTGGGTGGGAACGCCTCGGGATAAGCGGGCGGTGTTCACTGCGGGAGACGATGACCTGCGTCATGCCGGTGATCGAATGTGCGTATGATCTGTCCATATGCTTCCACTTGAGCGGCAAACGCGCATTCTGGAGCTGATGGACGCGCACGAGTCCCTGCTCACCCAGGAGATCGCCGAGAAAGTCGGCGTGTCCGAGGCCACCATCCGGCGTGACCTGCAGGGCCTGGCCGAGCGCGGCCTGGTGTCGCGCACGCACGGGGGCGCCATGCGGCTGGAGCGTCACATCGCGCGGGAGCCGGCCTTCGCCACGAAGTCCGTGCGGATGCCGACCGAGAAGATGGCGATTGCGGATTACGCGGCGTCCCAGGTGCCCGACGGCGCCACCGTCATCTTCGACGCGGGCACCACCATCCTGGAGGTGGCGCGCCGGCTGGCGGGGCGGCCGCTCACCGCGATCACGCTGGACCTGCCCGCCGCGCAGGCCCTGGCAGTCGGGGAAACCGAGGTGCTGCTGCTGGGCGGGCGCGTCCGCAGCAACAGCTTCAGCATCACCGGGCCGTGGACCGAGGAGCACTTGCGCAACCTGCGGGCCGACCTGTTCCTGATGGGCGCGCACGCGGTGGACGAGCGCGGAGTCTCGAACGCCGTGATCGAGGAGGCGGTGGTCAAGCGCCTGGCGGTCGAGGCCAGCCACGCCACCATGCTGCTCGCGGACCACACCAAGTTCGGGTGGCGCGCGATGACGCAGGTGTGCGGCCTGGACCGCATCGGGCGGATCGTCAGCGACCGCCGGACGCGCAGGTTCGAGTGGCTGCGCGACGCCGGCGTCACCCTGAACGTCGTGTGAACGCCGCCCCGCCCGGGTGGGCTGGAGCGGCGAGGTCAGGAGCGGGGGTGGCGCTCCGTGGACGGATCACGGTCCGCGGGTGTAGCGGTCGATGACCATGGCGCCGATGATGATCAGGCCCGTCGCGAGCAGCTGATAGAAGGCCTGCACGCCCAGCAGCGTCAGGACGTTCTGCAGCATGCTGAGCAGCAGCGCCCCCAGCAGCGCGCCGACCACGTTGCCCTTGCCGCCGGCCAGGCTGGTGCCCCCGACCACCGAGGCGGCGATGGCGCTGAGTTCCCAGCCGTTGCCGAGGATCGGTTCGGCGGCGCCGAGCTGCGCGATCAGGACGAGCGCGGCGAACGCGGCCAGCACGCCGGAGATCACGTAGGTCAGCGTCACGAAGCGGCCCGTGTTGATGCCACTCAGGCGCACCGCCTCGGCGTTCCCGCCGATGGCGAGGATGTACTGCCCGGTCTTGGTGTAGCGCAGGATGAGTGTGAACGCGGCCACCAGCACCAGCGCGGCGATCAGTGGAATCGGGAGCCCGAACACGTCGCCCCCCAGCGAATTCTTGAAGCCGTCGGGCAGCGACAGGATGGGCTGCCCGTTGGTGTACGACAGCGCCAGCCCGCGGTAGAAGGTCATGGTGCCGAGCGTGACGATGAACGGCGCGAGCTGCACCCGCGTGATCAGCAGGCCGTTCACCAGGCCGGCCACGGCGCCCACCGCCAGGGCGACCACCACGGCGAGCAGGGGCGGCAGCCCGCGCTGCATCAGGTCTGCGCCGATCACGGCCGACAGCGCGGCGGTCGAACCCACGCTCAGGTCGATGCCGCCGGTCATGATCACGTACGTCAGGCCGATGGCGACGATGGTGTTGATGGCCGCGCTCAGGCCGATACCGGTGATGGCGTTGTCGACCGAGAAGAACGACGGCACGGTCGCGCTGAAGACCACCGCGCCGAGCAGCAGGATGGCCAGGATGCCCGCCTCGCGCAGGCGTTCGATGACCGCCGCGCGGCTGGCGGCGTTAGACGTGGACTGGGTCTTCTGCATGGGCATGTGCTCCGGTGGCCAGCGCCAGGATGCGCTCCTCGCTGGCGTCTTGGCGTGAGAGTTCCCCCGCGACCGTTCCCTCACGCATCACCAGGACGCGGTCGCTGAGCCGCAGGACTTCGGGCAGTTCGGACGACACCATCAGCACCGCGACGCCGCGCTCGGCGAGGCTGTCGATCAGCGCGTAGATGTCCGCCTTGCTCGCCACGTCGATGCCGCGGGTGGGTTCGTCGATCAGCAGCAGGCCGCAGCCGGCCGCGAGCCAGCGGGCCAGGATCACCTTCTGCTGGTTGCCGCCCGACAGGCGGCGGATCACCTGCTGGGGGTTGTTCGGGCGGATGCCGAGCTGCTCCATCTGCGGCTCGACCTCGCGGCGCATCTCGGTGCCGCGCACGCCCACCCGGCCCTTGGCCCAGCTGGTCAGCATCATGTTCACGCTCACCCGCGCGTCGGGCACGATGCCCTGGTGGCGGCGGTCTTCCGGGATGAAGCCGGTGCCGCGCCGCATCATGCCGGCCGGCGTCGGCCGGGCCACGACCTCGCCGTCGAGTTCGACCTCGCCGCACTCCGCCGTGTCCGCGCCGTAGACCGCGCGCAGCACCTCGGTGCGCCCCGAGCCGATCAGGCCGGCCAGCGTGACGACCTCGCCGGCCCGGACGCTGAAACTCACGTCGTCAAACGCGCCGGCGCGGCCGAGGCGGCTGACCTTCAGGCGGATGTCGCCCGGTGTCCTGTGCGGCGGGGCGTGCTGCGCCGCGAGTTCGCGGCCAACCATCATGGTCACGAGCTGCTCGCGGGTCACGCCGCGCTGCTCGACGGTGCCCACGTACTGCCCGTCGCGCAGCACCGTCACGCGGTCGGCGAGTTCCTCGATCTCGTCGAAGTGGTGGCTGACATAGATGATGCCCACGCCGCCGGCCGTGAGTTCCCGCACCACGGCGTACAGCTGCCGGGTCTCCTGGGTGGTGAGGCTGGACGTCGGCTCGTCCATGATGATGATGCGGGCCTGCCGGGCGAGCGCGCGCGCGATCTCGACCATCTGCTGCTGCGCGATGGTGAGGCGCTTGACGGGCGTGCCCGGCGCGACCTTCAGGCCCACCCGCTCGAGAAACGGCTGGACGCGGGCGTTCATATGCGCGTAGTTCAGGCGCTCCCGGCCCTCGTTGCCGAGCAGTACATTCTGCGCGACCGTCAGTTCGGGAATCAGCGCGAGTTCCTGGTGGATCATCGCGATGCCGTGGTCCTGCGCGGCGCGCGGGCTGTGCAGGACCACGCTCTGCCCGCCCACGCTCAGGGTGCCGGAGTCCGGCTGGTGCATGCCGAACAGGGTCTTGAGCAGGGTGCTCTTGCCGGCCCCGTTTTCACCGAGCAGGGCGTGCACCTCGCCCTCACCCAGCGAGAAATGGACGTCACGGAGCACCTGGACGCCGCTGAACGATTTGTTGATGTTGTGGGCGCTGAGCAGCTCAGCCACGGCACACTCCTTTGATGGGGACGACTCCGGCGGATCAGGGCGGGCCCGGCACATCTGCTGCCGGGCCCGCCCCTGGCATGCCGGGATTACTTCTTGAACTGCTCGTACTGGGCCATGTTGTCCTTCATGACCAGCGCCTGCGGGGTGGCGACCACGCGCGGCAGCTTCTGGCCGCCCAGCAGCCGCACGGCCACCTCGACGGCGACCTCGCCCGTCAGGATCGGGAAGGAGTCCACGGTCCCGGTGAGTTCACCCTTCTTGATGCTGTCGTAGGCGGCGTTGATGCCGTCGGTGCCGAACACCAGCGTCTTGCCCAGTCGGCCGGACGCCTTGACGGCCTCGACCACGCCGAGCGCCATGGTGTCGTTGTTGCAGTAGAACGCGGTCAGGTTCGGGTAGCGGCGCAGCAGGTCACGCGCGGTCGTGAAGGCCTTCTGGCGGTCCCAGTCGGCCGGCACGCTCGCCACGACCTTCAGGGCCGGGTTCTTGGCAAGGGTGGTCTTGAAGCCCAGGGTGCGCTGGCGCGCCGCGTACACGCCGGCCTGACCCTCGATCACGGCCACCTGACCGCCCTTCGGGAAGGTCTTCAGGAGGTAGTTGGCGACGCTCACGCCGTTGTCGTACTGGCTGTTGCCCACGAAGTGCTGCGCGGACGGCGCGACCGCGTCGTTGACGTTCAGGACCAGACTGGTCTTGCCGGCCTTCTGGATGCCCGGCAGCAGGTTCACGTCGCTCTGCGGCGAGATCAGCAGCGCCTTGTAGTCCTTGCCGAGCATGGTGTTCATCATGCTGAGCTGGCCGATCTGGTCACTCTCGTTGCTGGGGGCCTGGGCGTCGATCTTCACGCCGTACTTCTCGCCGCCCTTGAGATACCCGCTGCGCAGCAGCTGCCAGTACTCGTTCGACAGGGCCTTCATCACGCCGCCGAACTGGGTGCCGGCGGGCAGTGTGGGCACTGGCCCGAACTTCGCCTCCAGTTGCGACGACTCGATCCGGCTCTTCTCGGTGTCGGGAGAGAACGCCTGCGCGGCGGCGACACCGGTGACGGCAAGCAGGGCGGACACGATGGTTGTTTTCATGCTGGGCCTCCTGGGCTGTGAAAGGGCGACGGGAATGGGGAGCGGGACGACGTGTGGATCACGAAACGGAATCGTGTTTGTGCAGCAGTTGAACGAAGTCGGCGGCGGACGTCACGGCGTGCCCGAGGGCGTCCGGCACGGTGGTGCCGCGCGCGATCTGCCCGGCCAGCACCCCGACGAAGTGGTCGCCGGCACCGTGCGTGGAGCGCGCCTGGACGGCCGGGGCGGGCAGGTCTGTAGTGAGCACGCCGTCCCGGTAGTGCAGAACCCCGCCCGCACCGAGGGTCACCACGACGCTGGGATGGTCAAGCGGCAGGTGGGCCGCGCGGGCCGAGGGGTCTGAGCCGGTCCACGCCCGCGCCTCCACAGCGTTCACGACCACATGATCCGCCAGGGCGAGCGTCGCGTGGTACGCGGGGTCCGCGCGCCACGGGGCGGCATTCAGCAGGACCGGAATGCCCGCCGCCCGCGCGTCTTCCAGCAGGCGGTGCAGAGTCGGCGCGGCCGTCTCCCACTGGCAGACCAGCAGCCGCGGAGGATCCGCGCGCAGGGCCGGCGCCACATCCTCGGCCTTCAGGTCGGCGTTGGCGCCCGGCACCACCACGCCCACGTTCTCGCCGCCGTGATCGAGCAGCGCCACGCTGGACCCCGTGGCGAGCGATCCGCTGATCTGGAGCGCCGTGTGCACGCCCAGGCGGATCAGGGCCTCCCGGGCCTGCTGCCCGTCCGCGTCGTTGCCGACGCACGCGGCCAGCGTGGTGCGGACGAGCTGGGCCGCCGCCACCGCCTGGTTGGCGGCCTTGCCTCCCAGCTGCGACCAGTGGCCCGTGGCGATCACCGTCTCGCCCGGCACGGGCAGCTGCTCGACCTGCACCATCCGGTCGACGTGCAGGCTGCCCGCCACCAGCACGGCCGCTTCAGACATGGACGCGCTCGGGGAAGAGGAGCTTCTCGATGACGGCCGTGACGTTGAACGCGTCGTGCCCTGTGCCGATGGCGGAATCGGCGGCGATGTCGCGGGCCAGGGTGAGCAGGCGCTGCGTGACGCGGATGTTCCACTCGCATTCGCGCACCGGGTCCTCGCGGACCGGGAAGGTATCGAAGTAGATGGTGCCGGGGTACCCGCCGCGTTCCAGCAGCACCAGCAGTTCCAGCGTGGTGAGCAGGCTGGCGGTGCCGACCATCAGGCCGTCGTCCTGCCGGCCGTAGCCGTCGTTCAGGTGCACGCCGAACAGCTTGTGGTGGCGCAGGGCCAGCGCGGCCGCCTTCGGGGCGTGCTCGTTGGCCATCTGCGCGTGGCAGTAGTCGAGCACGACGCCGAGGTTGTCTGCGCCCACCTCCTGCACCACCAGCAGGGCCTCGCCCATGTTGCCGATCAGGGAATACTTGCGCGGCTCCCACGGCTTGTACTCCAGCCCGACCCGCATACCCGGATCGTGCGCGGCCAGCTGCGCGAAGCCCTCCACGGTGTGCGCGAACATCCGCTCGTAGCTGTCCTGGAAGGCGTAGTCGAAGCCGTCGAAGCCCGGCCACACGATCACGTGGTTGCCGCCCAGGGCGGCGCAGGCGTCCATCGCCTGGCAGCTCAGGTCGATTGCCTGCTGCCGGACGGCCGCGCTCGGGTGCGTGAAGCCGCCGTCGCCGAACGTGTCGGCCGGGTACCGGATGTTGAGGCTATCGACGCTGAGCCCCAGGGCCTCGATGGTCTCGCGGGTCGCGCGCAGCGTCGCCGGCGTGAAGTGCTCGGGAAAGTTCAGGCTCAGGGAATTTAGGCCCTGGATGCGGGCCGCCCGCCGGAGCAGGTCCTCGGTGCTGACCGGGCCGGGACCAAAGAACAGCTCTGGCCTCGACTTGAGTGAATTGAGACGCGTGGCAAACAGCATCCAGACCTCCTGAAGCAGACGCCTGCGCGTCTGTGCGTGTTTCGTTTTCGACATCGCCAGTATGCAGACGTCCGCTCGGCAATGTCAAGCGTTTATGATCGTATGAGCAAAAATGATCAGTCGGGCAGGATTCATGCACGCGTCCGGTCAGGCGCAGTCGCGAGTGCAGGGTGGTGGGCGGCAGGATGCACGCGCCCCGCGGACCGCGACGGTCTTCAGGCGAGGGCGTGCGCCACGGCTTGGAGGACGCTGCACGCTCACGGGTCCTGAGAGCCTCCGCCTACCAGTGAACTGTCGGTGCTGCCTCCTGTCGCGTGGCAGAGTCAGGTGCGTGGTCCGGAGTTGGCCGCTGGACTGATGCGGGCCTGCCGTCGTAGCTCCTTCCTGCCACCCGAAGCGCACAGAGTGCCACCTCTGACCTGCGCCGGGACACGCCCGTCGTTATTCGTCCAGGGCGTCCTGCGCCTCCGCGGGGTCCAGCCACGCCAGGGCACCAGGGATGACGGCCAGATCGCACAGGGACAGGAACGCGCGGTCGGCATCCGTGGCGCCCACGCCGAGCGTCATGGTCACGTCCTCAAGCTGCCCCATCACGTAGTTCACGGCGCTGTCGGCGCTGATATCGCGCGGCAGCACGACCAGCGAGCCGTGGTCGCGCAGCAGCCGGAGGTCCGCGGCGAAGGGGCCGCCGTCGATCCAGTCCTTCCATTCGGTCGCCGCGGCGTCGAGCGCCAGACCGAGCGCGTGTGGGTGGGCAGCCCGGACCAGCAGCGGATAGCCCTCGCGGCTGACGACCTCCACGTCCAGCCCGAGGTGCGAGAACATGGTGATGTGCTCGATCGCCTGGGCGGCCAGCGTCAGGGCGTCGGCGTGCGCGGCCTGTGACTGCCGGATCAGGCGGCGCCACGCCGGGTCCTGATCGCCGTCGGGCGTGATGACGACTGCTCCGTGGAGCAGGATCTGCCAGGACGTGAAGGCGGACGGGACCTCGATCACCTGTTCCTCGTCGCGGCCGGTCACGGGAATCAGGTCCGCCGCCGCGAGCAGCGTCGAGAGGCCGGTCGCCAGATCGGCGGTCACGGCCGAATCCGTCGGCGTCGTCAGCAGCGGATCGGGATTGACGAAGGCGTAGATCATCACCGCAGTGTGAGGGATGCGTCGCCCCCTCACGGCGTCCTGGGCAAGATTTCAGCTGGATGAATCGGGCGGGCGTTCCTGCCCGGGCGGTTCTTCAACGAGGCACGGACAACTTGCGCCGTTTTCCTGCCGAGCGCGCTCCCCATGTGCTCGTCACGTGACGAGCGCGCGAGCAGACAGTCGGAGGCGTGTCCTGCCAGCTGTCCGGCGTGGACCAGACCGAACTGGCGGCTCTGCTAATATTCCGTCATCCACAAGTCACGCTTCACCCCGGAGGTTCCATGAACAGAAATCTCGTCCTGACGGCCCTGCTTGCCTACGGCTCTATCGCCACGGCGGAGGTGAAGATCGGGGTGATCGTGTCGGCGACCGGTCCCGCCGCCAGCCTGGGGATTCCCGAGCGCAACACCGTGGCGCTGCTGCCCCAGACGATCGGTGGGCAGCGCATCACGTACACGGTTCTGGACGATGCCAGCGACACCACTGCGGCCGTCACGGCGGCACGGAAACTGATTCAGGACAACAAGGTCGATCTGATCATCGGCACCACGACCACGCCTGCCAGCCTTGCCATGATCGATGTGGTCGCGGAGGCCAAGGTGCCCATGATCAGCCTCGCGGCGTCGGAGGCGATCATCAAACCCGTGGATGCCAAACGCGCGTGGGTGTTCAAGACGCCCCAGACCGACGCGCTGATGGCCGCGGCGATCGTGCAGCACATGCAGCAGAACAAGATCAAGACCGTCGGGTACATCGGCTTCAACGACGCCTACGGCGAGGGCTGGCTGGCGGAGTTGAAGAAGAACGCGGCTGCCCGGGGCATCCGCGTGGTGGCCGAGGAACGCTACGGCCGCAGCGACACCAGCGTGACCGGGCAGATCCTCAAGGTCGTCGCCGCCCGCCCCGACGCCGTGCTGATCGGCGCGTCGGGCGTGCCGGCCGTGCTGCCGCAGAAGACCCTCAAGGACCGGGGCTACGCGGGCGCCATCTACCAGACGCACGGCGTGGCGAACGCCGACTTCCTGCGGGTGGGCGGCAAAGATGTGGAGGGCGCCATCCTGCCCGCCGGCCCGGTGCTCGTCGCGGACCAGCTGCCGGACACCAACCCTGACAAGAAGGTCGGGCTGAACTACGTGGGCCTGTACGAGTCCAAGTACGGTGCGGGCAGCGTCTCGACCTTCGGCGCCCACCTGTGGGATGCCGGCCTGCTCCTGCGCAAGGCCCTGCCGGTCGCGCTGAAGCAGGCCCAGCCGGGCACGGCCGAGTTCCGCGACGCGCTGCGCAGCGCCCTCGAGGGCACCCGCAACGTCATCGGCGCGCACGGGATCTTCAACCTGTCGGCCACCGACCACCTGGGCCTCGACGCCCGGAGCCGGGTCATGGTCCAGGTCGTGAACGGCACGTGGAAACTGCTGAAATGAGCCCGCGACCCCCGGAGTAACAGGGGAGACCTGCCCCGGCACAGCGTGGGAGCCGCCGCACTCCTCTCGACGACAGCGCTCGCCCGGCCCCACGTGAAGCCGGTGCGGGCGCTGCGCTGTCGCCAGACCTGCCGGCGGGATACCTTCAGCTATGGTCGACGCCCCGCGCCCCCTCGACGAGCCGCTGATCGCCCAGGTCATGAACGTATACGGGCCGTGCACGCTGCTGCGGCTGTACGACGACACGCACCTTCAGCTGGAACCGTCGGCCGCGTCCCGGCTGGTGCTCCTGAATCTCGGCCCCGCCCACGTGCTGCTGGAGTCCGTGACGCTGGGCTGGTTCGACGGCGGCACCGACCGGACAACGTATTTTCCGTTCGGCACTGTGATCGTGCCGGGCGAGGGCAAGGACCTGCTCAGCGTGGACGCCCTGCCCGAGATCATGGCACTGATGGGCAGTCCGCTGCTCCCCGGTTTGCCCGGCGCTTCACGCGCGTTTCGCGTGCTGGCCCGCGTGGTGGTTCCGGGCGAAATCCTGACCGTCGCCATGATCGTCAAGCCTCTGGCCGTCGCGCCGGATGGCTCCGGCTATTTCGGCGTGGTGGTCGATTATGACCAGGCGCGTCACTGAGTGTCGGTACGCCCGAGCGCTGGCCCCGCCTGAGCAGCGATCTTCTGTTCGGGGGGTCAGGAGCAGACGCCAGAAGGAAAGAGGTGCGCCTGTCCCTTTGGGCCTCACTCTTCCCACCTGCGAGGACCTATGCCACATCCAGTCAGGACGCTGCCGTCCCGCTGAGTCGTGCCCGGGCCGCTTCCTGCAGTGGGCGCCACGCCACCTTGCCGGTGGGGCTGCGCGGCAGGCTGTCCACGAACTCGTACTCGCGCGGGACCTTGTACGTGGCCATCTGGGTCCGGGCCCAGGCCTCTATGTCCGCAGGGTCCGCAGTCTGGCCCGGCTTGAGCACGATCAGCGCCCGGGCGCGCTCGCCGGTGCGTTCGTCCGGCACGCTGATCACGCACGCCTCCTGTACCGCCGGGTGCGCGTGCAGCAGGTTCTCGACCTCTGCCGGCCAGACCTTCATGCCCGATACGTTCACCATCCGCTTGAGGCGGTCCGAGAAGAAGAAGTAGCCCTCCTCGTCCATGCGGCCCAGATCGCCGCTGCGGAAGAACCGCTGGCCGCCGATCTCGATGAACGCGGCGGCAGAGTCGAGGGGACGGTTCCAGTACCCCTGCATCACCTGCGGCCCGCTGATCACGATCTCGCCCACCTGACCAGTCGGCAGTTCCTCGAGGGTGTCGAGGTCGATCACGCGCGAGTCCACGTTGAACAGCGGAATGCCCAGGCACTGCAACTTCTGCCGGCCCTTCGGGTTCGAGTGCGACTGCGCCATCGTCTCCGACAGCCCGTAACCCTCGAGGTAGAGGATGCTGGTGGAGTCCAGGAGCTTCTGTCCCACGGCTTCCGGCAGGCTCGCGCCGCCCCCCGTGATGTTCCGCACGCTCGCCAGGTCGGCCGGATCGAAGTGGGGAGACGCCATTAGGTCGATCACCATGGTCGGGGTCGTGGTCCACAGAGTCACGCCCTGGGTGCGGATCAGTGTCCGGGCCACGTCCCGTTCCCAGCGGGACATGATCACGATGCGCCCGCCGCCGGTGAGGCCCGACAGCAGCGAGTTCACGAAGCCGGTGACGTGGAAGAACGGCAGCGCCGCCAGGAAGACGTCCTCGACCGTTCCGTCCACCCACGCCCCGGCGCCGAAGACATTCGCCTGCACGGAGCGGTGCGTGTGCATGCAACCCTTGGGCAGGCCGGTGGTGCCGCTCGTGTACGGCATCACGCACAGGTCGTCGGCCGTGACTCCGGCCGCGGGAGCCGGCTCGGCCGTCAGGGCTGCGTCCAGTGTCACGTCGGTAGGCCGCAGTTCGGGCGCTGCACTCAGGCCCTCGGGCACGGGAATGCCGGCGGTCGCCTCCGTCCCTTGCAGGATGTCCGCGACGACCGCGTGCTCCAGCCCCGCCTGCACGGCCCGCTCGTATACCTCGGCGCCCACGATGCCCACGCGGATACCGGCGTCTTGCAGGAAGAACGCGAATTCCCGCGCCTGGAGCATAGGTGCCAGCGGCACCACGACCGCGCCGAGCTGCCACGCCGCGAAGGCACCGAGCACCCATGCCGGTGAATTCTGCATCCACAGCGCCACCCGGTCGCCCTTCACGACGCCCTTCGCGGCGAGGTGGCCGGCCAGGCGCGTCGCCTGATCGTGGAGCTCGCGGTAGGTGAGCGACCGGCCGTAATGCCACAGGGCCACCTTGTCCGGATACCGCTCGGCACTGACCTGCAGGTTGTGCATCAGGCCCGTGCGCGGCAACGTCAGGCTCCTGGGCTTGTGGGGGGGCCAGTAGTGGGCGGAATGGAGCAGAGCAGGAGTCATGTCAAGCCTCCGAGGGGACGGCGCGCGGGGTGCCGTCCGGGTGTGGATGTGGTGGCGACGAGTCTAGCGCGTCGTCGCGCAGGAGCGGTAGAACGCCCCCACGTGCCCGCACTCTGTTTTGGCAGAATGGTAAAAATATTGTCTGGAATGGCGTTTTCAGATTTGATGTCCGGGGATGACCGTGCTGGAGGGCGTTCTTATCGGCTTCCCCCCTGTTCAAGCCGCGCTGGATATGTCATGCTGCTCACCATGACCAAAAAGTCATCGAAGGCCCCCGCCAAGAAGCCTGCCGCCAAAGCCGCTGCCAAGCCCGCCGCGAAGAAGACCGCGACCAAGGCTGCCAGCACCAAGGTGGCCAAGACCCAGCTCGTGGAACTGGTGGCCGACAAGACCGGCCTGACCAAGAAGCAGAGCGAGGAAGCCGTCAGCGCCATGCTGGACGCCGTCGTCAGCGCCGTGAAGGGCGGCCAGAGCGTCGGCCTGCCCGGCCTGGGCACCCTGAGCGTCAAGGCCACCGCCGCACGCACCGGCGTGCGCCCCGGCACCAGCGAGAAGATCCAGATTCCCGCCGGCAAGAAGGTCGCCTTCAAGGTCGCCAGCACCCTCAAGGGCAACCTGTAATATCCAGCGCGGCTGGCCAGGGGGCACGGGGGCGACTCCGTGCCCCCTGGCCTGTGGCCCGGCACGGTCACGGGATCAGATGACAGGTTGATGACCCGGGCCCGCCTCACAGCTGCCGTGTTCCTGCGTGACCAGCACGATGTCCGCTGAGTGTCTCATTCCCAGCTTTCCGCTCGTAATGCCGCCCCATCGGGACCTATGACCTTCTCATGAAGCTGACGGCCGCTTGGGATTTGGGCATCCTTTCCTCATCTGCGTCAGAATTATGATTTGCTGTCAGTACCGCCCGCTGCAGCGGCGTTCCCGAACTTCGGGGCCCTGGACGCGTGGCGTTGTGCCGTGAGCACCGTTCACCCGCTGGCTGAGTGAAATCCTATGCCTGAATTCCTGACCATGACCAAGATTGTTCCGCCACCCGATTGGCGCGTTTTGCACGCGCCGCGTGTCACGTGCCCCATAAGCCGTCGAGACACCTCACACAGTTCCGGATTGGGGCGATCGGTCTGACCCGTGTTCCGTCCACTGAGACGGCCCCGAACCTTGCCGGTCGGCCGCTGACCACCCCTGCCATGCTGAATACCCAGCCTGGAGACGAAATCGAATTCGCAGCGTTGTGGGCTGGGCTCCGGCGCCAGCGCCACTGGATTCTCTTGACCGCGTTGGGCCTGGGCCTGGCAGTCTTCCTGTGGTTCAGCGCCCAGCCGCCCGTGTATGAGGCTACATCTTCCCTGAGCACCACGGCGGTGGTGTCCCTCGCCACAGTCCGTGAGACGGTCGTGACGGCCCTCCCGGTGCCTGACGGCGCGCTGCAAGACGCCCTCCAGGGCCCAGTCGTGATGGGCCGGCTGATCGCGCTTGTTCAGGGGGCGGCCGGCCTGCCGGCCACCCGCCGGGCGGCGCTGACGGCCCACCTCCAGAGGGAGTTCCAGCAGCAGCGCGTCCGCACCGTCCAGTTGGAAAGCCGGATCGACCCCGGCGGCAACGGTATCTACCTCCTCACGGCCCAGGGCCGGAGTCCGGGCGAGGCCGTGATCCTTAACGATCTGGCGGCTCAGGCGCTTCTCGAGTGGGACTTGGCGCGGGCCTCGGCAGGCCTTCTCGATACCCAGCGCCGAGTGACGGCCCAGCTGGCCGAGGTGAGCCGTCAATTGGGCCGCGCTGACCTATCGGTGACGGATCAGCAGGCGCTGCTGGCCTCGCAGGGCAGCTTGCGGCGGATCCAGACTCAGCTCGGTGTCCAGGCCCTGGGGATCAGAGGCTTTCTTGAGCGTGTCGCGCCGCCCACACCGCCGCAGGAGCCTGTCTCGCCCCGGCCGCTGCGCGACGCCCTACTCGTCGGGGTTCTGGGTCTGGTATTCGGCACCGGGCTGGCCGCTCTGCGCACGGTCGCCGACCGCAGCGTGCGAGACGAGGATACTCTGTTGGCCCTGGGTTGGCCGGTTCTGGGCACTGTCCCCGCCGACCAGCGCGGGCAGGGGGGGATCGGGTTCGTGCGGGTAAACCTGGGGGCCCAGCTCGGCCGGTGGGCAGGCCACCCAATTCTTGTCACCTCCAGCCGCGAGAGTGAGGGCGCCGATCAGCTCACGCTGTCCATGGCCGCCGAACTGGCCAGCACCGGCCTCCGCGTGCTGATCATTGAAGCTGGGCCGCGCTCGGCAGCCCTCTCCCCGACCGCAGGCCGGCTTGCTTCCGCCTCCTGGCGGCAACTGTGCGGCGTCGGAGGTGCCCGAATCCTGTGGGAAGCGCTGGACGATCCTGGGAATGTGCAGGCCTTGGAACTCCAGCCGGGCGTGGATTTGCTGCCGTCCGGATCCGATTCTGATGACGTGCCCGGCCGTCTTGGCCGGCATCGGCAGGCCGCCGCACTGGGCGACCTGTTCGCCCGCTGGGGCGCTGGCCACGACCTGGTGCTGATCAGCGGGCCGGCCCTCCTGACCGATGCTGACAGCTTGATGCTGGGGGCGCATGTGGCTGGTGCGGTCGTCGCCGTACGTGAAGGCCGGTTCAGGTTCAAACTTGTCCAGCAAGCGTTGCGGCGTGCCGAGAATGCGGGTGTGCACGTCCTGGGTCTGGTCTTGACCAAGCCACCCGCCGGAACTTGGATCCCCGGTCTGCGCGCGGCGGCTGGATCCATGCGGCAGGGCCTCTGAGCCATGGGCGTCCTGTCTCCCACGCCCATCCCGATGCAGCGCCGCTCCGAGCGTGCTCCCCGGCTCACCAGCGTGCCCCAGGGCCTGGTTCTGCTGACCGGCGACGTGCTGGCCCTTGCGCTCGCCCTGCTCATGACCAGCGCGGTGTTCGGCCTGGCCATCAGCCGGTCTGGCCTGCAGGCGCTGGCTGTGTGGGGTGGCCTGTGGCTTATCTGGCGAGCGTACCAGGGACTGTACCCAGGCTATGGCCGCTCACCGCAGACCGAACTGCGCCTGCACGTGATCGGCACCCTGCAACTGGTCGCCGGTCAGCTGGCCGCCGCTCTTGCTACCCAGCGGTTTTCCCCCAGTTTTTCCGGAATCATCATGGAGTGGTCCATTGTGCTGGTGGTCTCCCTGATCCTCCGGTACTACCTGCGGGCCAACCTGGTCGCGATGAATTTCTTCGGCCGCGAGATCAGCATCATCGGCGCCGGCCGCACGGCCGAGGTGGTGATCGCTCACCTCAGAACATACCCGGCCTATGGTCTCAAGCCTGTCGTGGCTTACGACGACAATGTCGATTTGCACGGTACGGTCGTGAACGGCGTTCGGGTCGTGGGTCCCATCAGCATGGCGCTGGAGACACCCCTGACCGAACACGCCCTTCTCTCTATTCCAGGCGCGCGGGCCGAACTTGCTCAGCGGCTGGTCAACAGCGTCTACGCGTCCTTCCCGTATACCTGGATTATCCCCGACCTCTTTGGAATGCCCAATCAGGCGCTCCAGGCCCACAACATCGGCACGGTCGCCTCGCTGGAGATCCGCAATAACCTCAGAAGCCTCCAGTCTCAGGTGCTCAAACGGGTGCTGGACTTCCTGCTGGGCCTCGGCCTGTCGCTGCTGCTGCTGCCCCTGCTGGCACTCATCGCTCTCCTGATCCGTCTGGACTCACCGGGGCCGGTTCTGTTCGCTGCGCCGAGGCTCGGCAGGCAGCACCGCGTATTCAACTGTTACAAGTTCCGCAGCATGCATTTCGATGCGGAGGAGCGGCTCCACGGGATGCTGTCGGACGATCCCGCGTTGAGAGACGAATACGAGACCTACCACAAACTGAAGAGCGACCCCCGAGTCACCCGAGTGGGCTATTTTCTGCGGAAGTACAGCCTTGATGAGCTGCCTCAGATCTTCAACATCTTGCTGGGCCACATGAGCATGGTCGGCCCGCGGCCCTATCTGGTCAGGGAACAGCACAAACTGGGCTCATTTAGCAGTTTCGTCTTGCAGGTGCGGCCGGGCATTACCGGCTACTGGCAGGTGTCAGGCCGCAACACCAGCACCTTTGAAGAGCGCATGGACATGGATAAGTTCTACATTACTAACTGGACGCCATGGCTGGACCTGATGATCCTGCTGCGGACCGTCGGAGTCGTACTCAGGGGCCATGGGGCCTACTGAGTGCGGGGGCGTGCGGCTTGGCTCCCCTTTCTGAGGAGACTGCGTGCTTCTCCCGGGTTGTGGAGACTCCCTGCGCCAGCCTTGACTACGCACAGGCGGCGGCACATTCTGGGCCTCCCGATCTGACGGCAGCGCACGGCCGTAGTCGACGTGACGGTCGGTCAACTGTCTGGGCACTCCGACTGGTCTGTCCCTGCACAGCCATCGCCACCTCCAGCGACCAGCCAATCAGCGTTCGGAAGCTATATTGGCTCGAGTGGCTGACTCATTCAAGCTCAGAGGCTCGCTATCAATCGACATGCCCTGTCAGAGCTGGAGATTCCGTGGCGGCTTCAATACAGGGAAGATTCACTCAACAAGCTCGCGCACAAGGTGAGAAAACAGAACAGATCATATTGGCTCAGGGTAATGGCGGAGATACGCCTCCCGTCATGGCAAAAAATGAGGAGTAGATCAGTGGATTCTAATATTTCGCAGTACACGCACGGTGACATGACCTATCTGGACGGCCGATGAAAGCGGTCATCCTGGCCGGCGGAATGGGAACCCGGCTGGCTGAGGAGACGGCGATCCGGCCCAAACCCATGGTGGAGATTGGCGGCAAACCGATCCTGTGGCACATCATGAATATCTATGCGGCCCACGGAGTTGACGAGTTCATCATTGCGCTCGGCTACAGGGGCGAAGTGATCAAGGAATACTTCCTGAACTTCTACGCCATCAACAATGACATCTCTGTAGATTTGGCTACGGGCACGACAACCATCCATCACGGCAAGCAGCCGCACTGGAAGGTGCATCTGGTGGACACCGGGGTGAACACCATGACCGGCGGCCGGCTGGGCCGCATCCGTCCATGGCTGGGCGAGGATCAGACCTTCATGGCGACGTACGGTGACGGTGTGGCCGATGTGGATATCGCGCAACTGTTGAAGTTCCACCAGGCCCACGGGCGCACGGCGACCATGACGCTGGTGCGGCCCCCCTCGCGCTTCGGCGGCGTGCTTACCGAGGGCGACCGGGTTTCGGAGTTCAGCGAGAAACCGCAGACCGGCGAGGGTTGGATCAACGGCGGCTTCTTTGTCCTCCAGCGCGAGGCCCTGGATACCGTGGCTGGGGACGACACGATCTGGGAACGCGGGCCGCTGGAGTCGCTGAGCGAGGCGGGTCAGTTGATGGGCTACCGCCACGACGGGTTCTGGCAGCCCATGGACACTCTGCGCGAGAAGCACCTCCTGGAAGACCTGTGGCAGACCGGCCAAGCCCCCTGGAGGGTCTGGTGAGCGCCCTAAACCCCGCCTTCTGGACCAGCAAGCGGGTGCTGGTCACTGGAGCCACCGGTCTGGTCGGCTCCTGGCTGACCCGCCGCCTGGTGGATCTGGGCGTGTACACCGTGGTTCTGATCCGCGATCAGGATCCTCAGAGCGAGCTGATGCGTAGCGGCACCCTCTCTCGCGTGAGCGTGGTGAACGGCGCTCTAGAGGACTACGCCACGCTGGAGCGGGCCATCAACGAGCACGAGATTGACACGGTCTTCCATCTGGGTGCCCAGACCATCGTGGGCACCGCGCTGCGCAGTCCCCTGCCGACCTTTGAGGCCAACATCCGGGGCAGCTACAACCTGTTCGAAGCCTGCCGGGTTCACCGCTCCCTGGTGCAGCGCGTGCTGGTGGCCTCCAGCGACAAGGCGTACGGTGACAGCGCGGTATTGCCCTACACCGAGGCCATGCCGGTGGGCGGCCAGCACCCCTACGACGTGTCCAAGTCCTGCACGGATCTGCTGGCGCAGACCTACAGCCACACCTACGACCTGCCCGTGGTGGTGGCCCGCTGCGGCAACATCTACGGCGGCGGCGACCTCAACTGGAGCCGCATCATCCCCGGCACCATCCGCAGCCTGCTGGCGGGTCAAGCCCCATTGATCCGAAGCGACGGCACCCTGACCCGTGACTACGTGTACGTGGAAGACGCTGTGGATGCTTACCTGCTGATGGCGGAGGCCGCCGAGCGCGAGGGCGTGCGCGGTGAGGTCTTCAACTTCGGACCGGACAAACCCCGCAGCGTGCTGGACGTCACCGCGGCACTGCAGCGGATCATGCACAGGGAACATCTCATACCCGTGATCCAGAATCGGGCCCGTGCCGAGATCCAGGATCAGTATCTGGACAGCCGCAAGGCCGAGCGGGTGCTGGGCTGGCGTCCTCAGCGTGAGTTCGACGACGGTCTGAAACGCACCGTCGCGTGGTATGAAGACTTTCTGGGAGCCAGTACATGACCGATACCCTGAACACTCCAGCCCTCCCCCAGACCGCCGAGGAACTGCGCCGACAGATTCTAGAGCTGACGCGGGTTTACCACGCGGCCCAGTGGCCCGAACGTGCGTTCGCACCCGGCGAGTCGGCTGTGCCGGTCAGCGGCAAGGTCTTCGACGCCGATGAGGTCGAGCATCTGGTGGACGCCTCGCTGGACTTCTGGCTGACCACCGGCCGCTACGCCCGGCAGTTCGAGAAGGAGTTCGCCCGATGGTTCGGCGTGCGCCACGCCCTGCTGGTCAATTCCGGCTCCAGCGCCAATCTGGTGGCCCTGAGCGCCCTGACCTCCCCGGATCTGGGCGACCGTCAGCTCAAGCCCGGCGACGAAGTCATCACCGCCGCCGAGGGTTTCCCGACCACCGTGAACCCCATCATTCAGAATGGCCTGGTCCCAGTGTTTCTGGACGCTCACATCCCCACGTACAACATTGACGTGACCCACCTGGAGGCGGCCATCTCGCCGCGCACGCGGGCCATCATGGTGGCGCACACGCTGGGCAATCCTTTCAACCTGGACGCCGTGATGGCGGTGGCTAGGAAGTACAACCTGTGGGTCGTCGAGGACACCTGCGACGCGCTGGGCGCGACCTACCGCGGCCAGAAGGTCGGCACCTTCGGCGACCTGGCGACGGTGAGCTTTTACCCAGCGCACCACATCACCATGGGCGAGGGCGGCGCGGTCCTCACCAACAGCCCCCGCTTGAAGAAGCTGGTCGAAAGCTTCCGCGACTGGGGCCGCGACTGCTGGTGCGAGCCTGGCGTGGACAACACCTGCGGCAAGCGCTTCGGCTGGCAGCTGGGCGACCTGCCTGAGGGCTACGACCACAAATACACCTATTCGCATATCGGTTACAACCTCAAGCTGACCGACATGCAGGCCGCGGTGGGCGTGGCGCAGTTGGATAAGTTAGAAGGCTTCATCGCGCGCCGCCGCGAGAACTTCGCTTACCTGCTGGAGCAACTGCGCCCGTACGAGGACGTACTGATCCTGCCCGAAGCCACTCCCAACAGCGAGCCGAGCTGGTTCGGTTTCCCGATCACGGTGCGTGAGGGCGCGACCTTCACCCGCAATAATCTGGTGCAGCACCTCGAGAGCAGGAAGATCGGAACCCGCCTGCTGTTCGGCGGCAACCTGATCCGTCAGCCCGCTTACAAGCATGTGAACTACCGCGTGGTGGGCGACACGGTTCAGACCGACCGGGTCATGAACGGCACCTTCTGGGTGGGCATCTATCCAGGGCTGGGCCGCGAGCAACTCGACTTCATCGCGCGGACAGTAGGCGAGGTGTGCGCCCCGGTCAGCCCCTGATGGAAGATCTGCCTGGGATGCGGGTTTTCGTGACGGGCGCGACGGGACATCTGGGCCGCGCGGCAGTTCGTGCATTCGTGGAGGCCGGATGCACGACAGCTGTGCTGGTGCGGCCAGACCGTGAGCGCGGAGCGAGTCTGCCGGAGTGGCCGGAGCTCACCGTGATCGGCGGCGATCTGCACGACGTGGCGGCATTCGCGCCCGCGCTCCACGCCTTCGCGCCGGATGTGGTGGTACATCTGGCGTGGTTTGGCGTCGGTAACGGCCTGCACGACGATCCGCGCCAGGTTCACCAGAACCTAACGGGCAGCTTGGAGCTGCTGGAAGCGAGCGCGTCGGCGGGGGCCAGAACGTTCGTGGGGCTGGGCTCGCAGGCAGAGTACGGGCTCCCAGGTGGGGTGCTGACCGAGGAACTTCTCCTTGAACCGATCACGCTGTACGGAGCGGTGAAGGCGTCGGTCGGTTTGGTGGGAGCGCGTCTGGCGTCCTCGCTCGGGCTGCGGTTCGTCTGGCTGCGGCTGCTGGCCACCTACGGTCCGTTCGACGATCCCCGGCACCTGATTCCCTTCGTGATCGATGAGTACCTGGCTGGCCGCGTGCCCGAGTTGACAGCGGGCGAACAGCTCTGGGACTATCTGTACGTGGACGACGCCGCCCGTGCCCTCGTCCGTGTAGCGCAATCCCAGCGGGCGCAAGGGATCTTCAACCTAGCGTCGGGCACCAGCCGAACCGTGGCCTCGGTGGTGACTGCCATCCGCGATCTGATCGGACCAGAGCTGCCGCTGGGCCTGGGGGCGCGGCCCTACGCCAGCAACCAGATCATGCGGCTTGAGGCTGACATCTCGAGGCTGAGTGGCGCCACTGGCTGGGCACCGACCACGACCCTGGAAGCTGGCCTGGTCCAGACGCTGGCCTGGCACCGTGCGCAGCACTCCGCAGCGGGGCAGGCCGGGCCGCATTCCCTTTTTTAGGAGCATGTCATGACGCCACCTGCCGAAATCACGGCCCCCCTGGACGCCACCCTGTTGAGGCGAAGCGTGCTCAGGATGGCGCACGCGGGCTCGACGGTGCATATCGCCTGTGCCTTCTCTATCGTGGAAATCCTGGCCGTGCTGTACCGGGGCTGGCTGCGGCACAACCCGCTGCCCCAGGCACCAGGGCGCGACTATCTGGTACTCAGCAAAGGGCACGGGGTCATGGCGCAGTATGCTTGCATGTATGCCCTGGGGTGGTTGGGCGATGAGGATCTAGACCGTTATTTCGCCGATGGCACCCGCCTCAAGGGGCTATCCGACGCGCATGTGCCGGGGCTGGAAGTCACCTCCGGCTCGCTGGGCCACGGCCTCTCGGTTGGCGTGGGGCTGGCGCTGGCGGCCAAGCGCCAGGACACCGGCCAGCGGTGCTACGCCGTGGTTGGCGACGGTGAGATGAACGAGGGCAGCATCTGGGAGGCCCTGATGTTCGCCGCTCACCAGCGGCTGGACAACTTGGTCCTGATCGTGGACGCAAACGGGTTCCAGGCGATGGGTTCTACGGCCGAGGTGCTCGATATGGGTGATCTGGCCGCGAAGCTGCGCGCCTTCGGCTACGACACTCGGGACGTGGACGGGCACGACGAGCTGGCCCTGGACGCCGCACTGGGCACTCTGCGAGACCAAGATGGGCGTCCCAAGGCCCTGGTCGCGCATACGGTCAAGGGAAAGGGGCTGTCGTTCATGGAGCACAACAATCAGTGGCATTACACCCGGCTTGATGCCACCACTCTGGCGCAGGCGCTCGGCGAACTGCCCATCCAGCTGGAGTCTGCGCCTGGAGCGCGTGCGCCAGCAGAACCCGAAGAGGACATCCAGTCATGAGAACCGCGTTCTCGCAGAGCCTGATCCGCCTTGCCCAGGCCGACCCGAACGTCGTGCTGCTCACCGGCGATCACGGGTACGCCCTGTTCGACGAATTCCGGCGGGTCTGCGCGCAGCAGTACGTCAACGCCGGGATCGCCGAGCAGAACATGGTCGGTGTGGCTGCCGGACTGGCGAAGGCGGGGCTGCGGCCTATCGTGTACGGGCTGAGCGCCTTTGTGCCCATTCGGGTGTTGGAGCAGATCAAAATCGACGTCTGCTACGAGCAGTTGCCCGTGATCTTCGCTGGGGACGGCGCGGGGGTGGTCTACAGCGCGCTGGGCTCCAGTCATCAGAGCACCGAGGACGTCGCCGCGCTCCGAGCTCTGCCGTCCATCCAGATCCTGTCGCCTGCCGACGCCTACGAGCTGAAGGCCTGCATGACCCTTGCCTACGAGACGGCCGGGCCGGTCTATCTACGAATGGGAAAGGCCGATCTGGGCGATGTTCATGACCGGCCGCTCACGCTGCGTGCGGGGGAAGTGCTGAACCTCCGGGCGGGGCAGGGGCCACTGGCATTCCTGGCGACGGGCTCGATGGTCAAGACGGCCCTGAAGGTGGCGGATGACTTTCCCGGTGCCGCCGTGTGGAGCGTACCGTCTATCAAGCCGCTATCGGAAGCCGCCGTGGCCTCGGTTGCCCGTGCGCACCAGGTGCTGGTGGTGGTTGAGGAGCATTCGGTGCTCGGCGGTCTGGGCGCTGCGGTGGCCGAGATCGTCAGCACGCACGCTCCGACATACGTCTGCCGGATCGGGATTCAAGATCGCTTCTCCGAATTCTGCGGCTCGTACAGCTATCTGATGCAGGAGCACCGGCTGACGGCCGATGACGTGCAGGCACAGGTCGAAGCATTTCTGGGGCGTCTGACGCCTGTTTCTTCATGACAGTGGCCCGTCAGCGGACCCGCGGCGTGCTGCTGGGTTCGACCTCTATGCTCGGCGCCAGGGTGTTCTCAGTGCTGGCGAGCCTGATTTCCGTGGGAATCCTGACGCGTGCCCTGGGCCGCGAGGAGTTCGGACTGTGGTCCATCATCGGCACCTTCGTGGGCTTTGCTGGTAGTTTCGACTTCGGGCTCGGGCAGGGGCTGCGTAACCGGCTGGCTGCGGCCGTCGCTCAGCAGCCCCGTGACAACGGGGCGGAGGCCCAACTCTTCTTCTCGGTGCTGGCCTTCCTGACCTTCATTGCGCTGGTTCTGGCGTCGGTACTGGGCGGCTTGGCGCTGATGGTGCCTTGGGCAACGTTTCTGGGAGTCCACGCCCCCGCGCTGGCCGGCCCAGCCCAGGCGGCGTCGGTAGCGGTGATCGTATTGTTGGCACTGAATTTGCCGCTGAGCCTGAATGTGGCCGGATTCCTGGCATACCAGGATGCGGCGCGGCGCGGCCTGCTTGATGTGCTCCAGTCCGCCGCGCTGCTTATAGGTGTAGTGGTGCTGGCGCGCGCGCTGCCCATTGCCACCTTCATCGGCGCCTATTACGTGCTGTTCGATGGCGCCGCCCTAGTGTCTCTGATTGTATTCCTCCGCCTACGTGGCTGGCGGGTGCCCTACCTCCACCTCAAGCCGATTCTGACTGTCGTGCGTGAGATTGCCGCGCCCAGCGCGCTGTTCTGGCTACTTGGCATCGGGGCCGTGGCACTTTTTACCACCGACCCGCTGATTGCGGCGCGGCTGATCGGAATCGGCGCGGCCGGCGACTTCAGCATCGTGCAGAAGATTGCGGCGCTGTTGATCGGGATGCATTTCACTATCTTGACGCCCTTGTGGTCAGCCTATACCCACGCGGCCGTAACCGGCGACTGGCGCTGGATACGCCGCTCATTTCAGCGTTCAGTGACTGTGACGGTCGTGCTATTCGGCTGCGGTGGTGGCCTGGCAATCCTGCTGCACGGCCCGCTGCTGAAGCTCTGGACCGGACGCGAGTTGACCGATGTGCCGCTCATGGTGGCCCTGGCCGTGTGGGCCATGCTGTATGCGCTGGTCAACTGTTGCTCGGTGCTCCTCAACGGCTTGGGGATCATCGGCACCCAGCTCATCGCCGTGTGCCTCGGCGCGCTGGTGCATGTCCCGTTGAGCCTAGCCCTCGGCCAGCGCTTCGGCGTCATCGGCGTGCTGTACGGCACCATCGCGGTGGTGGTGCCTATCCTGGCGGCCACCGCGTGGCGTGCCCACCGGGTTCTGAGGGCGGCTCCCCGTGACTGAACCTCCGTTAGCCCCGACCTTGTCCATCTGTATCCCGACGTACAACCGGGCCGCTCTCCTGGCGACCGCGCTGGAGAGCGTCCTCTCCCAGGCCCAGGCCGATGTGGAGGTGGTTGTCTGCGACAACGCGTCGAGAGACGATACGGCCCTCGTCGTCGAAACCTTCTCGCGGCGAGGCCTTAACGTCAGGTATTTCAAATGGCGTGAGAACGTGGGTTTTGACCGCAATCTCCTCCAGTGCGTCAGCATGGCGGCTGGACAGTATTGCTGGTTGCTAGGCGATGATGACGCCCTCGAAGAGGGTGCGGTAGAAAAGCTGCGTCACCTCCTGACCTCGGAACCCACCGGCGTCTGCACCGGCGTCCAGTATTATGAGTCAGACCTCAAGACCAAGAGATCCAGAAACAGCATCGTCTATTGTGCCGGTACAACGCACTTTGTAGACCCAGTCGCATGCTTCTCAACATTAGGCAATGCCTTTGGATTTATGTCGAGTCAAATTGTAAATCGATCAATCTGGAACATGGTTCTCGCATCATTTGACGCCGAGTCTCACTTGAATGGATATATCCACTTACACGTTATAGCCCGAATGGTTTTCCTCAGGCCAGATTGGTATTATTTCGACGACAAATTAATCTCTTGCCGCACTGGAAATGACTCCGCAGCGACAGAGGGTATGCTCAAGAGAATGGACTTGGATCTAAAAAACTACAGCGATGTTGTAGGGGAGGTCTACGGGAACAATCCGGTGGTCAAAGATAAGGTCATGAAAATGTTACTCAAAGAGTACTCAAACAGTCAAATCATCATCGTTAAACTTCAAAAAGGCGCAAATCTGAAATATATTACAGATACGTTTATGTTGATGAAGAAATATTATTCCAGCTACTCTTCTTTCTGGCTGACGAGCGTCCCGATCCTGTTGACTCCGAACGCGGTGCTGATCGCGGCGCGGGATTTGAAAAAACGGATGGCGAGATGACTGGCTTCGTGGGTCGAGCCCCGCGCATTGGCATCGATGGACGGGGATTGATGGGCTCGCGATCTGGCGTTGGGCGCTACATCTTCGAGATGTGCCGAATGTTCGACACGATGCTGCCACACGCCCAGTTTTTCGTCTTCAGCCCGGTTGAGGTCGAGATGCCGGTCATCTCGGAGCGATGGCATAACGTGGTTGAACCCTCCCACCGGGCCCGGTCACTGAAGCCGGTTATCTGGCTCAAAACGCGTTGCGGCGTTTTGTGTGCTCAACAGCGTCTGGACGTCTTCTGGGGCACCGCAACCTTCCTGCCGCCGCTGCCCCGGACAGTCCGTACCGTGGTGACGGTTCATGACCTCAACCACGTGTATGCCCCCGACACCATGTCGGCGACGCATCTGTGGGCCAACAGGCTCTTTTTCGCCTCCGACGTCCGGCGGGCCGACCGGGTGGTGTCTGTCTCGCACGGCACGGCCAAACGGCTTAACGAGCGCTACGGCGTGCCGTCGCAGGTCGCGTCTCCAGGGGTCGATGAGCGTTTCCTGCGCGCTCAAGCCGACCCGGCGGCGGTTGCCAATTTCCTGGGTCTCGCCTCACCCTACGTTCTGAGCGTGGCAAGTCAGGAGCCGCGAAAAAATCTGCATCTGGTCGTCGACGCTTTTCTGGAGTTGCAGGCCAGCGGGGTGCTGAAGGGCCACCGTCTGGCGCTCATCGGCGGGCCGGGCTGGAATAACAGGTCGCTTGAGGAACTTATCAGGCACAACGCAACTCGCGGTGTCGTGCGCCTGGGGTACGTCGATGACGCTCTGTTGCCCCTGGCGTACGCCACGGCAGACCTGTTCGTCTTCCCGTCGCGATACGAGGGCTTCGGCATCCCGGTTGCGGAGGCTGTGGCCGCCGGAACACGGGTGGTTGCCAGTGATCTACCAGAACTGCGAGAGGCCGGCGGTGAAGGCGTGAGATATGTGACGCCGGAAGCTGCCGCTCTGACCGAGGCGATCAAAGAGGAACTTGCGGCCCCCGCCCCAGTGGCTCGCCGCATCCAGCACGACTGGTCTGCCGGCGCCCGCATTCTCGTGAGCCAGATTACAGAACTCCTCGGCTCATGATCACCACAGAAAGAGAGGCCAAATTCAGAGCATTAGACTTTACTTTTCCAGAATCCTTCTTGGAAGGTGGTAACTTGGAGCTGGTCCATCGATTCACGTCTTCCCCGGACGGGTCTGTAGCGGTGCCGACCACCATCGTGTTCTGCAAAGGGTTTCAAATCTGTCGCCATCTATTCATCTTTGGCATATCCGAATAATGGCTTACCAGATTATTTGGTCGTTGATGGTGGCTGTGGCAATTGGCTGTACGCTCTACAGACGTAGAGCGGCGTTTTATTTTTTATGCCTGTTCGCCATATTTCCAGCGTCGGCTGTCTTAGTAATCGGGCAGAGTGGAAATGCTATCGGTATTTCCCCTTACTATGCCTACGCGGTATTTATATTTTTTCTGGTGCTGATGAGGTTGAATAGAGCGCTGGACACTATTGTCAATCGGCAGTGGATCCATCTAACGATTTTTTCATTTATTACGGTGGTGGGGGCATTTATTCTGCCGATTCTGTTCGAAGGTCTAGGCGTCTACAGCCCACGCCTTGGTATCGATGATCAGGTCAATGTGCAGACGCCGCTCGTGCAGTCCTTCAGTCAAATTGGGCAGGCGGCCTATCTGGTACTGAATTTTTCGGTCGTTGTATATATTTATATGAACGTGGGTGAATTTTTAAATGTACTGAGAAATATTTTCTATGTTGCCCTTATCATTGCTTTATGGCAGCTTATTGCAAAGGTCTCTGCCTTTTATTTCCCAAGTGACTATATAGCTAACAACCCGGCCTATGGCTACCTCTCAACCCAGCTTTTTTACGGTATACCCAGGATCAACGGCAGCTTTCTGGAGGCGTCGACCGCATCAGCCTATTTTTCATCCATGCTGGCCCTCTTTATCGGACTCTATTTCCAAACACACAGGGGCGTGGTCAATATTATATTAGCTCTCTTTGCCACTCTCATCACGACATCCTCTACGGGTGTCATCGTCATCATATTACTTACGCTATCTTTCTGTGTGAATTTATTCATCACTGTCGTTAAGCAGAGGGCCATGGGCCTCAACACTCTGCTGCCCATCCTAGTCATGGTCGGTCTATTTTTGTTTTTGATCAATATTTCAAATATATTGCACGTACTTACATTTGGTAAAATTGGGAGCCTGTCCTATGTCAATAGGAATGCCTCAAACGAATATGCTGTGGGCCTGATTTATAAGACGTTTGGCGTCGGGGTTGGCCTCGGATCGAACAGGCCGAGCAGCTTCGCAACGTATATTTTGAGCAATTTGGGCTTGTTTCCTGCATTTCTCTTAGCGTCATCAGTTGTCACAAACGCCATGATAACGAAGAACAAGATTATACTCTGGCCTTTTCTGACCTATCTCGTAGCAAAGGTTATCGCCATTCCAGACCTCAACGACGTCTGGTTCTGGATTTATTTTGCCCTTATTCTGGCTGGGCACCGTGATCCACCTGTGCATGCCACAGGTTCTGAATCTCTTCCATCTACCGCTGGAGTTCACCATCAAGTTTAACTGTGTTCCGTCCGGCCCGCTTGCGGCAGCACGGCGGTTCGATGCGGATACTAGACCCATGTTGGAGCGGCTCACCCCGCCCTGTCCCCTTAGCCCCTACCTGGAGGATCGCCCCTTGCCCTTCGTCGTGAACACCCGCAGTCTGAACGCGAGCCGGCATGCCGGGGTGCAGCGCTACGTGTCCAACCTGCTGCGTGCCCTGCCTGGGCCGGTCAAAACCCTGTCCAGTCGGCCCGCCGCCGGGCTCGCCGAGGCCCAGCTGTGGGAACAGGTGATCCTGCCCACCCAGCTGAGGGGCCGCCTGCTCTTCTCCCCGGCCAATTCCGGCCCAGTGCGCCTGCGTCGGCAGGTGGTGACCGTGCACGATGTCGCGACCCTCGACCATCCCGAGTGGTTCGCCGGCCGTTTCGCCGCGTGGTACCGCTGGATGCTGCCCCGCCTGATCGCCTCCGCGCAGCACGTCATCACCGTGTCGAACCACTCGCGCGACCGTATCCTGGCACTGACTGACGCGGCGCCCGACCGGGTGACGGCGATCCCGCTCGGCATCGAACCCGCCTTCCGGCCCGCCGATCCTGCGGCAGTCCAGGCCGTCAAGCAGCGTCACGCCATTGACGGCCGCTACGCGCTGGTGGTGGGCTCGATTGAGCCGCGCAAGAATCTGGCCACGCTGTTCCGCGCGTGGTCGGGCTGGATTGATCGGCCAGACGACCTGTGTTTGGTCGTGGCCGGCAGCGCGGGCCACGCATTCGCCGGGAGTGGCTTTGGCACGCCCCCCCCCGGATGCCGGCTGATCGGCCGGGTGGCTGATGCCGACCTGCCTGCCCTGTATTCCGGGGCGACCTTCTTCGCCTTCCCCAGCGTGTACGAGGGCTTCGGCCTGCCCCCACTGGAGGCCATGGCGTGCGGTACGCCGGTCATCGTGTCGAACGCCACCAGCCTTCCCGAGGTGGTGGGGGAGGCAGGCCTGCTGCTCGACCCCCATGACCCCCAGGCCTGGACGCAGGCGATGCGGCATCTGATCCACGACGAAGCCGCGCGACGCTCACTCGGGGCGGCCGGTCACGCGCACGCGGGCCGCTTCTCCTGGCACGCCACTGCCCAGGCCACCCAGTCGATCCTCGAGCAGGAGGCCGCCCGATGAAGACCGCCTATGTCCACGACTGGCTGGCCGGCGGCTACGCCGGCGCCGAGAAGGTGCTCGAGCAGATGCTCGACGTGCTGCCAGGCACGCCGGTCTATACCATGGTTCATGAGCCCCGCGACTTCATCGGCACGCCCCTGGAACACGCCGACGTGCGGGCCTCACTGATCCAGAAGCTCCCAATGGGCCGGCAGAAGTACCGCGCGTACTTGCCTCTCATGCCCTTTGCCGTCGAGCAGTTCGACCTCACGGCTTTCGATGTCATCGTCTCCAGCAGCTACGCGGTCGCCAAAGGTGTGCTTGTCAGCGGCGAGCAGCTGCACCTGAGCTACGTACATTCGCCCGTCCGGTATGCCTGGGATCTCTATCAGCAGTACCTGCGGGAAGCCAACCTGACTGCCGGGGCCAAGGCCGCCCTGGCAAAATTGGCCCTCCATTACCTCCGCCTGTGGGATCTCGGCACGGCCAACCGCGTCGATGTGTACGTCGCAAACAGCGAATACGTGGCAAGGCGTATCTGGCGCACGTATCGCAGGCCAGCCCGCGTGCTGTACCCACCGGTCGAGGTCAAGCGGTTCGACCCCAGCCTCCCTAGGGAAAACTTCTACCTCACCATGAGCCGATTTGTGCCCTACAAGAAGCTCGATCTGATCGTCAGAACATTCTCACAGCTGGATAAGCCACTGGTCGTGATCGGCAGCGGCCCGGACTTCGAGAAAGTCAGGGCTCTGGCCGGCACCTCCGTCACCTTCCTGGGTCGACAGCCGGATGAAGTTGTGGCAGATCACATGAATAGGTGCCGCGCCTTCGTCTTCGCGGCAGATGAGGACTTTGGGATCGTCTCCGTGGAGGCGCAGGCGGCTGGTGCACCTGTCATTGCATACGGCCGTGGCGGCAGCCTGGAGACCGTCGTACACGGCGTCACCGGCCTGCATTTCCAGAATCAGACCGTCGAGGATCTCGCCGCCGCTGTTCTAGACTTCGAACGCTCCAGTACGCACTTCAGTGCAGCAGCAATTCGGAGGCACGCGGAACGGTTTTCCACCGAGCGCTTCAAGCGACAGTACCGGGAAATCCTGGACACAGCCGTCGCCGCCCGGAGGGCCGGGCAGGATCCGGAACGGGCAGTGCTGGCCCTCCCGACGTGGTCCTGACCCTGGATGGCCGGGTGTGCCGCTCTGTTAGGGGTGCCGCCGTCCATACGGACGGAGCAGTAACCACAGCGCTAGTAGGACGACGAGCGCCACCAGCACCGTGAGGATGCTGTCTAGCGCGGTGGACCTTCGTCTTGGTGCCAGATCCAGTTCGGCCACGTAGAACGACACGTCCTGCTGACGCAGAGCGCTGGTTCCCAGGAGATACGGGGGAGCCACCGACGCTCTACCGCTGGGCGAGGTCACAGTCAGAATGTGAGTCCGACTTGACTTGTCGACCGCGGGCAGCGCGACGTCTCCACGGAGTACGGTGGCGCGCCGGCCGGCACGCAGCTGCCGAAGTAATCGTCCGTCCAGAGCGACGTCGATGACCTGCGAGTCGTGTGCGGAGAGCAACTGATACGTCAGCCGGGTGGCTCCGCCGCCGAACTGCACGCGCAGGCCGTCAGCACCAGCGGCACGGTAGTGGATGGCCGGGTCACCGGTAAACACCCCGGATGTGATGACCAGCGGGCTGGTAAGGAGCTGTACCGACGGTGGGACGTGCGGCAGGGACCCGCCCATCGGCGAGACGGCGAGCGTCCTCAGAGCGACGCCGAGGTCTCGCGGATCGTTTGGAGCGAACGGCATGACCGGGCCGGACCGGCTGCTGAGGTTCGTGCGAAACGCCAGCACGTGCTCACCGGGCGTGAAAGTCACGATATCCGTGTTGCCGAAGGCGGCATCCCCCCCCTTGTTCGGGTAGCGATATCGACCAATCTCCCGTCCATCCAGTGAGACGGTTAGCCGCTGATTGAACTGCGCCATGTATCCGGCGTACGACAGCTGGTAGGGACCGGCGGTGGCGATCTGAAACCCAGCGCTTGACCGGGTGCCGATGGTCCACCATCCCCAGTATTCGCGGGGACTGAAGTCCGTAAACCGCTCGATCGCCACTGAGGCGGGTGGCGGTGGGAGATCAGCCATGCCGGCCCCAGATACGGGCGGAGCTTCTACCAGCGGTGAACCAATCAGAGTCTGACCAGTGTTCAGGTGAATCGGGGCGAGTCACATCATTGGAGTCCGGAATCGTTGTAGATCGACTGCCAGCACCCATCAGACCCAACCAACTTGGCCTGTGTGACGAGGGCTGGAGATAGGAAACCGGAGAAGTGTGCTGCCCAGAAGAGGTTCTATTCCCGCCGCTCCGGCAAGATTTCCCCCGCCATGACGGCCATTGCTCCGGGACCGAACACGGTGTACCACAGATGCCCCTCTCACATGCTGGCGCCCTGCCACGCTGCAGCGTCCAGGGTCAATACTTACGCATCGAAGGGGCTGGTTACAACAGAATCGGCCCCCAAGGGCAGCTCGTGTACCACTGTTGCGGGAGCTGAGTGAGCCCTGAGGAGGGCGTAGCCTGCCGACGGTAGCACGCTGTGCATGACGTCGAAACTGAAAACAGGCAAAGGAGTGGAACGGCTGAACGAGGTGAACGACAGCCACAACCATCCGTACCGGCCCAGAAACATCGGTGGGCAGCAGCGCGTTGGATGCAGTCACGCGCGCCAGTATAGAGAAGGCGGGCGCACGGACGACCAGCTCTTCCGGGTCTCCCATCAGCCCTCGGCATCCCTGCGACCCGGTGGACTTGCCTGCCCGCCGGACTGGTCGGTGTAGAGAGATCACGGGTGAGAGACCACGCTGCACTCAGGATGGTCATGCGCGACAATGCCAAGCGAAGGCCGGCACTTACTGACGGCTGTTTCGCGTGGATGTCATCCTTCCTGATGCTTACGCGTGAGGAGGCCGTGAATGAACATGATCGTGACCGGTGGCTGCGGCTTTATCGGCAGCAATTTCGTGCGGTACTGGCTCGGCCTGCATGCGGACGCGCGGGTCGTCGTGTACGACAAGCTCACGTACGCCGGACGGCGCGAGAACCTGCGCGACCTGTGGGACGACGCCAGGCTGTCGCTGGTCATCGGTGACATCGGGGACCAGGCGCTGGTGCGCCGGACGTGTCAAGAGCACAGCATCCAGCTCATCGTCAACTTTGCGGCGGAGACGCACGTCGATCAGAGCATCCTGGGGCCGCTGGTGTTCACGGACACCAACGTGCGCGGCACACACGTGCTGCTGGAGGTGGCGCGCGAGCTGGGGCTGCGGCTGCACCACATCAGCACCGACGAGGTCTACGGGCACATTCCGGACGGCCATCAGAGCGTGGAGACCGATCCCCTCGCGCCGCGCAGTCCGTACGCAGCCAGCAAGGCGGCCGCAGACCAGCTGGTGCAGGCCTACGCGATCACCTACGGCCTGCCCGTAACCATCACCCGTGGCGCGAACAACGTCGGGCCATACCAGTACCCAGAGAAGGCGGTGCCGCTGTTCAGTACCAATGTCCTGCTCGGCGAACCCATCCCGGTCTATGGCGACGGTCTCCAGATGCGCGATTACGCCCACGTTTTCGACCACTGCGCCGGAATCGAGGCGGTGCTGTTGCGCGGCGAGATCGGTGAGGTCTACAACGTTGGCACGGGCCGCGAGATGACCAACCTCGAGATGGTGGACATCGTGCTGAACACCCTGGGGGCCGACCCCGGCCTGGTGCGGCACGTGACGGACCGGCCCGGCCACGACCGGCGCTACTCCATGAACGTGGATAAGCTGCGTTCCCTGGGATGGGCGCCGCAGTACGACCCCAGGCAGGCCGTGGCCGAGGCTGCGCGCTGGTACGCCGCCAACGCATGGTGGTGGGAGCCGATCCGCAGCGGCGAATTCCGCGGGTACTACGACCGGCAATACGCCGATCGCCTGTCCGGCGGCCCCCCGTGAGTGGGCCCGAGCCCGCCCGCCGGGGCATCATCCTGGCAGGCGGCTCCGGCACGCGCCTGTACCCGGCCACGCTGGCCGTCAGCAAGCAGCTGTTGCCGGTGTACGACAAACCGATGATCTATTACCCGCTGACCACCCTCATGCTCAGCGGCATCCGGGAGATCCTGATCATCTCCACGCCAGCGGACCTGCCGCGCTTTGAGCAACTGCTGGGCGACGGCTCCCGGTGGGGGGTGCATTTCTGTTACGCGGTCCAGCCTCGTCCAGAGGGCATCGCCCAGGCGCTGTTGATCGCGGAGGATTTCCTCGAGCGGCGGCCGTGTGCGCTCGTCCTTGGGGACAACGTGTTCTACGGGGAGTCATTGCCTGAACTGCTGCGCGTGGCGAGTCGGCGCCGTGAGGGGGCGACGGTGTTCGCCTATCAAGTCAGCGATCCCCAGCGGTACGGGGTGGTGAGCTTCGACGCGAGCGGACGCGTCCAGGGCATCGAGGAGAAGCCCCCAAAGCCGCTCTCCACCTATGCGGTGACGGGCCTGTACTTCTATGATGATCGGGTCGTGGAGATCGCCCGTTCCATCCGTCCCTCTGCACGCGGTGAGCTGGAGATCACCGACATCAACCGTGCATATCTGCGCGATGAACTGCTCGACGTCCAGGTGATGCGCCGCGGCTTCGCGTGGCTCGACGCCGGTACCCACGAAAGCCTGCTGGAAGCCGGGCTCTTCATCCGGACGATCGAGCACCGTCAGGGGATCCAGGTAGCGTCCCCAGAGGAGACCGCGTGGCGTCAGGGGTGGATCACCTCCGCCGAACTGCTGGCGCTCGCTCGGACGTACGCTAACAACCGGTACGGCGCGTACCTGCTTAGGCTTGGCGCCGAATCGGACGGAACCGCGTGACGGGCGACCGACCGGTGCGTCTGGCCGCGGCGTACGCCCGTGACCTGACGTTCCAGAAGTATCCGGTGGCCCCATGTATCGCCGGCGTGTGGCAGCGGGACCTGAACAAGCGCCGTGGTGAGAACGGAGCGTTCATGGAGGTGCTCCGCCTGACCGGAGGGGAGGGGCAGGACCTTCCCACCACCATGCATACCCGGCAACTGAGCGTGTCGTGGGCGGCACCGGGCCGGTTGAATGCCTTTCATATCCACCTGCGGCCACAGAATGAACTGTGGTGCGTGCTGAGCGGCCAGCTGGGCGTGTGGCTCGTCGACTGCCGCGCCGACAGCCCGACCGTGGGCTCGAGGCGCCCCTTCCTGCTCAGCGCCGAACAGCCCAGCCTCCTGCATATTCCCAGCGGGGTCGCCCACGGGTACCGGGCCGGGAGCGCAGGGGCCACCCTGCTGTACGCCGCTGACGCGCAGTTCGACGCTGCGGATCCCGACGAGGGCCGCCTGCCCTGGAACTACTTCGGTGATGACCTGTGGATGGAGGACCGGGGGTGACTGTCCTGCTGACTGGCGGCAGCGGTCGGCTCGGCCGTGAGCTGCGCCGGCTGATGCCGGAGGTGGTGGCCCCGACCTCGCAGGAACTGGACGTCACTGAAGCCGCGCAGGTGCTGTCGGTCGTCCGCGAGGTGACGCCGGAGGTGATCGTGCATGCCGCCGCCTACACCGACGTGACCCGCGCCGAGACCGAGCGCGCGGCGTGCTGGGCCGTGAACGTCAGCGGCACCCGGCACGTGGCGGCGGCGACCACGGCCGTGAACGCCAAACTGGTGCACATCAGCACCGACTACGTCTTCAGCGGCGAGATGGGCGGCTACAGGGAGGGCGACACCCCCGGCCCAGTCGCGAACCACTACGCCCTGACGAAACTCGTCGCCGAGGAAGCCGCACGCTCGGCGCGGGAGCATCTGATCATTCGCACCAGTTTCCGTCCGCGCGATTTCGCGTACCCGGTCGCCTTCACCGACATGTACACCAGCCAGGACTACGTGGACGTGCTGGCGCCCCTGCTGGCGGATGTCATTCGCCATGCCCGCGTCATCCAGGAGCCTGTTCTGCACGTGGGCACCGGTCGAAAAAGCGTCTATGAGCTGGCGCGGCGCCGCCGACCCGACGTGAAGAGCGGTCTCCGGGCGCAGGCGGGCGTGGTTCTGCCGGCGGACGTCTCGCTGAACACGGAGCGCTGGCAGGCCCTGTGTGCCCTCTGGACCGCCTCCGACTCGGCCTAAGCCGGCCGCCAGAAGGGCACGCGCTTTTACTGCCGTGAGGGTGAGCGCCTCCGGTTGCGGTTTCTCAATGTCCGGTGAGTGCGGTCAGCCCGGCGTGGCGTTCGGTGCAGGAGCCGAATTCACGAGCACCACGCCCACCAGCGCCCACCACAGCTCGGCAAAATGCTGGCTCGGCAGCGCGATTACGACGTCCACCACGTTCATTGCGGTGAAGCCGTACAGGATGGCTAGGGTCAGGGGATCGCCCTGCCGCGTGGCCAGCCACAGGGCGTAGCTCATCACGGCCAGCAGGCCAGCCACACCGATCACGCCGCTTTCGAGCAGCCAGTGCAGCCACGCGTTGTGCGCGATCAGCCACACGCTCGACCAGCGGGTCAGGGCGGCAGGGCAGCCGATGTCGTTGCGTTCCAGGGTGGGCGTGAGCTGGCAGCCGTCTTTAAACAGGTAGGTGAGGTACGGTCCGCCCTGGTAGGGGCCGACGCCGCCAAGTGGTGAGGTCTTCCAGCCCTCGATGGCGTCCTGCCACACGTACTCCCGGCCGCTCGTCTGGTCATTCAGCAGGCGGTTCAGGGGCTTGAATGGCAGGTGCGCGCTGCTGGTCGCGGCGGCCAGCACCACGAGCACACCGGCGGGCAGGAGGACCCACGCCCGCCGGCGCTCCCGCTGGAACGCAAACGCCGCGAGCGTGCCGGCGACGAGCGCGATGATCGGGCCGCGGCTGCCGGCCGCGAGCAGCGTCACCACGGCCAGCGCGCCGGTCGGCCAGCGCCACCAGCCGCCGCCACGCCAGAAGACGACGAACCACAGGGCCACCACGGCCACGAGGCCCAGCGAGACCACGTAGTAGTACGGGTGGCCGAGCCGCTCCTGCACGCCGGCGAAGCCCTGGGTGGCCAGCGTGTAGAGCCACGCGGTGGCAAAGATCACAAGCTGGCCCCACAGCAGGGGGCGCAGGGCGCGGCTGTCACGCAGATACGCGCCGGCGGCGATCATCGCCAGGATCAGCAGCGTGCGTGCACCGGCCAGCGCGACCGACAGCAGCGGCTGTGGCGTGAACAGCGCCGCGACCAGCTGACAGGCCGCGAACACGAACAGCACCCGCCGGGCAGTGAGCGGCAGGCGCCGCAACTCGCCCAGCGCCCCCAGCGCGGCGAGGTACAGCGGCGGCACGACTGGAACGAGCGCGAGGAGCCACGGTACCCAGCGGGGAAGGGCGGCATGCCGCGCGGGGGCGTCCGTCACGCGCGCCAGTATAGGGGCGCTCGTGCCCGCTCCGTCCACACAGAGGGGGGCATGGGCCGGGGATCACGTCAATGACTATTCGAAGGCATCCATTGCGGCGAGGCGCGTGTTCATGGTCGGTCGGCTATTGATGCCAGTCGTGACGAAGTGCAGCGTCACAGACTACAACTCGCGGGTGCGCTTCCTGATGTGGAGTACGGCCTGCGCGAATGGAGCCGCCGCGCTGACGGCCGGCAGGAACCCTCTGGGGAGGAGGTCGATGATTTACAGGCGCCCGGTGGGCGCGCGCTCGCCGGCTGGGAGGGGTGTCCCCGCCGCATCCTGGGGCTTGAGGTCCAACACGACGCACGGTGCGTCGGTGCCTCTGTGTGGCCGCGTCTCCGGATCGGCGCACCGCGGGACGGAGCGGCTCTTCGAGACCGTGACCGAGGCGCTGCCGTGAGCGTGCTCGCTGTGCCCGCCGGGCGGCGCGGTTGTGCTCAGGACGCCCGTGACACCCAGCACCGCCGCGAGCACCAGCGCCTCGCGGGACAGGGCGAGCCGTACCCACGCCTGCCGGGCGAAGGCGTGGCGTACCAGGATCGCCGCCAGCAGGGCCGCGGCGACCAGCGCCAGTTTCAGCAGCAGCGCCCGGCCGTAGGGCGTGTCCACCCACTCACGCAGGGCCGTGAGGTGCTCGGTGGCCATCAGCAGGCCGGTGACTGCCAGCGTGATCACGCTGCCCAGCGCGGCGGGCGTGAAGCGGCGCGCGAGATCCGGTGGGAGCCGCCGGGCGGTGGTCAGTGCCAGGACGCCGCCCAGCCACACGGTCATCGCCCCGGCGTGGACGGCGTGCAGGGCGCGGACCCACGCGCCGTGGCCCTCGCCGTGCCCGATGCCCGCCACGCCCCACAGCGTCACGCCCGCCATCCCGGCGGCCAGCAGGGCGGGCCACGCGGCCACCTCCACCGCCAGCAGCAGGGTGGCGCCCAGCAGCCCGGTCAGCATGGCCCGCCCGGTCGCCGTGGTCGTGACGTAGTCGAGCACGTCAGCCATGCCAGTCATGCCCAGGGTGGACAGCGTGACGGCCACCTGCCCGCCCCACGCGAGCAGCAGCAGGGCCAGCCCGGCAAAACCCGGCCCCACGCCCGGCCGGCCCGGCGTGAGCCAGCGGCGGGCCAGGGCGCTGCCCAGCAGCAGGGTCAGTCCCGCGTAGCCCAGCGCCGTGAGGATCGCGGTCACGGCGCTACTTCACGGTGAAGGCGTTGAAGCCGGTGACGGGGTGCCCGTCGTCGGACAGCAGTTTCCACGCCACCACGTACTGGCCGGGCGCCACGGTCGCCTTGAGGGGAATGCGGACCGTGGCGGCCATGCCGGTGGAGCGCGCCGGCAGGTTCACCAGTCCGGCGGCACCAGCCTTCGCGGTGAGCGCCAGTTCGGACGCCTGCGCGGCCGTCTTGCCGGCCGGAACGGCCATCACACGGAAGGTGCAGAAGCGCAGGTTCACGGGTTCGCTCAGGGTCAGGGTCACCATTTTTGGAGCGCTGACGGTGGCGTTCGCGGTGGGCGTCATGGCGGTCACTTCCGTGTGCGCCAGGGCCGTCGAGAGCAGCAGGGCGCTCAGCAGGGACAGGATCGATTTCATGGGAACCTCCGGGGGCCGGGCGAACGGGTCGCCGCCCGGCCCGGGTGCTTACTTGACGGTGGTGTGCGACGCCGGGGTCTTGGCGGGATCGGTGTCGTCCCACGCGACGACCGTGCCGTCCTCGTAGGTCTGGTAGACCTTCCACACGAGTTCGCCGGGCATAGCTGGGTTGGTGGCCTGGAAGAAGAAGCGGACATACTCCATGGGCGCCACGCTGCCCTTCCACACCACCTCGGTCACGAGGCCGTCGGCGTTGCGGGTGACGGTGCGGGTGAAGCCGGGCGTGACCTGGAACCGGCTGACGGCGACGCCCGCCGGGACCACCACGCGGATCTCGGTGGTGGCGACGTCCTTCTCGGTGGGGACGTTCAGGCGGTACGTCTCGGACTTCCCGGCGGCGGACTCGGCCGTGCCGGCCTCGGTGCGGACGGTGGCGTGCGCGGCCGCGACGCTGATGAGGGCGGCGGCAAACAGGGCGAGCAGCGGTTTGAACGGAATCATGGATCTCCTGGCTGGATGGGTTGAGGGAACACAGCCCGGCGCTTCGCCAGACGGCCATGTGGAACGGAAACCCCCGACCATGCGTGGCGTGACGCGGGAACAGCGTTGCGTGGGGCCGCGAGTGGCCGAGCTCAGTCCAGCGGCGGAGCCCGCGCCTGCGCGAGCCCCAGCACCAGCAGCGCGGGATGCGTGTACGCCGGGTCGCCCCGCACCGTGCGGGCTGTGGCCGCCGCGGGCAGCGCGACCCCCACGGCCAACAGCGCGAAGGCGGCCGTGAAGCAGAACGGACAGTGGGCGCTGTGGTCGTGCGCGGTCGGGGGTGCGTTCGGTGCGGCGGTGGTCAGGGGGACCGCGTGTCCGCGGGCGTCCTCCCGGGTGGTGGGGGAGGTGGTCTCGGCCGTCGTGGAGGAACCGCTGTGCGGGCAGGGCGTCGCCGCACGCTCGGCGTGGTCGGCCGGCATGTCCGGCATCGCGGCCATGCGGGTCAGCCCGGTGCCGGTCGGCGTTCCCGGTTCCGGCTGCCGCGCCAGGAACGCGAAGGACGCCAGAACCGTCAGCAGCGCCAGCACCCAGCGGTATGGGGGCGGCGTGGCAGTGCGGCGGGCCTTCATCTCCCGGAGTCTAGGCCACCCGACGCGACCGCACGATGATGCATGCCCCGTCCCGCGCACACGGGAACGCGGCCCGGACAGTGCGTCCGGGCCGCGCTTTCTGCTTTCTCGGGAGAAGCGGGAGGGCTCAGCCTTCCAGGGCCGCCAGGCCGCCGGGCTCGCCGTCGGGGTGCTCGCCCTTGCGGGGCAGGCGCAGGTTCGGCATGGGCAGGGCCGCGAGCAGCGCCAGCAGCGCCACGCCGATGCTAACGAGGTAGATGCGGCTGATGGTAGTGGCGAACGCGACCTTGATGGCGCGGGCGACCTTGTCGAGCGTCGAGTTCGTCTCGCTGATCGTCTGGGCCTTCGCGCTGTCCAGGCCCTTCGTGATGCCCGACAGCACCCCGGCGCGGCCCTCAGGCGTACTGAGCGCCTGCGCGGGAATGTTCTTGAGCTGCGTGGCGAGTTCTGCCGGAATCTGCGGGCTGGCCGCGACGCCCTGGATGGCCGCGATGCTGCCGGAGTTCACGGCGCCCGTCACGGCCGCGAGCGCGCCGTCAAAGCCCTTGGTGATGCCGGCGGCGGAACTGGCCTTCACGGCGGCGACGTCGAAGGTGGCCTGGGGGCTACGGCTACCGCTGCCGGCGCTGCTGAGCTGGTCGAGCTGCGTGCGCGTGGCGGGCGAGGCGTCGGCCTTGACGGGCGCGAGCTGCGTGTTGATCTGCGAGGGCAGCATGGCGGTGAGGATCGCGCCGAAGACGGCGGTGCCGATCACGCTGCCGAACTGCTGGAAGAACTGTCCGCTGCTGGTGGCCACGCCGATCTCCCACGGCTTCACGGCGTTCTGGATGGCGAGGTTGAACAGCGGCAGGGCCGGCCCCAGACCCAGACCCAGCACGACCATGAACAGCACGACCTGCGCGTAGGGCGTGTCGGCATTCAGGGTGCTCAGCAGGCCGAAGCCGCCCATCATCAGGCACAGGCCGACCAGGATCATGATCTTGTAGTACCCGAGGCGCGACGCGAGCTGCCCGCTGCCGATCGCGCCGACGATCAGGCCCAGCGTGAGCGGGATGGTGGCGGTGCCCGCCTTGGTGGCCGACACGCCCTGCACGTTCACGAGGTACAGGCTCAGGAACAGGATGGCGCCCAGGAACGCCGCGCCGATGAAGAAGCGCGCCAGCACGCCCCACGCGAACGTGGGATTGCGGAACAGCGTCAGGGGCAGGATGGGGCTCTCGTGGCGGGACTCCTCGAAGATGAACAGGCCCAGGGCCACGGCGCTCAGGGCGAACAGGCCCAGCACGGTGGGGCTCGTCCAGCTGTAGTTGCCGTCCGCACCGAAGGTCAGGGCGAGCAGCAGCGGCACGCTGAACACGATGATCAGCAGCGCGCCCAGGTAGTCGATCTTGGGCTTCAGGCCGCTGGCCAGCCGGGGCATCTTCGAGAAGATGAATGCCAGCGCGACCAGGCCGATGGGCAGATTCACGTAGAACACCCAGCGCCACGACACGTGGTCGGTCAGGAAGCCGCCCAGCAGCGGCCCGATCACGCTGCTCAGACCGAAGACCGCGCCGAACAGCCCCTGGTAGCGGCCGCGTTCGGCCGGCGCGAAGATGTCCGCGATGATCGCGAACGCCACGCTGGTCAGCGCTGCGGCGCCGAAGCCCTGGAGGCCGCGGAACACCACGAGCTGCATCATGCCGCTGCCAAACAGACCGTTCAGGAAGGGCTCGCCGGCCATGCCGCACAGCGCGGAGCCCAGCAGGAACACCACGATGCCGAACAGCAGCACCGGTTTGCGGCCGTAGATGTCCGAGAGCTTGCCGTAGATCGGCACCATGGACGTGCTGGCGAGCAGGTACGCGGTCGTGACCCACGAGTACAGCGACAGGCCGTCGAGGTCGCGGGTGATGCGCGGCAGGGCCGTGCTGACGATGGTCTGGTCGAGCGCCGCGAGGAACAGGCCCAGCAGCGTGCCGATCAGGATGATCCGCTTGGTGGGGAAGTCCAGCACCTCGGCGTAGTTGATGCGGCCCTCGGGGGCCACCTGGGAAGCGGACTGGGTCATGCGGTCTCCTCCGGGGGGAGCGTGGGGGCGGCGAGGCAGCCGGGTGGCGGAGCGGGGTCCTGGGCGCGCAGCTCGGTCAGCACGGCCTCGAGGTTGTCGGCGGCGGCCTCGATCAGGGCGTGGCCGACCCGCGCGAAGACCTGCTGGTACGTCTCGTTGATGCGGCGGTCCATGTCGTCCAGGAAGGTGTGGCCGGCGGGCGTCAGGGCCAGGGTCTTGGCGCGGCGGTCGTCCGGGTTCTCGCGGCGCTCGGCCAGGCCGCGCTGCACCAGGCGGTCGGTCAGGTGGCTGGCGGCGGGCAGGCTCAGGCCGGTCAGGTCGGCCAGGCCGCCGATGCTGAGGGCGGCGTGGGCGCGCAGCTGGTGCAGCGCGGTCACCTGGCTGAAGCTCAGGTCGTCGCCCTGGAGCTGGTCCTGCATGGCCTTCATCATGTGGCTGGACACGTAGCGGTGCAGCTGCTTCATCTGACGGCCCAGGCGCTGGGCGGCGACGGTGGCAGCGTCCGGGGCAGGGGGAGCGGGGGTCGTCATGGTCGGGTTACTTCCACCTCCTCAATACCCTCAAGTATGAAAGTATTTTCGGTGTGGAACTGTATCAGGGATTGGAGTGTTGCGGAATAGGCCGGAATGCGGATGCGCCCCGGTCGCCCACAGCACTCGCCCCCGATCCGGAGGGGTGACCTTCCCAGAGTCGGGGCCGAGGAAGCCGGCGGCGGTCAGTCGCCCGGCGCGAGCGTGCCCGCCGGCGCGGGGGGCTGCGGCTCGGGCTTCACGCGCCGGCGCTCGAACTGCCAGAACACGCTGGGCACCACGAAGAAGGTCAGCAGGGTGGAGGTGATCACGCCGCCCAGGATCACGATGCCCAGGCCCCGCCGGAACTCCGCGCCGTCGCCCTGCCCCAGGATCAGCGGAATCGAGATCACCAGCACCGTCAGGGTGGTCATCAGGATCGGGCGGAAGCGCAGCTCGGCCGCCTCCAGCAGCGCCTCACGCAGCGGCAGCGTGCGGGCGCGCTCGGTCACGAACTCCAGGTACAGGATCGAGTTCTTGGTGGACAGGCCCAGCAGGATCACCATGCCGAGCACGGTGATCACGTCGAGGTTCACGCCGAACAGGTGCAGCGTCCACAGCGCGCCCACGATCGCGAGCGGAATGGGCAGCAGGAGGTAGATGGGGTAGCGGAACGAGTTGAACTGGCTGCCCAGCACCAGGTACGTGAGCAGCACCGCGACCACCATCAGCACCGGGCCGTAGAACACCAGGTCGCTGGTCAGGCCGGCGCTGCCAAAGGCGCTGGCGTTGCCCAGGGTCACGCCGCCCTGGAGCAGCCCGGCGTCCTGCACGCGCTGGATCAGTTCGCGCTGGTACGCGAAGGCGTTGGGGCCGCCCCTGACCACGTTGATGTTCAGGGTGGCGGTGTAGGCCTTGTTCAGGCGGGTCAGGGTGGCCGGCGCCTGCGACACGCTGAAACTGCCGAGCTGCCCCAGGCTGAGGTTGGCGTTCAGCGCCGGCGAGTACACCGTCTGCGACAGCAGGCTCTGCTCGTCCGCGATGCGCGAGGGGTCAAGCCGGACCACGATGTCGATGCTGCGGTCGCCGTCGCGCACGCTGCCTGCGGTGGTGCCGTCGTTGTAGGTGCGCAGCGCCTGGGCCACGTCGTTGGCGCTCAGGCCGGTGCCGGCGAGTTTCGTGGCGTCCGGCACGAAGGTGCGTTCCTGCCGGGTGGCGCTCAGGCTGCTCTCCACGGTCCGCAGCTTCGGGTCGCGCGACAGCAGCTGCACGATCTGGCGGTTGCGTTCCAGCAGCACCGCCTGGTTCGGCGCGGCCAGCGCCAGCGAGATGTCCGAGTTGCCGGCCGGGCCCTGCTGCTGCGTGCCCACCCGCAGCTCCGCGCCGGGCACGCCAGCCACCAGTGGCGTGAGGTCGCGGGTGTACTCCGCGATCAGCTCATCAATGGGCGCCCGCTCGCCTTTGTTCACCAGGGTGGCGGTCAGGCCGCTCTCGTTGGCGTTGGCGCCGCCGATCTGCCCGCTCGCGCCGACGCTGGTCTCCAGCAGGCGCACCTCGGGCCTGGCGAGCAGCGCGTCCTCCAGGCGGCGGGTCAGGCGGTTGGTGGCGTCCAGATCCGTGCCCACCGGTAGGCTCAGGTCCACTGTCACGATCCCGCTGTCGCTCTTGGGCGTGAACGCGAAGCCCACACCGCGCAGCGCGAGCGGCGCGCTCAGCAGGAACGCCAGCGCCACGACCATCACGGCCCACGGGCGGGCCAGGGCGCGGCTCAGCCCCCGGGCGTAGGCCCGCGCGACCGCCTGCACGGCCCGGTTGGTGATGCCGTGCAGCGTGTCCGTGACCGCCTCCAGCACCGCGACCACGCTGGTGATGACGTAGCGCAGGGCGGCCAGCACCAGCGGCGCCGTGACCACCGCGATCAGGACGGCGACGGGCACCGGCAGCGGCACGCGCGTGAGGAGCACGCTGACCAGCGCGCCGGTCGCGGCCAGCCACGCCACGCCCTTCACCGTCTTCACGCCCACCAGGGCGCCCCGCAGCAGCGCCGGGAAGCGCCGGATCACGCGCGGGACGTCTGCCCACGTGACGGGCTCCAGGTCACGGGTGTACGCCATGCGCACCGTCAGGAACAGCAGGCTCTCCAGCCACGACAGCACGATGGCCGCCGCGATGCCCAGCCCGAACTGGCTGAAGAACTGGCCCAGGATGCCCGGCATCAGGCTGAGCGGAATCAGCACGGCCAGCAGCGAGAAGCTCGCGGCGGTCACAGCCGAGAAGACCTCGCTGCCGCCCAGCAGCACGCTGCGCAGCCGCGAGTAGCCCAGCGCGCGGTAGCGCTGCACGTTCTCCGCGACCACGATCGAGTCGTCCACCACGATGCCGATCGCCACGATGATCGCCAGCAGCGAGATGATGTTGAAGGTGAAGCCCGTGACGCCGAACAGCAGCGGCGCGGCGCTGATCGAGATCGGGATCGCCAGGATCACCGCGAACACCGTGTCCAGGCGGCCCAGGAACAGCAGCACGATCACGCCCACCGCCGCGATGGCGATCAGGAACTCCTTGAAGGTGTCCTTGACGGTCGCGCGCGTCTCGCGGGTGGTGTCGCTCGCCAGGGTGATCGAGTAGCCCTTCGGGAGCGGCTGGGCCTGCATGGCCTCGCGCACGGCGTCCGTGACCCGCACCGAGTTCGTGCCGCTGCCCTTGCGGACGCTCAGCAGCACCGCCGGCTGCCCGTTCACGCGCGCCAGGCTGGTCGCCTCGGCCGCGCCGTCGCGCACGCTGGCCACGTCCGAGACCTGCACGCCCGTCTGGGTGTCCACCGTGATCCGCGCGACGTCCGCCGCGCTGCGGGGCGTGTTGCGGGTCGAGAACTGCGTCTGCACGCCGCCCTGCGCGACCGTGCCGGCCGGCAGGTCCAGCGCGCTCGCGCCGATCGCCTGCGTGATCCGCGCCGGGGTCAGGTTGTACGCCTGGAGCCGCGACGGATCGAGCAGCACCTGCACCTTGCGGGCCGGGCCGCCGCTCACGCTGACGTCCGCCACGCCGTCCACGCGCTCCAGGCGCGGCACCAGCACGTCCTCGGCGTAGGTGGTCACCTCGTCCGGCGGCGCGCCGGCGCCCAGCAGGGCCAGCGTCAGGATCGGGGTGGCGTTCGGGTCGAACTTCTGCACGACCGGCGCCTCGCTCCCGTCCGGCAGCGCCCCACGGATCGCGGCGACCGCCTGCGACACCGAGTTCGCCGCCGAGTCCACGTCGGTGCCGTCATTAAATGTGATCACGACCGCCGACTGGTTGCTGACCGACGTGGTGTTGATGTCGGTCACCCCGGCCAGCGTGCTCACGGCGTCCTCGATCTTGCGGCTGACCTCGCGGTCCACCTGATCCGGGTTCGCGCCGGGGTACGCGGTGCTGACGGCCAGCACCGGCACCTCGAAGTTCGGCAGGAGTTCCACGCCCAGCCGGAAGGTCGTGACCAGCCCGGCCAGCACCAGCATCACGAAGATCCCGATGGAGAACACGTAATTGCGCACGCTGAAGCGCACCAGCGGATGGACGGCCGGTTCCGGCGTGCCGTCCGGCAGGGTCGCGCCGGGGTGCGAGCGGAATTCCTCGGTGTCGTGCGTGCTCATGGTGTGCCCGCCGCCGCGACCTTCACCGCCGCGCCGTCCTGAAGGCTGGCCGGCACCGGCGTGATCACGCGCGCGCCCGCTTCGATTCCGCTCACGGCCACCCGCCCGCCGCTCTCGGCGATCACGGTGACCGGCGTCTGCACCGCCCGGCCTGCCGTAACGACATACACGGTGTTCTGCCCGCCCTCGACCTGCACCGCGCCGCTGGGGAGCAGCACGCCGCGGCCCAGGGTGGTGCGGTAGCGCACCTGCGCGGCCGCGCCCACCGGCAGGGCTTCGCCGCCCTGCACGCGCGCCGTGATCGGCACCAGGCGGTTGCTGCCCGCAATGCCCGGCGAGCCCGTCACCACCGCCACGTAGTTCACGCCGCCGTAGCCCAGGTTCACGCGGGCGCCGTCCTGCAGCGCCGCGGCGTCCCCGCTGGGCACGCTGAAGGTCGCTCGGATGGACCCGGGATCGACCAGCCGGAACACGGCCGAGCCCTGTGCGGCGAACTCGCCGACCTGCACTGCGACGGACGCGACGGTGCCCGCAAAGGGGGCGCGCACGGCGGTGCGGGCGAGGTTCTCCTCGGCCTGCGACACGGCCGCCTGCGCGGTCTGGAGGTTCGCCTGCTGGAGCGGCACGCTGCCCTGCGCGCTGCGGCCGTTCTGGGCCAGGGAGTTGCGGGCCTGTGCCAGCGTGCTCTGCGCCTGAGCGAGCTGCGCGCGGGCCGCCTGCACGTCCGCGAGGCTGATGCCGCCCAGCGCATACAGCGACTCGGCGCTGCGCGCGCCGCTCTGCGCCTGGGCCAGCGCCGCCTGCGCCGACGTCACGGACGCCTGGAGCGCCGAGGTGGCCTGCCCGGTGGTCGTGCGCGTCTGGTCCAGCGTGATCTGCGCCTGCTGGAGTTGCAGCCGCGCGTTCTGCAGGGCCTGGCGGGCCTGCGTGTCGTCGAGCTGCACCACGACCTGCCCGGCGCTGACGCGCTCGCCCTCGTCCACCGGCACGGCCTGCACCGTGCTGCCGGTCTTGGCGGCGACCTGCGAGTCCCGCTGCGCCTCGATGGTCGCGGCGACGCTGCGCTGTACGCCCAGCGTGCCCATCTGGCCGGTCACGGCGGCGACCTCCAGCGTGGTGGTCTTGGCGGGTGCGGCGTCGAGGTTGTTCGCTGCGGCCGCCTCCTTCCCGCGCGGCGCGCAGCCCGCGAGCAGGGCGCCCACGAGCAGCACGCCGGCCACCAGCGGACGGGGCGTCCTCATTTCACGAGCCCCGTCACGTCCGTCCCGGACGCGGCGCTCAGCGCGGCCAGGGCCTTCCACACGCCGTCCTGTGCCTGGGTCACGCCCAGCGCCGCCTGCTGCGCCTGCACCTGCGCGGCCTGCACGTCCACGGCGGCGGCCGTGCCCGCGCGCAGTTTGGCCTGCGCGTTCGTCAGGCTGGTCTGTGCGTTCGCCCGCGACTCGGCCGCGATGCCCACCCGCTGCTGCGCGTCCTGCACGGCGCGGTAGGCGTCGCGCAGCTGCGTCAGGGTCGCGCGCCCGGCGTCGTCTGCGCTGCGCTGTGCGTTCGCCAGGGCGGTGCGGGCGTCCTCCAGCGTGCGGGCGGGCGTGTAGTCGTTGTCTGCGAGTTTCACCTGCAGGGCCGCAAAGGCCGCGCCGTTCGCCGCCTGCACCAGCGTGGGCAGGCGTGTGGCCAGGCCCCCTTGGAGCGCCGCGAGCGTCACACTCAGTTTGGGCGGTGCGGGCGGCGCGCTCAGGGTCAGGTCGGTGCCGGCCGGTAGGTTCAGGCTGCGCGCGAGCTGCGCTTCCAGCACCGGCTGCTGTGCCTGCGCGTCCGCGAGGTCCTGGCGGTCCGTGTTCAGCGTGGTCTGCGCGCGGCTCACGTCGAGGGCCGTGGCGACCCGCGCGGCGAGGCGGGCCTGCGCGATCTTCAGCTGCCGGTCGTCCAGCGCGACCTGCGCGGTGCTCAGCGCGATCCGCTGCGCGGTCTCGTAGGCCGCGGTGTACTGCGTGACCACCGTCTGCGTCACGCTGAACTTGGTGGCCTCCAGCGTCGCGGCCTGCGCGGCGGCGTCCTGCTCGGCCTGCGTGAGGGTGGTGATGGGGCTGGTGGGGTCCGTGCGCGCCGCGCGCAGCGCCGCCTGGGCCTTCTGGAGGTTCGCGCGGGCGGTCGTGATATCCGCGCCGCTCGCCAGGGCGCGCGTGACCGCGCCCGCCAGCGTCAGCGGGGTCGCCTGCGCGGGGGTCGTCTGGGCGGCGGCGCCCGTGGCCGTGGCGAGCAGGAGCAGCAGGGTCGGTCGGGTCAGGGTGCGGATCATGGCGTGCCTCCGGTGGGCAGGAGCGTGGAGTCGAGGTCGGTCGTGGCGAGCGCGAGTTGCAGCGCGGCGAGCGTGACGGCGTCCTGCTGGGCGGCCAGGGCCTGCGCGGCCTGTTGCAGGGCCAGGTCGGCCTGGCCCAGCTCGAGCGTGGTGGCAAGTCCGGCGTCCACGCGGGCGCGGGTGGAGTCCAGCGCCGCCTGGGCCTGCGCGCGGGCGGTCTGGGCCGCCGTCAGGGCGGCCTGCTCGTCCTCCAGCGCCTCGGAACGGGTCCGGACGTCGAGGTCCACGGCCTGTGACGCGCTGTCCAGGGCGAGCTGCGCCTGTGCCAGCCCCAGTTGCGCCTGCTGCAGGACGGTGCCGGCGGCGCTGCCCAGCAGCGGAATCGTGGCGTTCAGTGACAGGGACAGGCCGCTGGGAACCGCGCTGGTGTCGCGGACGGGCACGCTGGCCTGAACGCCTACGGTGCCAGCCTTCAGGTTCACGCTGCCGCTCACGGTCTTGCCGGGGTTGCCCTGCGCATCCGACAGCTGCCCGTAGACCGCGCTGGCCGTTACGTCCGGCAGCGAGGCGTCGAGCTGTGCAGCCTGCACGCCGGCCCGCGCGTCCTCCAGCGCGGCGCGGGCGCGGGCCACCTCGGGCCGGCTCCGCAGCGCGCGGGCGATCCGCTCGTCCAGCGTGCCGGTGATGGACACGGTGGGCAGCGCGGCGTAGGCGGCGGAGGTCGTGGGCAGCGTGACCGGGCGGCCCAGCAGCCGGGCCAGCGACCGGGCCGCCTGCGCCGCCGCGTGCGCCGCGCGGGTCTGGGCCACCTGCGCCTGTTCCAGCGCGGCCTGCGCGGCGAGTTCACCCTCGGCGGCGATCACGCCCTGCGCGCGGCGGTCCTGCGCCACCACGAGCTGACGGGTCGCCAGCGCCACCTGGGCGGCCGTGAGGTCCTGCTGGGCCGCCGCGCTGCGGGCCGCCGCGTAGGCCTGGAGCGCCTGCACCGTCAGGGTGGCGCGGGCGGTACGCAGCGTGACCGCCGCGCTGTCCAGGGCGCGCTGCGCGCTGCGCACGCCCTCCTGTGCGGCAGACCACGGCAGCACGCTCCACCCGGCGCTGAGGGTGACCGTGGCCGCGCCGTTCCACGTCCCGGTGTCCCACGGGATCTTCGTCAGGCTGCCGGTCGCGCCGGCGCTGACGCTCAGGCCCGCGCGGGTGCGGGCGCTGTCCAGTGTCAGCTGCGCGGCGCGGTACGTCAGGTCAGCCGAGCGCCAGTCGGGCGCCGAGCGCAGCGCCGTGAGCACCGTGGACGGACTGTCGGCCCCGGCGGGCGCGCTGGCGGACGGGGGCGGCGCGGTCGTCTGGGCTGTCGCCCCGCCCACCAGCAGGGCGGTCAGCAGCAGGACGTGCGTGAAACGGACGGAATGGAGCATTGCAGTACCTCGGGTGGAGCGGCCAGCAGCGCGCGAATGTCGGACGTCGAATAATCGAGTGATCACTTACTTACTTCGGCGCCGCAGCTCACGGCGACAGGCCCGGCCACAACACGTCGAACAGGCCGCGCACCAGCCGCCCGGCATCGATCGCCTCGCGGCCCTGCGGCGGCATCATGTGCTCCCGGTGGACATAGTGTGTCAGCGCGCCCATCACCGTCAGGGCAGTGACGTCCACGTCCAGCGGGCGCAGGCGGCCCAGCGCCGTCTCTGCGCGCAGGTACGCCGCCAGGGCCTCCGCGTCGCGCCGCACCGGATCGTCGAGCCGGCCCAGCAGCGGGTTGTGGCTGGGATCGTGCCCGCGTGAGAACACCGCCATCAGCCGCGGCACCACCGAACTCGACTCCGTCAGGAAGGCCAGCGCGGCGTCCTCCAGGTTGCGCCGCACGTCGCCCTGTCCGGCCCGCCCGACGAGATCGTCCCGCCACCGGCCGTACTCGCGCAGCCCCACCGCCGCCTCGAACAGTTCCTCCTTGCGGGCATAGCGCTTGAACAGCGTGCCCTCCGACACTCCCGCCCGCCGCGCGATCTCGGCCGTGGTCGCGCCGAACCCCTGCTCCAGAAAGGCGTCGCGCGCTGCGTTCACGATCTGTTCGTCGGTGATCTGCCGGGGCCGCGCCATGTAAGTGAGTGTTCACTCACTTAGGATTCCAGTCTGTGAGGTCGCCCACATCCACCCGATGGATGACCTCCGGCGCCCGGCGGCTGCCTAGATTGGGCCCCCGGGGTGCCGTGATCGGATGGGCGGGGCCATGGATCGGCTCTCGTCGAAGCGCAATTTCTTAGTGGGCACCGCTCGTTCGACAGGACAGGCGTTAGCCCGCTGTCATCCCGTCTTTACCTCTCGCCCTGAATGTCGGACAACTTGAGCCGAAATGGTGGTGGGTGCCGCTGGTGACGCAGCGCACCGCGCGTGGGTGCGGCCGGCCCTCAGGGAGCCTCAGCCGTGCCGGGCGGCCCGCAGCATGTCGTTCATGCGCTGGAAGAACGCGTCGTACTGGCCGCTGCGTTCCGCGTAGCGCTGGGCATGCACACGCTGCACGAGCACCTCGGTCACGTCCGGCTGGTCCTGCAGGATCTGCATGACTTCCGCGACGAACTCGTCCAGCGGCATGGCGTTCGGGTCGGTCGCCTGCCGCTCGCCCTGCAAGCCGGTGCGGACATACGGCGGCGCCAGTTCGATGACCTGCACGGCCGTGTCGGCCAGCTGGTAGCGCAGCGACTGCGTGTACGAGTGGATGGCGGCCTTGGTGGCGCTGTACGTGGGGTTCAGGGCCAGCGGCACGAAGGCCAGGCCGGACGTGACCGTCATGACCGTCGCGCGGGGCTGGGCCAGCAGGTGCGGCAGCAGCGCCGCGTTCAGGCGGATCGGGCCGAGCAGGTTCGTGGCAACGTGCGCCTCGGCCGCGTCGACCGCACCGGCCTTCACGTCCTCCTCGCTCATGATGCCCGCGTTGTGGATCACGGCGTTCAGGTCCGGGTGGTCGCGGACCAGCTGCGCGGCGACGCGCTGGACGGCGTCCGCGTCGGCCACGTCGAGCACCACGGCCGTCATTCCGGGATGTGCCGCGACGGTCGCGTCCAGCGTGTCCTGCCGCCGCCCGGTGATGATCACGCGGTTGCCCAGCGCGTGGAACGCCGCCGCAAGGCCCTGGCCGATGCCCGAGTTGCCGCCGGTGATCAGGATGGTGTTGCCCGTCAGGTTCATGCTGCCCACTGTAGGACCATCACCCACCGGGCGGAAGTAAGCACCCGAAGGCGCTCTACTTACCACAAGGAGAGTGACGATAAGCACGCGGAAATTGGTCCCGCTGCCGGCGCCGGCCTGCTATCCGGCCATGCCGTCCGCACGGGAACGCCGGCAGCCCCGGCGATCACGCCCCGATCACGGTCGGGATGGCACACTCCGGGCATCGGCACCCCACCTCACTGCCATGGAGGCTCCCGAATGCCCGCGCCCCGTACCGATCCCTCCACCACGTCCGTCTGGGTCACGGACCGGCTGCCCCTCACGCACCGCGTCGCCGGGCATTACCGGGACGTGTGGGCGCTGCACGCCGCGGGTCTGTCCGACGGCGAGGTGGCGGACCTTCTGCACCGTGCGCCTCCGGAAGTGAGGGTGGCGGTGCGGAGCGTGTACCGTGCCCTGGCGCTCGATCCGGCCGACGGTCCCCTGCGCCGGGAGCAGGCGGCGCGGCTCTACCGGGTGATGTGCGCGGAGTGCAGTGACCGGCGGGACCACGTGAACTGAGCCGGCCCGCCAGAATTCAGGGCCCGGCGCCGTCCACCACGATCACGCGCAGCGTGCGCGGGCCGTGAACGCCCTCCACACGCACGAGTTCGATGTCGCTGGTGGCGCTGCCGCCGCTGAGCCACGTCAGGGGCCGCCCGGCGCGCACGGCCGCCGCGACGGCCTGCACCCCGTCGTGCACGTCCGGCACGACCTGATCCGCGTGGATCACGCACACGTGGATGTCCGGCACCAGCGTCAGCGCGCGGCGGCCCTGCCCCGGCCCGTGGTCGAGGATCACGGTGCCCGTCCGCGCGATGGCGACCGCGCAGCCCGTGACCACGGCGTCCGCGCCGTCCAACTGGGCGTGTGTCAGGGGCGGCTCGTCCCGCAATGGATCCAGGCCGTCCGGCAGCCACGTGGCGTCCAGTCCGCCCGGCACGACGACCCGCCGCGCTCCAGCCAGGGCCGCCAGAACCGCGTCCTGCACGCCCTCTGGCCCCACCCGCACGAAGCCGGCCCGGTAATCCTCGATGCGGTCCCGGAAGGTATGCAGCACCTCCTCACGCGGCTGCGCTTCAGCCCGGGGGTACGCGGGAACGTCCGGCGCCTGTGCTCCGGCCGTGGCCCGGTTGATGCGCGTCAGGATCTCCAGCCGGGCCTCGGCGCCGCTCACGCGCTGTCCTCCGGCAGTCCGCCCTTCGCGTCCCGTTTCCTCCACCACTCCCGGAAACTCTGCGCCGGGAAGGCGTTCAGGTCGCGGCTCTGGGTCCAGCCGCCCAGCAGGCCCGGCAACGCCGTGATCTGCCCGCCGTGCACCAGCGGTCCCTGTCCCAGCCGGGCGAGTTTCACCGCGCCCTCAAAGCGCCAGCCCTCGCTCATGGCGTAGCGCATGCCCTGCATGGCGAGGGATTCCAGCGTCACGCCCTTGTCCTCATTCGCCTCGCCGCGCAGGTAGATCAGCACCTGCGGGATGTTGATCCGTACCGGGCACGCGTCGTAGCACGCGCCGCACAGGCTCGACGCGCCCGGCAGCGTGTTCGCGTTCTTGTCGGCCATGTCCAGCAGCTGCGGTGTGAGGATCGCGCCGATGGGGCCGGGGTACACGCTGCCGTATGCGTGCCCGCCCGCGCGCTCGTACACCGGGCACACGTTCAGGCACGCCGAGCAGCGGATACAGCGCAGCGTCTGCCGACCCACCTCGTCGGCCAGGACGTCGGTGCGGCCGTTGTCGAGCAGGATCAGGTGGAACTCCTGCGGGCCGTCGACGGGCGTCACGCCGCTCCAGAAGGACGTGTACGGGTTCATGCGCTCGGCGGTGCTGGAGCGCGGCAGCAGCTCCATGAACACGGAGATGTCCTCCCACGTTCCCAGCACCTTCTCGATCCCCATGATGCTGACCAGCACCTCCGGCAGCGTGACGCACATGCGCCCGTTGCCCTCGGACTCCACCACGCACACGGTTCCCGTCTCCGCGACGGCGAAGTTGGCGCCGGACACGGCCATCTTCGTGGTCAGGAACTTCTGGCGCAGGTAGCGCCGCGCCGCAGCAGCCAGCACGGCCGGCTCGTCCGTCAGCGGCTCGGGTTCGCCCAATTGCGCGTTGAACAGCGCCTGGATCTCGGCGCGGTTGCGGTGGATGGCCGGCACCAGGATGTGGCTGGGCGTGTCGTTCGACAGCTGCACGATGAGTTCCGCGAGGTCCGTCTCGATGGCGCGGATGCCGTGCGCGTCCAGCGCCGCGTTCAGCTCGATCTCGTCGGACGTGATGCTCTTGACCTTGATGAGTTCCGTGACCTCGTGCGCGTGGGCAATCTGCGCCACCAGCTCGCGCGCCTCGGCGGCGTCGCGCGCCCAGTGCACGTGCCCGCCGCGCGCCCGCACGCTCGCTTCCAGCTCCAGCAGGCGGTCGCTCAGGTTCGCCAGGCTGGCGTCCTTGGTCGCCGCGCCCAGCCGCCGCAGCTCCTCCCAGTGGGGCAGTTCGCCCACCGCGCGCAGGCGCTTGTCGCGGATGGTGGTCGTGACCTTGCGCAGGTTGGCGCGCAGCTGCGGGCTGTTCACCGCGTCGCGCGCGGCCTGCGGGAAGGGCCGGGGCGGGTGCAGGCCGCTCACGCCCATACCTGCCCGTCGGTGCTCGCCAGGATCTCCGCGAGGTGCACGGTGCGCGCACCGCTCCGCAGGCGGTGCAGGCCACCCCCGATGTGCATCAGGCAGGAGTTGTCCCCAGCGGTGCAGGCCTCGGCGCCCGTCTCCAGGATGTGGCGGGCCTTGTCGGCCAGCATGGCGGTGCTCACGTCCGGGTTCTTCACGCTGAAGGTGCCGCCGAAGCCGCAGCACTCGTCCGCGTGCGGCAGCTCCAGCAGCGTCAGGCCGCGCACGTTCCTCAGCAGCCGCAGCGGCGCGTCCCCGACCCGCAGCGAGCGCATCGCGTGGCACGTGGGGTGGTACGTCACGCGGTGCGGGTACGCCGCCCCGACGTCCTCCACGCCAAGTTTCTTTACCAGAAACTCGCTGAGCTCGAAGACGCGCCCCGACAGCGCCTCGACCTCGGCGCGCAGGGCCTCGTCGCCCTCCCAGTGCGCGGCGTCCGGCGCGAGTTCGCGCAGCATGGCGGCGCATGAGCCGCTGGGCAGCACGATCACCTCCGCGTCCCGGAAGTCGTTCACGAACTTGCGCACTAGGCTCAGGGCGTCCGCGCGGTAGCCGGTGTTCAGGTGCATCTGCCCGCAGCACGTCTGCGCCGGGTTGAAACGCACCTCGTGGCCCAGGCGTTCGAGCAGCGCCACCGTGGCCTGACCGGTCCGGGGGAACAGGGCGTCGTTCAGGCAGGTGATGAACAGGTCGATTTTCACCGGGGCACCTCGGCCCCAGTGTGCCGCGTGGCGCGGGCGGGCGCCACACCCGGCACGAAGGTCTGGAGGTCGCTGCTGGCACGCACCACGTCCCGGATGGTGTAACCGGCCACGCTGCCGCAGGCCCGCGCCTGCACCAGCAGGTTGCCCATCAGGGTCGCCTCGACCGGCCCGGCGACCACCGGGCGGCCCGTGGCGTCGGCGGTGAGCTGGTTCAGCAGGTCGCCCTGCGAGCCGCCACCGACCACGTACAGCGTGTGGATGGCCGTGCCCGTCACGGCCTCCAGTCCGTCCAGCACCTCGGCAATGCGCTGCGCGAGGCTGTCCAGCACGCAGCGGACGATCTCCGGTGGGGTCCGGGGCACCGGCTGGCCGCTCCCTCGGCACGCGGCCTGCACGCGCGCGGGCATGTCCGTGCCGGGCGCGAGGAAGCGCGCGTCGTCGGGGTCGATCACCGGGCCGCCGGCGGGCAGGGCGGCGGCCCCGGCGTACAGCTCCGCGAAGTCCGCGTTCCACGCGCGGCGGCACTCCTGCACGATCCACAGCCCCATGACGTTCTTGAGCAGCCGCGTGGTGCCGCCGATCCCGGCCTCGTTCGTGAGATTCAGGGCGCGGGCGGCGTCCGTCAGCACCGGGCGCGGCGATTCCACACCCACCAGGCTCCACGTGCCGCTGGACACGTACGCCCAGCCGCCCTCACCCGTGGCAGGCACGGCGGCCACGGCGGACGCGGTGTCGTGCGTGGCGGGCGCGATCACGCGCGCCGCGCCCAGGCCCGTCTCGGCCGCCACCTCGAGCCGCAGCGGGCCCAGGTCGGTCCCGGGCTCCACGATGCGCGGCAGCAGCGCGCGGGGAATCCCGGCGGCGTCCACCAGTTCCCATGCCCACCCGCCGCTGTGCGGGTCGTAGAGCTGCGTGGTGCTCGCGTTCGTGCGCTCGGTCACGCGAGCGCCGCACAGCCAGAAGTGCAGCAGGTCCGGCACCAGCAGCAGCGTGTCGGCCGCCGCGACGCGCTCCGGCCGCTCGGCCGCGAGCTGGTACAGCGTGTTGAACGGCAGGAACTGGATGCCGGTCGCGCCGTAGATCGCGCCCTCGCCCAGCTCGGCCCGGATGCGCTCCATCACGCCGTCCAGCCGGGGGCTGCGGTAGTGGTGCACGCCGCCCAGCAGCTCGCCGTGCGCGTCCAGCAGGCCGTAATCCACCGCCCAGGAGTTCACGCCCACGCTGGCGATCTCACCATGCGCGGCGGCCAGCGTCAGGCCGCGCAGCACCTCGCGCCACAGGCCCAGGACGTCCCACTGGAGGCCGCCGTTCACCGGCACGCCGCCATTCGGGAAGCGGTGCAGCACCTCGACTGTCAGGCGACCGCCTCCGACCGTGCCCAGCGCCACGCGGCCGCTGGACGCGCCGAGATCGATGGCGACGTGCCGGGTGACCTCAGCGGACATACGCGGTGGGCACCCCGCCGTCCACAGTGATCACCCCGCCCGTCGTCTTCGCGGCGGCGGGCGACGCCAGCCACACCGTCGCCTCGGCGATGTCCTCGGGCAGCACGTTCACCTTCAGGGTCGTGCGGCCACGGTAGAACTCCTCCAGCTTGTCCGGCGCGATGCCGTAGGTCGCGGCGCGCTCGGCCCGCCACTTGCCGTCCCAGATGCTGCTCCCGGCCAGGATGCCGTCGGGCAGCACCGAGTTCACGCGGATGCCCGCCGCGCCGCCTTCCTCTGCGAGGCAGCGCGCCAGATGCAGTTCGGCGGCCTTCGCGGCGCTGTACGCGGCGGCGTTCTTGCCGGCTGCCACGGAGTTCTTGGAGCCGATGAACACCAGGTTGCCGCCGGTGCCCTGCGCCTTCATCAGCCGGAAGGCCTCGCGCGCCACCAGGAAGTAGCCGGTCGAGAGGATGCTCTGGTTCCGGTTCCACATCTCCAGCGTGGTGTCCTCGATGGGCGCGCTGGACGCGATGCCGGCGTTGTTCACGGCGATGTCCACCCCGCCGTAGGTCAGGACGGCGTGCCGGTACGCGGCCTGCACCTGCTCCTCCTCGGTGACGTTCATGCCGGTGCTGGTGGCCCGGCGGTAGCCCCTGGCCTTCACGAGGTCGTCCGCGACCGTCTGCCCGCCATCGGCATTCAGGTCTGCGATGACGATGTGGGCGCCCTCCGCCGCGAGGCGCTGCGCGATGGCCCGCCCGATGCCGCTCGCCGCGCCGGTGACCAGCGCCACGTGCCCTTCCAGTACCTTCGGGGCCGGCTTCTGCGCGAGCTTGTACAGTTCCAGCGGCCAGTACTCGATGGCGTAACTCTCCGGCGCGCTGAGGCTCACGAAGCCGCCCAGAGCGCTCGCGGACTTCATGACCTGAATGGCGCGCGTGTAGAGCTGGCGCGACACGTCCGCTCCCTGCGCGTCCGGGCCACTGTTGACCATGCCCAGGCCCGGGATCAGGACCACGCGCGGACTGGGCGTGAACATCACGTCGCCGTCGGTCCTGTTCTCGTTGAAATACTCGGCGTACTCGGACTTGAAGCGCTCGACGCCGTCTTTTGCCGCCGCGATCAGGGCGTCACGGCCCTGCTCCGGCGTCCAGTCGAGGTACAGCGGCACCCGCTTGGTGTGCACGAGGTGGTCCGGGCACGCCGCGCCCACCTGCGACAGCCCGGCGGCGGCGTGCGAGTTCACGAACTCCATCACGGCCGCGCTGCGGTCCACGGACAGGATCACGGGACGCGCGCCCTTCATCGCGCCGCGCAGCACCGGCAGCACCTCGGTCAGCAGGGCGTCGGCGTCCTCCTGCGGGACGTCCTGCACGGCCGCGCCGCCGAAGGGCTGGGCCTCGGCGTGCGCGTCCAGGTACGCCTGCGCCTCCCCGATGATCCGCAGCGTCTTCTCGTAGCTCTCCTTCGACGTGTCGCCCCACGTGACCAGGCCGTGCTTGCCCATCACGACCGCTTCCAGCCCGGGGTTGTCGCGCACCGCCGCGCCGATCTGCTGCGAGAGCGTGAAGCCGGGGCGGATGTAGTCCACCCACGCGGCCCGGTCGCCGTAGATCTCGCGCATGACGCGTTGCCCGTCCGGCGTGCACGCAATGGCGATGATCGCGTCCGGGTGCGTGTGGTCCACGTGCTTGGCCGGCACGAAGGCGTGCAGCAGCGTCTCGATGCTCTGGCGCGGGCGGCCCGGCTCGAACACCGTGCGTTCCAGGTAGGCGGTCATCTCCTCGTCGGTCATGCCCGGCCGCTCGAACAGCGGCAGCACCTCGTCCAGCTTCAGGCCGGCGAAGCCCCGGTCAGTGATGCTGGCGATGTCGCTGCCCGAGCCCTTGACCCACAGCACGGTCACGTCGCGGCCCAGATGATCCTTCTCGACGCTCTTGGTGCTGGTGTTGCCGCCGTAGATGTTCACGAGGGTGCGGTCGGCGCCCAGCAGGTTCGAGCGGTAGGTCAGCGACGCGAGGCCGTCGCCCTGCGGGGCCTCGGCATCGTTCCAGCGGTTCGGGATGACGGTCGTGGGGTGCGTGGTGGTCATGGACGGTGCTCCTTGGGTGAGGGCTCGGGGCGTTACTGGGCGGCCGTGACTTTGTCTTTGACGGGGTAGCCGCCGCCGCCCTGCGCGGTGCCGCGCTCCCGGGCGACTGTCTGCTGGTAGCCGCTGGCACGGTGCGCGGCGATGGGGTCGGTGGGCAGGCCGTGGGCGCTCCGCCACTCGGCCAGCAGCGGGCGCACGTCGGTGCGGAAGGCGTCGGTCAGGGCGCGGTGCGCGGCCAGCACGTCCCCGGTCTGCTGGGCAGCACTCAGCGCGCCGCGGTCGATCAGCAGGGCCTTGGCGTAGGCCTCCTGGCAGTTCAGCACCGACTGGAGCATCGCCTCGACCTTGGGCTCGATGTTGTGGCTCTGGTCGATCATGTACGCCACGTTCTGCGCGGTGGCGCGCGTCAGGGCGTCGTCCGAGTGCCCGGCCGCCACGAGTTCGGCGTAGATGCTGAACAGCTCCAGGGGGTTGGTCGTGCCCACGATCAGGTCGTCGTCCGCGTAGCGCCGCGCGTTGAAGTGGAAGCCGCCCAGCCGGCCCTCGTCGAGCAGGAAGGCCACGATGCCCTCGATGTTCACGCCCTGCGCGTGGTGCCCCAGATCGACCAGCACCTGCGCCCTGTCCCCGATGGCGACGCAGTGCGCGTACGCCGCGCCCCAGTCGAAGAGGTCGGTGTAGTAGAAGGCGGGCTCGAACAGCTTGTACTCGACCAGCATCCGGCCGTCCTCGGGCAGGGCGTCGTGGACACGTTTCAGGGCGGCGCGCATCGCGTGCTTGCGGCGGCGCAGGTCGTCCTGCCCGGCGTAGTTGGTGCCGTCCGCGAACCACAGGCTCAGGTCGCGGCTGCCGGTCTGCCGCATGACCTCCACGCACTCCAGCAGGTGCTGGACGGCCTGCTCGCGCACGTCCTCGAACGGGCTGGTCACGCTGCCGAGCTTGTACACGTCGTCCTGGAAGACGTTGGGGTTGATCGCGCCGATGCCCACGCCGCGTTCCCGCGCGTACCGGCCCAGCGCGGCGTAGTCGTCCACCTCGTCCCACGGGATGTGCAGCGCGACGCTGGGGGCGATGCCGGTCAGGCGGTGCACCTCGGCAGCGTCGTCGAGCTTCTCGTAAACGTCCCGCGCGGCGCCGGGCGCGGCGAAGGTCTTGAAGCGTGTGCCGGAGTTGCCGTAGCCCCACGAGGGCGTCTCGATGCGTTGTGCGCAGAGGGCGGCGTTCAGGTCGTCGGTCAGGTGCGTCATGGGGGCTCCGTCAGGGGGCGAGGATGAGCTGGATGTCGTCGGTGTCGAGCCGCGTGCGGATGGCCTCGTCCGGCTCGGCGTCGGTGATCAGCGTGTTCACGTCGGCGTGCGTGGCGATGGTCGCCAGGGCGCGGCGGCCGACCTTGCTGTGGTCGAGCAGCGCGACCACGCTGCTGCCGGAGCGGATCAGCGCCTGCTTGCTGCCCACCTCCGGCAGGTGCGGGTCGGTGAAGCCGGCGTCCGGCGTGTAGCCCTTGGCCGAAAAGAACACCAGATCCGGGTGCAGGCGCTGCAGGGTGTCCAGGAAGAACGCGCCCACGAACGACCGCGCCGGCGCGTGGAAGTTCCCGCCGACCATCAGGAAGGGCACGCCCCCGGCCGCCAGGACGTTGGCGGCGTCGAGGCTGCACGCGATGGCCTGCACCTTGCGGGTGGGCAGCAGCCGGGCCAGCGCCAGGCTGGTGGTGCTGGCGTCCAGCGCGACCGTGTCGCCGTCCTGGATCAGGCCCAGCGCCGCGCGGGCGATGCGCTCCTTGGCCTCGACGTTCTGCCCGGCCCGCAGCGTCTGCGACAGCTCCTCGGCGGTGCGTTCCAGCAGCTGCGCGCCGCCGTGCACGCGCTGGAGCCTGCCCTGTTCGCACAGGGCGTCGAGGTCGCGCCGCACGGTCATCTCGTGCACGCCGAGTTCGGCGGCGAGATCCTTGATCCTCACCACCTTGTGCGTCAGCGCACGCCGCAGGATGTCCTGCTGCCGGCCGGGCAGCGGGCCCATGACTTCGTTGGACATGCCCGAATCCTAACACGATTCGAACAAAAAGTGACAAGGCCTTGCAATGTTCTGTGGGATGGTGTTCAATGCGTCCAGTCATTCCCTGACCCACAACCCGTACCCATCAGCCCTGGTGGCTGCTTTTCCCGGAGGATCATGTCCGCTCCACTTCAACGAGTCTGCTTTCAGCTTCAGGTGCGCCCAGACCGCCTGGACGAGTACCGGGAACGCCACCGCGCCGTGTGGCCGGACATGCTCGCGGCCCTGCGCGACACCGGCTGGCACAACTACTCCCTGTTCCTGCGCCCCGACGGCCTGCTGATCGGCTATTTCGAGACGCCCAGCCTCCAGAGTGCTCGCGAAGGCATGGCCCGCACGGACGTGAACGCCCGCTGGCAGGCGGAGATGGCCCCGTTCTTCGTGGAACTGGAGGGCACACCGGATCAGGGATTCGTGCAGCTGGAGGAGGTGTTTCATCTTGACTAACGGCCCTGCGAGCGGAGCGAGTCACCGCGAGGAGGCTGCCGCGCAGATGGAAGCCGTCCCCGGCGCTGTCCTGGGAACGGTGGGAACCGGAGTGGAGGCCGACCGGAACACCGCCCCCCTCCTGACCCTCACGAACGCCAGCAAGGCCTTCGGGCCGGTGCAGGCCCTGAGGGACGTGAGCATCGAGCTGTACCCCGGCGAGGCGCACGCGCTGCTGGGCGAGAACGGGGCGGGGAAGAGCACCTTCGTGAAGATCCTGGCGGGTGTGCACCGCCCGGACAGCGGCACGCTGGTGATGGCCGGCGAGGACAAGCCCCAGGACAAGCACTTCCACTCGCCGGCCGACGCGCGCGACGCGGGCATCGCGATCATCTATCAGGAACCCACCCTGTTCCCCGACCTGAGCGTGGCGGAGAACGTCCTGATGGGCCGTCAGCCGCGCGGGGCGCTGGGGCGGATCGACGTGCGGGCCATGCGGGCGCGCGTGGCCGGTCTGCTCTCCGAACTGGGTGTACCCCTCGACCCGGCGCGTCCGGTGCGCGGCCTGAGCATCGCGGACCAGCAGCTCGTGGAGATCGCCAAGGCGCTGTCGCTGGACGCGCGCGTGCTGATCATGGACGAACCGACGGCTGCCCTGACACTCCAGGAGACCGAGCGGCTGTTCCGGGTGGTGCGCTCGCTGCGCGCGCGCGGCGCGGCGGTGCTGTTCATCACGCACCGACTGGAGGAGGTCTTCGCGGAGTGCCAGCGCGTGACCGTCATGCGCGACGGCACGTGGGTGAGCAGCGGCCCGGTCGAGGGGTACGACACCGACTCCGTGGTGCGGCAGATGGTGGGCCGTGACCTGGGCGAGCTGTACCCGCGCGGCGACGCTCAGGTGGGCGACGTGGCCCTGAGCGTGCGCGGCCTGTCGCAGCCGGGCGTGTTCCGCGACATCTCCTTCGAGGTGCGCCGGGGCGAGATCGTGGGGCTGGCCGGGCTGGTCGGCGCGGGCCGCAGCGAGGTCGCGCGGGCGATCTTCGGCGTCGATCCCCGGCAGCAGGGCGAGGTGCGGGTCGGTGGGCACGCCCTGCCGGCCGGAAATCCGCGCGCCGTGATGGACGCCGGTCTGGGCCTGGTGCCGGAGGACCGCCGCGCGCAGGGCCTGGTGATGGACATGAGCATCGAGCGCAACGCGAACCTCGCCATCCTGCGCCGCCTGACCGGCGGCCTGCTGATGAACCGCTCGGCGGAGGCGCAGAGCGCCCAGCAGTGGACGTCGAAGCTGCGGCTCAAGGCGCACCGCCTGAGCGACCCGGCCAGCAGCCTGTCGGGCGGCAACCAGCAGAAGGTCGTGCTGGCCAAGTGGCTGGCCACGAACCCCAGCGTCCTGATCGTGGACGAGCCCACGCGCGGCATCGACGTGGGCGCCAAGGCCGAGGTGCACCGCACGCTCGCGGAACTCGCCGCGCAGGGCCTCGCAGTGCTGATGATCTCCAGCGACCTGCCGGAGGTGCTCGGCATGGCCGACCGCATTCTGGTGATGCGCGAGGGCGCGCTGGTGGGCGAACTCAGCCGCGCGCAGGGCAGCGAGGAGGCCGTGATGTACCTCGCGACCGGCCAGCGGCCCCTGGGCGGTGCGGCGTGATGACCCGCAGCGATCCCGCGCCCGCCACCCCGGTCACGCCCGGCCTGCTCACCCGCCTGCTGCGCGCCCGCGAGGCCGGGCTGGTCGGCCTGCTGCTGCTGGTCACGCTGGGCACGGCGGCCATCAATCCGCTGTTCCTGGGGGCGGGCAGCGTGCGCGACCTGTTCCTGAACGTGGCGATCATCGCGCTGCTGGTCGTGGGCGAGACCATCGTCCTGCTGATGAAGCATGTGGACCTGAGCATCAGCAGTGTGGTGGGTCTGAGCGCCTTCCTGACCGGCTCGCTGTTCGCCACGCACCCGGACCTGCCGATTCCGCTGGCCCTGCTGTTCGGCCTCGCGCTGGGCACCGTGCTGGGCGCCGTGAACGGGCTGCTCGTGGCATACGGCCGGGTGCCGGCGCTGGTCGCCACGCTGGGCACGCTGTACGTGTTCCGGGGCGTCACCTACGCGGTGGTGCACGGCGGGCAGATCAACGCCTCGAACCTGCCCGCCGCGTTCCTGGGTTTCGGCACCGGCAGTGTGCTGGGCATCCCGAACCTCGTGCTGCTGGTCGTGGTGATCATGCTGGGCTTCGGCGCGTACCTGGGCTCGTGGCGCGGCGGGCGCGAGTACTACGCGCTGGGCTCGAACGCCGAGGCGGCCGTGCTGGCCGGGATCAGCGTCACGCGGCGCACCATGACCGGCTTCGTGCTCAGCGGCGCGATCGCGGGGCTGGCGGGCGTGCTGTACCTCGCGCGCTTCGGCACCGTGGACGCCACGGCCGGCACCGGCCTGGAACTTCAGGTGATCGCGGCGGCGGTCGTGGGCGGCGTCAGCATCAATGGCGGCGTGGGCACGCTGTTCGGCGCGGGCATCGGCGCGCTGCTGCTGGGCGTGATGGGCAGCGCGCTGGTCACCCTGCGTGCGCCCGGCTTCTACCAGCAGGCCATCCAGGGCGCGCTGCTGCTGGGCGCCATCAGCGTGGACATGCTGGTCGCGCGGCGCACCGCGAAGCACCTGCAGGCCGCGCCCGATCACCCCGGGAGGACGAAATGAAAGCGCTGCGGAACCTGCCCGGCTGGGAGACCACCCTCGTCGTCCTGGTGGTCGTGGCGCTGCTCGGCGGCGGCGTGCTCTCGAAGGACTTCCTGACCGGCCAGAACCTCTCGTTCCTGACCGCCAACTTCAGCGAGATCCTGCTGATGGCCCTGACCATGACGCTGCTGGTGATCGTCGCGGAGATCGACCTGTCGGTCGCGTCGATCCTGGGCCTGTGCTCGGCCGTGCTGGGCGTGCTGTTCGCGGCGGGTGTGCCCATGCCGCTGGCGATCCTCGCGGCCTTCGTGGTCGGCGGGCTGGCGGGGCTGCTCAACGGCCTGCTGGTCACGCGTCTGGGCCTGCCGTCGCTGGCGGTGACCATCGGCACGCTGGCGCTGTACCGCGGGCTGGCCTACGTGCTGCTGGGCGACCGCGCCATCGCGGACTTCCCGCAGGCGTACACCAACTTCGGCTTCGGCACGGTGCCCGGCACCCTGATTCCCATTCCGATCGCGCTGGGCACCGTGCTGGCCGTCGTGACCGCCGTGGTGCTGCACGCCACGCCGTTTGGCCGCTCGCTGTACGCCATCGGGGCGAACGAGGTCGCCGCGCGGTTCTCCGGTCTGCGGGTCGAGCGCACCAAGCTGCTGCTGTTCGTGATGTCGGGCCTGATGTCCGCGCTGGCCGGCATCGTGTACACCTTCCGCTTCGCCAGCGCGCGCGGCGACAACGCCACCGGCTTCGAACTCGGCGTGATCGCGGCCGTGCTGCTCGGAGGCGTCAGCATCTTCGGCGGGCGCGGTAGCGTGGTCGGCGCGGTGCTGGCGGTGTTCCTGATCGGCCTGATCAACGGCGCGCTGACCATCGTGGACGTGTCCAACGAGATCCTCACCATCGTCACGGGGCTGCTGCTGATCGGTTCGGTGCTCGTCCCGAATCTCGTCGCGCGCGTCCAGGCGGCCCGGCAGCGCCGGCGCCTGCGGGGGAACACCGTGTCTCCATAACACTGTGTTTCCGTGGTTCTGCATTCCCCTCACCCGGTGTTCCCCGCCCGTTTCCCCCTGACCTGGAGGTCGTATGAAGAAGCGTTCCGTGCTCCTGTCCGCCCTGGCCCTCGGCTCCGTCGCCACCCTGGCCGCCGCCCAGACGCCCGCCCTGAAGAAGGGCCTGAAGATCACGCTGCTGCCCAAGAACATCAACAATCCCTACAACGTCATCGAGACCAGCGGCGGCACTGAGGCCGGCAAGGAGATCGGCGCGGCCGTCAAGATCGTCGGCCCGTCCGATGCCGGTGCCAGCAGCCAGGTCAGCTACATCAACACCGCCATCGCCCAGAAGCAGGACGCCCTGGTGCTCGCCGCGAACGACGCCAACGCCCTGCTGCCGTATCTCGCCCGCGCCAAGGCGAGCGGCATGAAGATCGTGACCATGGACTCCGACACCGCCGTGTCCGGCCGCACGCTGTTCATCAACCAGGCGAACTCCGAAGGAATCGGCCGCGCGCAGGTGCAGCTCCTCGGCAAGCTGATCAACTACAAGGGCGACATCGCCGTGCTGTCGGCCACGCCCAACGCCACCAACCAGAACACCTGGATCAAGTGGATGCAGGAAGAACTCAAGCTGCCCAAGTACAAGGACATGAAGCTGGTCAAGATCGCGTACGGCAACGACGACGACCAGAAGTCCTTCACCGAGATGCAGGGCCTGATCCAGGCGTACCCGAACCTGAAGGGCGTGATCTCGCCCACCACGGTCGGCATCAGCGCCGGCGCGCGCTACCTGTCCACCAGCCCGCAGAAGGGCAAGGTCATGCTGACGGGCCTGGGCACGCCCAACCAGATGCGGGCGTTTGTCAAGGACGGCACCGTGACCGCGTTCCAGCTGTGGAACCCCTCGGACGTCGGCTACCTCGCCACCTACGCCGCCGCGGCCCTGGTCAGCGGCCAGATCACCGGCAAGGAAGGTGAGAAGTTCAAGGCCGGGAAGCTCGGCGAGTACACCATCGGCAAGAACGGCGAGATCATCGTCGGGCCGCCCTACACCTTCGACAAGGCGAACATCGACAAGTTCAACTTCTGAGCGCGGTGGTCAGCGCGTGCTGACCCGTTGGAGCTCTGGGCTGTGGGCGAGCAGGGCGGCTCACAGCCTTTTCGTGGTCGGGCGGAGCGGTGGAGGCCCCTGCACCGCTCCCAGGAACCGCCCGTGCCCAGCGTCACGACGACGGAGAGAAGTAGTGACCCAGCTCCAGATCCTCGATCAGACCGGGATGCGTCGGTGTCCAGCCGAGGCGCTCGCGGGTGAGGGTGTTGCTGGCCGTGACGTCGGCCGCGAGGAACATGCCCAGCCACCCGAAATGCTCGGCAGCCTGCTCAGCGGGCACCGACACGACCGGGAGGTTCAGGTGCCGGCCGACGACCTCAGCCACGCCGCGCACCGGCACACCATCCTCGGCCACGCCGTGCAGCACGGAGCCGGGCTGGGCCTGCTCCAGCGCCAGCCGGAACAGGGTCGCGGCGTCCAGGCGGTGCACGGCGGGCCAGCGGTTGTGCCCGTCTCCGATATACCCGGACACGCCGCGCTGCCGGGCAATCCCGATCAGGGCGGCGATAAAGCCGTGGTCGCCATCACCGTGCACCGTCGGGGCAAGGCGCACCACAGCCGAGCGCACGCCGCGCTCCGCGAGGTCGAGGGTCGCCTGGGCGTTGGCGGTGCGCGGGTGGGGGGCCTGGCTCGGGCGGTCGTCCTCCGTGACGAAGCGGCCTGTCCCGAGGCCGAGCACGCCGCCCGCGATAACCAGCGGGCGATCGGTGCCCGCCAGCACATCCCCGAAATTCTCGATGGCCTGGCGGTCGCCCCTGGCAGCAGCCTCCATCTGCGAGAAGTCGTGGCTGTACGCGAGGTGGATCACGCCGTCGGCGGCCTCCGCGCCGGCCCGCAGGCTGGCGAGGTCGTTCAGGTCGCCGCGCAGGGCGGTGCCGCCGGCCCGTTCAATGGCCCCGGCGGCGGCGTCCGAGCGGGCGAGGCCGGTGACGTGGTGCCCGGTGGCGATGAGTTCGGGGACGACGGCCGAGCCGATGAATCCGGACGCTCCGGTGACGAAGACGCGCATGGGGGTTCCTCCTGGGAAGTGGGGTCGTGCGGCACACACGTGCCGATGTCAGGGGCTGACATCACGAGCATACCTCCAATGACAGTGGCTGTCATCAGTGAGCCGGCCATCGGGTACACTCGGGGCATGGGTCGCTGGGGGCCAGACGCGCGCGGCCGTCTCGAACGGGCGGCCATGGAGCTGTACGAGGAGCGCGGCTACGAGCAGACCACCGTGGCCGAGATCGCCGCGCGGGCCGGCCTCACCGAACGCACGTTCTTTCGCCACTTCACCGACAAGCGCGAGGTGCTGTTCGGCGGCGCGGGCATCCTTCAGGAACGCGTCGTGACCGGAGTGCTGGACGCGTCCGCATCTGCCACGCCCCTCCAGGCGGTCATGGCCGCTCTGAATCACGCCGGCCGGCTGTTCGGGGAGACGCCGACCCGCTCGCGGCAGCGCCAGCGGATCATCGACGCGACGCCCGAACTCCAGGCACGCGAACTGAGCAAACTCTCCACGGTCGCGGGGGCCACCGCGGACGCCCTGCGGCAGCGCGGCGTGCCCGATCCGGCCGCGACCCTCACCGCCGAAGTGGGCATCGTGGCGTTCCGCACGGCCTTCGGTCACTGGATCAGCGATCCCGCCGAGCGCCCGTGGTCGGACCATCTGCACGAAGCGCTGGACGGCCTGCACGCCGTGATGACCGGCCGCTGAATCACCTCTTCATCACAGAGTGGCCCCGCGCCACGGCTGAAGCACAGTTCAAGGAGCCGCATGAGTGAATACCCCCTGAAAGTCGGCCTGTTCGGGATCGGCCTGGACACGTACTGGCCACAGTTCGAGGGCCTGGAGGAACGCCTGAAGGGCTACGTGGCGCAGGTGGCCGCGCGTCTGGAACGGCCCGGCGTGGAGGTCGTGAACCTCGGCCTGATCGACACGCCCCCGAAGGCGCGCGAGGCCGGGCACGCCCTGCGCCGTGCCGACGTGGATCTCGTCTTCCTGTACGTGACCACCTACGCGCTGTCGAGCACGGTGCTGCCGGTGGTGCAGCGCGCCGGCGTGCCGGTGGTGATCCTGAACCTGCAACCCGCGGCGGCCATCGACTACGCCCGCTTCAACGCGCTGGGAAACCGCACGTCGATGACAGGCGACTGGCTCGCGTACTGCGCGGCGTGCCCGGTGCCGGAAATCGCCAACGTGATGAAACGCGCCGGCATCGCCTTCCACCAGGTGACCGGCGTGCTGGAGGGCGATCCGCACGTGTGGCAGGAGGTGGACGGCTGGATCGACGCGGCGCGTGTGGCGCACGTGATGGCGCACGGCCGCCTGGGCGTGATGGGCCGCTACTACAACGGCATGCTGGACATCTACTCCGACCTGACCCTGCAGGCGATCACCTTCGGCACGCACATCGAGGTGGTCGAGCCCGACGAACTCGCGGCGATCCGCCGGGACGTCACGGACGAGGACGCGCGGGCGCGGGTAGAGGACTTCGGGCGCGAGTTCGACGTGCAGCCCGACTGCGATCCGGCCGAGCTGCTGCGCGCCGCGCGCACCAGCGTGGCCCTCGACCGCTTCGTGGCCCGTCATGACCTGACCTCGCTCGCGTACTACGCCGAGGGCTCGCCCGGCAGCGAGAACGAGGACGTGCTGACCTCCGTCATTCTGGGCTGCTCGCTGCTCACCGCGCGCGGCATTCCGGTGGCGGGCGAGTACGAGGTCAAGAACGCGCAGGCAATGAAGATCATGGACGTGCTGGGCGCCGGCGGGTCGTTCACGGAGTACTACGCGCTGGATTTCGACGACGACGTGGTGCTGATGGGTCACGACGGTCCCGGCCACACGCGCATCGCCCAGGGCCGCACGAAGGTCCGGCCGCTGGAGGTCTACCACGGCAAGGTCGGCCGCGGCCTGAGCGTCGAGATGAGCGTCCAGCACGGTCCCGTCACGCTGCTGTCGGTGGTGGAGGAGGGCCGCGGCCTGAAACTCCTGGTCGCGCAGGGCGAATCGGTGCCCGGCCCGATCCTGGAGATCGGCAACACGAACAGCCGCTACCGCTTTTCCATCGGCGCGCGCGCCTTCGTGGAGGCGTGGAACGCGCAGGGACCGGCGCACCACTGCGCCATCGGCGTGGGCCACGTGGCCGACCGCCTGCGCAAGCTGGGCGCCCTCAAGGGCCTGGAGGTCGTGCAGGTCTGCTGACGGAGCGCCCGTTTCCTGCGCACCCGACCGGGGGCAGCGCCGCAAAGTGCCCGGCCAGACGCGCCCGTGCTGCGCTACCCTGAGCCATGCTTCCCCACACGGCGCAGGAGCGCCGGGCCTCCAGCGTCCGTGACGAGATGGAACGCGGCGCCGCGCTGCTGCAACGCGGCGTCAGCGCGCTCGCGCAGGAAACGTACAGCGGCAGCACCGACCGCTTCCTGTTCATGACCGACCTCGCCGGCGGCACGGAGCGCATGCTCAAGCTCGCGTGGGCGCTCGGCACCCTGCAGGCGCGCGGCGCGCTGCCGTCCATCCGCGAGGTCGGCGGCATGACCGGCCAGCTGCGGCGCCTGTCGGACGCCGTGGCCGACCTGTACCCCTCGCGCTTCCTGCGGACCGAGGACGGCCGCTGGGGCCAGGACTACCTGCGCAGTGGCCGCTGGTACCGCGAGGCCCTCGATATCCTCGACGACCTCAGCGGCCTCGGCGCCGTGCAGGCGTGGCCGTGGGCCGCTGTGGCCGGTGTGGGCAGCCCCGAGGAACGCTGGGCCGCGCTGGAACTCAAGGTGGCCGCCACCACCGCCCCGGCCAGCCCGCGGCGGGCGTTCCGGCTGGTCTCGCCCGGCGACCACTGGCGACTGCACGCGGGCATCCACGCCGAACTCGCCCGGTCCTTCGAGCTGCTCGGCTACGCGCTGTACCGCCTGCTGTCCGCTGGCCTGCCCCGCACCGACGCCGCCACGTGGGCGCCGCATTGGGACCGCTTCACGCGGGTGCGGCCGCCCGGCTTCGCCACCGCGTGGTTCGAGGAAGACCGCTGAGGGCGCGGGCCGGGCGGTCGTCCAGGCCCGGCCCCGCTAGCGTGGTCTGCCCACTTCCAGCCCGCTCAGCCGCACGCTGATCACCTCGAAGGGCCGCACCGTGAGCGTCCAGTGCGTGTCGCCGCCGGCTGGCGTGGAGGGAATCGCCTCCGGCAGGTCGTCCTCGATGAGGGTCACGCGCGTGACCGTCACGCCGGCCGGGGCGTACAGCGTCACCTCGCCGCGGGCGCCGTGCGGTTCGTAGACACGCAGGATCACGCCGCTCCCGTCCTCGGCAGCTTTCAGGGTGCCCAGCGCGACCGGCAGGCCCTCCAGCCGGACCGGGGGCGTGGGGGCGGCACTTCCGGCCACGACCAGCGGGCTGTTCAGATCCGTCGCCTCGCGCACCACGTCCCGCGTCCACTCGCCCGCGTGCGGCAGCAGGGCATACGTGAATTCGTGTTCGCCCAGGTCCGCGTGGGCATCGGGGTAGATGGGGCCGCGCAGCAGCGTCACGGACAGCTCGCTGCCGTACGCGGCGTGGCCGTAGCGGCCGTCGTTCAGCAGCGCGAGGCCGAAGCCGGGTTCGCTGAGGTCCGCGAAGCGGTGGGCGCTGCCCTCGAAGGTCGCGGCGTCGCTGGCCTGGTTGCGGTGCGTGGGGCGCCGCACGGCCCCGTAGGCGGTCTCCACGGTGGCGAAGTCGCTGCGGGCGTTCACGTCCACGAAGGCCTTGATCAGTGTCCGGCGCTCGTGCCACTCGGCGTGCGTGTGGATGTCCACGCGGGGGCTCCCGGCGGTCACGCGGATCGTCTGCGTCACGGTCGAGGAGCGCCACGACCGGATGACCTGCACCGCCACGCGCAGCGGTCCCCGTTCCAGCACCGTGACCGTGCCGCCGGGGAGGTCCTCGCCCAGCGCGGCGTCCTGGGTGTCGGGGTTGATGTCCCACGCCTCCCACGCGCGCGGCAGGTCGCGGAAGGCCACCAGCCGGTGCCCCTGCGGGCCGAGCGCGTCCCGGCCGGCGGCGGTGACCAGCCGGGCCAGTTGCCCGTCGGGCGTGATCAGCACCCGCAGCGAGGCGTTGCCCAGCCAGAGGCCCTCGGGGGTCTCGTCCAGCGTGGCGGTCTCGGTGGGTTCGGGCGACCCGGCGGTCCCCGCCGTCAGCACGACGTGCCCGAGCGGCGGCACCGTGATCCCGGGCGCGACGACCAGCGTGCCGCCCTCGACGGCCTGCGCGGGCAGGGGCGTGTTTCCGGCGCGCCACGTTCCCGTGCCCGGCAGCACGGCGGTCAGCGGACGAGGGAACAGCGAGGGGTTGACGACCGTGACGGCGTCCCCGCTGCCCCCCAGCGCGGCGTCGCGGATCGCGGTTGCGCCGTCCAGGGCCGCGCGCAGGGTCGGTTCCGCCTCGGCGTACACCTCGCGGATGGAGCTGCCGGGCAGCACGTCATGGAATTCGTGGAGCAGGTGCGTCTTCCAGTGGGTCTCCAGTTCGGCCCGGGCCGCCGAGTCGTCCTGCCCGGCCCAGCGGGCCAGCGCGAGGGCCACGTCCGCCTCGACCAGCCGGGCTTCGAGCTGCCGGTGCAGCCGTTTGGTGCGCCCCTGCGAGCTGAGGGTGCCGCGGTGCAGCTGGAAGTACAGTTCCCCCACCCACACCGGCAGGCCAGTGGTCGGCAGCGCGTCGTAGAACCCGTCCACCCGCGCGTGGCGCAGCCGCGGCATGCCGGGGTACTCGCGCAGCCGCTCGTAGCGCTCGAGCATGGGCGCGCTGGGACCGCCCGCGCCGTCGCCCAGGCCGTAGGTAAACAGCGTCTCGGGTGCGCGGCCCCGCCAGCCAGGGGCGGCGGCGGCACGGTCGTGGCCCGTCACGCGCAGCAGGTGCTCGGCGCTGATGTCGCCGTTGTACGAGCCCAGTGCCTCTGCCCCATAGATGTCGTTCTTGAACATGTGCCCCAGCACGCGTGAGCCGTCGATGCCCTCCCACCACCACACGTCGTGCGGAAACGCGGTCGTCTCGTTCCACGACAGCTTGGTGGTGAAAAAGCCCGTGATCCCGCCCTGCCGCAGCAGCTGCGGGAGCTGGCCCGTGAAGCCGAAGGTGTCCGGCAGCCACGCGACTGTGCTGCGCCGCCCGAACTTCTCCTGGAAGTAGCGCTGCCCGTACAGCAGCTGGCGGCTCATGGACTCCCCGCCGGTCATGGCGGCGTCCGGCTCGACCCACATGCCACCCACCGGTTCCCAGCGGCCCTCGCGCACCCGCTCGGCGATGCGGGCAAACAGCTCCGGATGATCCTGCTCGATCCACGCGTACAGCTGCGCGGACGACTGGTTGAAGGTCATGTCCGGGTAACGGTCCATCAGGTTCAGCACCGTCTCGAAGGTGCGCGCGCCCTTGCGGCGGGTCTCCGCGAAGGGCCACAGCCACGCGAGGTCGAGGTGCGCGTGTCCGCTCAGCGCGAGCGCCCCCTGCGGCGGGAAGGCGGCCAGGAGCTGCTTCAGGCGGGCCGTCAGTTTCTCGCGTGCCTGCTTCACGCCCTGGAGGACGTCCCGCGAGAGCGGCAGCGCCTCGCCCGGCTGGGGCGTCGACCACAGCGAGCCCATGTCCGCCCCGACGCCGGCGCCCGGCCGGCCCGCGTACGCCGCCGCGTCTGACGGCCACGTCAGCCCCGCCAGGGCGTCCTCGGCGGCCGTGAGCAGGTGCGCGGCGACCACCTGTCCCTCCAGGCCCTGCACGACGTCCAGCAGCACGCCCAGGTCCATCGCCAGGGCCGCCACGTCCGGTTCCGGCTGCGCCAGCCGCGCCACGCGCAGCCGCGGCTCGGGGTTGTGGGCGCCGAACAGGCCCTTGGGCACCGCCTCGATCCGCACGGTCACGGTCTCGCCGGGCCGCGCCGCGACCGGGAAGCGCCGGTGGTGCGGGTTCAGCCCGCCCGCGTCGCCGGTCGAGAGCCGCACCAGCCCCTCCCCGCCCACGTCCAGGTCCAGCTCCGGGCGCTCGTAGCCCGCCGGCACCACGAACGATGTCTCGAAGACGACGGGGCCGCCCTCGACCGCGCCGTCCACGCGCGGCCACGGCTGGCCCACGCGCAGGGGCACGGGCGCGTCGCCGGGAAAGGTGAAGTGCCACCCGGTCAGCTCGACGTGGGCGCGGTCGGCCCACGCGCGCAGTTCGGCCAGCTGCCGCCCCAGGACGATGCGGCGCTGCTCGGGAGTGAGGTGCCAGGTGGTGGGCGTGCGGTCCGGGGTGGTCATGGTGGACTCCTTTGGCCCCGTGATAGCAGAGTGCGCCGGCGCGTGGCGCACCCGGGCAGCACGCGTGGTACGTACCTGTGTGCCCCCACCGGGCGACGCCGGGGGCGTGCGTTCCCCCCGATTCCAAAGGGCAGGTCAGCTTCCGGGCTTGTACCGCCGCCGTCGGGCCGATACCGTAGCGTATGGACGTTCACCTTCCCGAGTTCGAACGGCGCTGGCGGATGGCGGTCAGGTTGATGCGGGCACTGCCCCTGCTGATCGCGCTGGTGGTCGTGGTGGGAGCTGGACTCTTCACCCTGCACGTGGCGCTGCCCGGCGTGCTGCTCGGTGCGGCGCTGAGCGGCGTCGTCGCCGCGTGGATGATCGTGCTGACGGCCGGCTGGACCGTGGGCGTCGTCCCCAGGCGCGACCCGGCCCCCGCAGCCGAATCGCTGACCGGCGCTTGACCGATTCCAGCCGGCGCTGATCCCACCGGAAGGACCGGTCAGGCCAGCGCCCCGGCGGCGTGAACGGTGGCCCAAGGTCACGTGATCGGGCCTTCTAGAGAGTCGCCGCGCCGCTTCATGTCGCGGCGGTCTGCTGGGACATGACCCGTTCCCGACCGCTCCGCCTCGGCATGGTGTGTGCCCTGACCGTCACCGCGTGCGCCGTCGTGCGCGGCCCGGACACCGCCGCGCCGAACCTGGGCCTGACCGTCCCTGCCGGCTTCCAGGTCTCCGTCTACGCGTCGGGGTTCGAGAAACCCCGCCTGATGGCACTTGCCCCGAACGGCGACGTGTTCGTGAGCGACGAGCAGGCCGGGCGCGTGTGGGCGCTGCTCGACCGCGACGGCAATGGCGTGCTGGACTCCGCGCAGGTCTATGCCGAGGGCCTGAACATCCCCCACGGGCTGGCCTTCCACGGCAGCTTCCTGTACGTGGCGACCACGGACGCGGTGCGGCGGTACCCCTACCAGCCGGGCGACGTGACCGCCCGCGCCGCGCCGGAGAACCTCGTCGATCTGCCCCCGGGCGGCCAGCACTCCACCCGCACGGTGGTGTTCGGTCCGGACGACCGCATGTACGTGGCGGTGGGCAGCACCTGCAACGTCTGCGAGGAGAGCGACCCCAAACGCGCGGCCGTGTGGGTCTACGACGCCGACGGCCACGGCGGCCGCCCCTACGCGACCGGGCTGCGCAACGCCGTGGGCCTGGAGTGGTACGGCAGCACCCTCTACGCTACGGCGAACGGCCGCGACCTGGCGGGCAACGACGTGCCGCCCGAGGCCTTCTACATCCTGGAGGATGGCCGGAATTACGGCTGGCCGTACTGCTATCCGCTCAGCGCCGGCACGCCCCAGGTGTGGGACAAGACCTTCGGGAAGAAGGATCAGGCATACTGCGACGCCGCGCACCCGGCCTTCGCGACGACCACTTCGCATGCCGCCCCCCTGGGGCTGGCCTTCTACACCGCTGCGGCCTTCCCGGAGCCGTACCGCGGACAGATGTTCGTCGCGCTGCACGGCTCGTGGAACCGGGAGCCGAAGTCGGGCTACCGCGTGGTCACGGTCGATCCGGTCACCGGCGCCACCGCCGACTTCCTGAGCGGCTTCCAGCAGGGTCTGACCACCACCGCCCGGCCGGTGGACCTGCAGGTCATGCCGGACGGCGCGCTGCTCCTCACCGACGACGGCAACGGAGTGGTGTACCGGATCTCGTACCACGCGCCGTGAGCGCCAGGGCCTAGTCGTCGATGTTTTCGGCGTCCACCAGGGTGCGGACCCCGCGTGTCCGGGGAGAGGGACGGGAGCGACGCCGGAGCGTGGGCCACCACCGGCGGGCCGAGGAGAAGGAGGGCCAGATCATACTGACCAGTGTGGCGGGACCCGCCTGACGGCGCCCTGATCGGTGCTCAACGCCACGTTGAGACGGCGGGGGACCCCCACTGCGGTCAGCGGCCCTGCCAGGTGTCGGCAACGGGTCCCTGGGCGGTGGAGCCGGTCGTGACGATCAGCGCGCCGCCGATCACGTCCGCCACCGGCGACTGCCGCGGTCCGGGCAGGGACGTCAGGGCCGACCACGTGTTGGTGGCCGGGTCGTAGGCGAACACGCTGCCGACCTCCTCGCCCTCGATGGCGCCGGCGTGCGTGGCGGTGGTCACGCCGCCGATGGCCAGCACCTTCGAGTTCCACACCACCGTGGACGCCGAGACGTGCCCGAGCGGGACCGGCAGCGGCGCGACCGCTGTCCACGTGTCCGTCGCGGAATCGTAGCGCTCTACTTCCGTCACGTCGCCGTACGCTTCGTCGCCCAGGTGCTGTCCGCCGACGACGTAGATCACGCCGTCCAGCACCGCCGCGCCCAGGTGGTTGCGGGCCCGGGGCAGCGGCGCCGCCGTGTGCCACATGGTCGGTGCGTCCAGGGACAGCACGAAGTGGTCCGCGTCGTCGCGGACATCGGTGCCCGAGGCGTCGCGCTCCGTGCCGCCGACGTAGTGCAGGGTCCGCCCCACCCGGACCAGGGCGCCGGCGCCGCGCGGACTGGGCAGTGGCGGCATGGCCGTCCACGTATCCGCCCGGGTGTCGTACCGCCAGACGTGGTCCGTGTCCGGACCCGGATGATCTCCGATGAAGCCGCCCGCCACGTACAGGTCCTGGCCGTCTGCGGCCACGCCCGCGTGCGTGATCGCTTCCGGGGCGTCGTGCCGGGTGGTCCAGGTGTCGGTGGCCGGGTCGTAGACATGCACGGCGGCCGTGGCGATGGGGTCCTGGCCGTCGTTGTGGTCGAAGCCGCCGATCACGTACAGGCGGCCCTCCGCTGCCGTGCCCTGGCCCTCGTACAGCGTGGTGGGGCTCGGCGCCAGCGCCGACCACGCCAGCGGCGAGGTCTGTGCCGGAGAGACCACCGGCGGGGGAACCGGGCTGTCGGGCGTGGCGGGGGTCGTGGGCGTGCTGGCCGGCGGGGCCGCGCACGACATCAGCAGGGCACTCAGCAGGACGGCCCGGACACGGGCCACGGCGGGGGCGGAGCGGGGGGTCGACATGCGGGCGAACCTCAGGCACAGGGCAGGAGCGGGAGGCCACGGTTTCCACGACCGGAACCGGCTGGACCGAGCGTAGGGAACGCGCTCTGACCGCCGCCTGACCGCCGGGCCAGCCCGCCTTCGTGAAGGCCAGGCCGGCCGGGACAGCCCTCACACGTCTCCGCTACAGTTGGGGCGATGAGGCGGCAGATGCTGGTGGCGCGGACGCGGGAGCAGGGTGGGCGGGCCTGGCCGCGGCCCCCACGGTGGCTGCTGTGGCCGCTGGGCGCCGTGGCTGTGATGCTAGGCGTGTTGCTGGCCGCGCCGCGTCCGGCGCCGGTGCCCCTGACCGCAGACGGCGTGGTGACGGCGTGCGGTGAGGACGCGACCTGCGCGGGCCACGCCCTGCGCCGGATCGTGGCCCGCACCGACCCGCGCACGGCCCTGCAGGTCGCCACGGCGCTGACGGCGCACCCCGCCTTCGCCTCCGAGGGCCATCCCTTCGCGCATGAGATCGGGTACGCGACCGCCGAGAAGTACCCCACGCTGGGCGAGCAGCTCCAGGCCTGCGGGGACACGCTCGGCAGCGGGTGCTACCACGGCGTGCTGATGCTCTACATCGGCAAGCCGGAGAACGCCCGCGCGGACCTGGCCGCCGTGTGCGCGCCGTACAAGGGCAAAGGTGCCCCCGCGATGTACACCGACTGCGTGCACGGCATCGGGCACGGCCTGATGATGCGCGCCCTGATGGGCAAGGCCGGGGCCGGCGGGTGGCCGGAGATCGAGCAGGCCCTCGCCGGATGCGGCCGCATGACGGGAGCGGGGGAGACCGAGCAGTTCTTCTGCACGGGCGGGGTGTTCATGGAGTACCGCGTGGCGGCCACCATGAAGGCCTTTCACTACCCCACGCCGCCCACGTACGCGGCGGACGACCCGGCGTGGCCGTGCACCCACGTCCAGGGCGTGAGCCGCGTGGCGTGCTACAGCTACCAGGGCACCCTGATCGCCCTGAAGTCCCCGACGGTGGCGGCGGCCTTCGCGACCTGCGCGGTGGCCGGGGGCGAGGCGGCGCAGGCGTGCGCGTCCAGCATCTCGCGCGACCGCGTGACCGGCTCGCTGGATCTCGACCGGCCGTACGTGAAGCGGCTGTGCCCCCAGGCGGCCGATCCGGCGCTGCGGCAGACGTGTTACACCGACGCCGCCCGCTACTACCTGTACCTGAACCGCGACCTGCCGGGCGCGCTGAGCATGTGTGCGGCGGCCGAGCCGGCGGACCGCGCCGCGTGCGGGACCGTGGTGCGCCGCGACGCGCAGGCCGAATACCGCATCGGCCGCGCGGCGCCGCTGTAGAACACGTCCGTCAGGGCAGGCGGCGGATGGAGGCGCGCTCGGCGATCACGGTCGGCACGGCCACGTCGCGGACCTCGGCGCTGCCGTCGATGCTGTCCAGCAGCGCGTCCAGCGCGGTGCGGGCCAGCAGGCCGTAGTTGTGGTTCACGCTGGTCAGCGGCGGCGACACCACCTGCGCCACGAAGACGTCGTCGAAGCCGGCCAGCGAGAGCGTGCCCGGCACGTCCACGCCCCGGTCGCGCGCCACGGCGAGCGCCCCGGCCGCCACGAGGTCGTTGATGCACACCGCTGCCGTGGGCCGCGGGCCGCCGCCGTCCAGCAGCGCGGTCATCGCCTCGCGCCCGGCGTCGATGGTCAGGCCCGTCACCTGCCGCCAGTGGGGCGGAGCCGCGGGGTGGACAGCGTCGAATTCACGCAGCTTCTCCAGGGTGGTCGTGACGTCGGCCCGGCCGCCCAGGAAGGCCACGTCGCGGTGCCCGGAGGTTCGCAGCAGTGAGAGCAGATCGCGCATGCCACCCGCCTCGTCCGAGCGGACGCGGGCGGCCAGCGGCACGCCCGGCAGGTCGCCGTTCACCACGACCACCGGCAGGTGTTCGGCCACGTCCTGTACGAGGTGCAGGTCGGCCGGGTCCGGCGCGGCGTCGTTGGCGAGGCCGCCCAGGAACAGCAGGCCGTCCACCTGCCGCTCGGCCAGGGTGCGCAGGTACGTGCGTTCCAGGTCGCGGGTGCTGACGGTGTTGCCCAGGATCATGGTGTAGCCGCGTTCGAACGCCCCGATCTCGAGTTGCAGGAACAGCTGAGAGAAGAAGGGATTGCCGATGTCCGGCAGGATGCAGCCGATGGTGTGAGAGCGGTGGTGGTACAGCGTCTGGGCAATGCGGTTGGGGCGAAAGCGCAGGTCCTGCATGGCCTGCTCGACGCGGGCGCGCAGTTCGGCGTTGACGGTGGCGTGGCCGTTGAGGACGCGCGAGGCGGTCGAGACGGACACCTGGGCGCGCGCGGCGATGTCGTAGATGGTCGGGGCCTTCTTGCGGATGTTCTCCCCCTTGCGAAACCGGTTGCTCAGAATGTATGCTCCGAACGTTCGAGAATCAACTGCGCTGGAGTCCGCCTGCAGACTCCGCCGGCCACGTGGAAGCGTTCCGCACGGACCCGCTCGCCGGACCCGGGGCGCCGTCCAAGAAACCGGTTGCTGACTGTCGGACACCCATCTGCACGCTGCAAGGAGACTCCATGAAGAAGACCGCGTTGCTGACCGCCCTCACCCTCGCCAGCCTGACCGCCATCTCCGGCGCGTCCGCCCAGGGCAGCGCCCTGTCGGGCACCGTGACCGTGTGGTCGTGGGACGTCGCCGCCAAGGCCCTGCAGTCCACCATCCCCAGCTTCAACGCCAAGTACCCGAACGTGAAGGTGAACGTGGTCGACCTGGGCAACCAGAACACCTACGACCGCGGCCTGGCCGGCTGCGCCGCCGGCGGCGCCGACCTGCCCGACGTGTACTCCATCGAGAACAACGAGGCCGAGGTCTTCTGGGCGCGCTTCCCCGACTGCTTCACCGACCTGAACACCCTGGGCGCCGACAAGATCGCCGCGCAGTTCCCGGCCTTCAAGTGGACGGAACTGATGGCCGGCGGGAAACGCTACGCGATGCCGTGGGACTCCGGCCCCGTCGTGATCTTCTACCGCCGCGACCTGTACCAGCAGGCCGGCGTGAACCCCACCGCCATCAAGACCTGGGACGACTTCATCGCGGCCGGCAAGAAGGTCAACGCGAAGTTCGGCGGCAGCGTCAAGATGGGCGCGGTCGGCAACGGCCAGGACGACGAGTGGTTCCGCATGCTCGCCAACCAGAACGGCTGCTTCTACTTCGACAACAGCGCCACCCAGGTCACGGTCGCCAAGAGCGGCTGCGTGCAGGCGCTGGACACCGTCAAGAAGCTGTACGCCAATAACGTCGTGATGACCTCCGACTGGGGCGGCCAGATCACGGCCTTCAAGGCGAACAAGCTCGCCAGCGCCATGTTCGGCGCGTGGTACGAGGGCACCATCCGCACCAACGCCCCGGACCAGAAGGGCAAGTGGGGCGTGTACCCCATGCCCGCCAGCAAGGCCGGCGGCGTGCGCGCCGCGAACCTGGGCGGCAGCGCCCTGGCCCTGCCCGCCAGCAGCAAGAACAAGGAGGCCGCCTACGCCTTCATCCAGAACGCCCTGGCGACCACGGGCGGTCAGGTGGCCATGCTCAAGGGCGAGGGCCTGGTGCCCAGCCTGCTGTCGGCTGCCAAGGACCCGTACGTGGCCCAGCCGCAGGCGTACTGGGGCAACCAGAAGGTCTGGCAGACCATCCTGGACACCCTCGGTGACGTGCCCCAGGCGCGCGGCACCCAGTACTTCCAGGACGCTCGCCAGGTGATGATCGTGGTGCAGGCGGACTACATCAAGGGCAAGTACAAGACCGCGCAGGACGCGCTGAACGACGCCGCGAAGAAGATCAGCAGCGCCACCGGCCTGCCCGTCGCGAAGTAAGCACCAAGGCGGGGGCGCGGCGAGCTGTACGGCCGCGTCCCCTTGCCGTTTTTGCCACAGGAGTTGCCACCGATGACCACCACCGTGTCCCCGCAGCGAGCGGCGCGCGCCCGCTCCCGGCCCCGCTCGCCGCTCGCGCCGTACCTGTTTCTGCTGCCGTACCTGCTGATCTTCCTGAGCTTCTGGGCGTGGCCGATCGTGAGTTCCTTCCTGATGTCCTTCAAGGACTCGCGCCTGGGCGCCGTGGCCCCCTACGGCCTGAGCAACTGGTCGCGTCTGGTCAGTGACGATTTCTTCGGCACCGCCCTGAAGAACACGCTGCTGATCCTGGTGATCCAGGTGCCGGTCATGCTGTCGCTGGCGACCGCGCTGGCCGTGGCCCTGAACAGCCGCCTGCTGCGCGCGGCGGGCCTGTTCCGCTTCGCGTTCTTCGCGCCGCTGGTGGTGGGCACCGTGGCGTACTCGGCGGTGTTCCGGCTGCTGTTCAACACCGACTACGGCATGGTGAACCGCGCCCTGCACGGCGTCGGCCTGCCGGGCGTGGACTGGCTGAACCAGGCTGGCCCCGCCATGACGGTGCTGATCCTGGCCATGACGTGGCGCTGGACCGGCTACAACGCCATCATCCTGCTCGCGGGGTTGCAGGGCATTCCCGAGGACGTGTACGAGGCCGCCTCGCTCGACGGCGCGACGCCGTGGCAGCAGTTCTGGCGGATCACGCTGCCGCTGCTGCGCCCCAGCCTGCTGTTCTGCCTGGTGCTGAGCGTGATCGGCACGCTGCAACTGTTCACCGAGCCCGCCCTGATCACCAACAGCGGCCCCGGCAACGCCACCATGACGCTCGGCACGTACCTGTACCAGCAGGGCTTCCGGTCGTTCAACTTCGGCTATGCCAGCGCGATCGCCTACACCGTGGCAGCCCTGGCGGCGATCTTCAGCGCGGTGCAGCTGCGCCTGTTCGGGCGGGAACAGTGACCGCCCTGCCGCGTGATCCGCGCGGGCAGTCGGCGCGTGACCGCCGCAACACCGCCCTGCTGCACGTCATCCTGATTCCGCTGGCGCTGGTGTTTCTGGCCCCGCTGTGGATGATGCTGGTGTTCAGCACCCACCCGGAGACCGCGATCTTCAGCCCGGCGCCGCCGCTGTGGTTCGGCGGCAGCTTCGGCGAGAACTTCCGGGGCCTGCAGGCCGACACGAACTTCCTGCGCGCGCTGCTGAACTCGGTCGTGATCGCCAGCGTGTACACCGTGCTGAGCATGCTGCTGACCAGCATGGGCGGCTTCGCGTTCGCCAAGTACGATTTCCGGGGCAAGAACGTGCTGTTCGGCATCATCGTCGCCACGCTGACCATTCCGGCCTTCGTGACGATCATCCCGCAGTTCATCCTGGTCGCCCGTGACCTGAAGATGAGCAACACCATCCAGGCGGTGATTCTGCCCTCGCTGGCGAACACCATCGGCATCTTCTACATGCGTCAGGCCTTCCTGACCGTGCCGACCGACCTGCTGCACGCGGCGCGCATCGACGGCGCGGGCGAGTTCCGCATCTTCTGGCAGGTCGCGCTGCCGGTCGTGCGCCCGGCCCTGGCGGCGCTGGCGATCCTGCTGTTCCTGGCGTCGTGGAACGACTACCTGTGGCCGCTGATCGTCCTGACGCAGAAGGACTCCTACACCATGCCGGTCGCGCTGGGCACGCTGGTGGGCCTGACGCGCGTGTCGTGGGGCGGCATCATGGTCGGTACCGCGATCGCCACCGTGCCGTTCCTGGCGCTGTTCCTGGCGCTGCAACGCCACTTCGTGGCCGGGATCGCCGGCGGGGCGGTGAAGGACTGATGGCGCCGGTTCCGAACGTGCCGCACGTGATCTACGGTGCGGACTACAACCCCGAGCAGTGGCCGCCCGAGGTGTGGCGCGAGGACGTCGCGCTGATGCAGGAAGCCGGCGTGAACCTCGTGTCGCTGGGGATCTTCTCGTGGGCGCTGCTGGAGTGCGCGCCCGGCGAGTTCGACTTCGCATGGCTCGACGAGGTGATGGACCTGCTGCACGCGGGCGGCATCGGCGTGAACCTGGCCACCGCGACCGCGTCGCCCCCGCCGTGGCTGGCCACCCGGTATCCGGACTCGCGCCCCGTCACGGTGGACGGCGTGCGCCTGGAGATCGGCGGGCGTCAGGCCTACTGCCCCAGCCACCAGGGCTTCCGTGATCACGTGGCCGCGCTGGTGCGCGCGGTGGCGCAGCGCTACGGCACCCACCCGGCCGTGCAGCTGTGGCACGTGAACAACGAGTACGGCTGCCACGTCGATCAGTGTTACTGCGAACTGTGCGCTGGCAAGTTCCGCGAGTGGCTGCGCGCGAAGTACAGCACGCTGGACGCCCTGAACGCCGCGTGGGGCACGGCGTTCTGGAGCCAGCACTACGGCGAGTGGACGCAGATCCAGCCGCCGCGCCGCGCCCCCACCTACGCCAACCCCACCCAGCAGCTCGACTGGCGGCGCTTCTCCAGCGACAACATCCTGGAGCTGTATGCCCTGGAAACCGGCATCCTGCGCGACCTCACGCCGGACATTCCCGTCACCACCAACTTCCTCGGCTTCCTGCCGGGCCTGGACTATTTCACGTGGGCCAAGCACGAGGACGTCGCGTCGCTCGACGCGTACCCCGATCCGCACGGCGCGTTCCCGCACCTGGAAGCCGGCATGCAGTTCGACCTCACCCGCTCGCTGCGGCGTGGTCAGCGCTGGATCCTGATGGAGGAGGCGACCAGCGCCGTGAACTGGCGCGCCGTGAACGGCCCCAAGCCGCCGGGACTGGCGCGGCTGCTCAACCACCAGGCCCTGGCGCACGGGGCTAACGGGATCATGTACTTCCAGTGGCGGGCGTCGCGCGCCGGGGCCGAGAAGTACCACAGCGCCCTGGTGCAGCACCCCGGCCCGCAGCGGTCGCGGGTGTGGCGCGAGGTCGTGGCCTTCGGTGAGGAACTCCGCACGCTGACGCCGCTGCTCCAGGCCAGCGTGCCGACCCGTGTGGGCCTCGTGTTCGACTGGAACAGCTGGTGGGCGCTGGAGCTGGACAGCAAGCCCGCCCGCCTGCCCCTGATGCCGCTGGTGCAGGCGTGGTACGCCGCGCTGCGCCGGCTCGGGCAGACCGTGGACTTCGTGCACCCGGCGTCAGACCTGAGCGGCTACGACCTGCTCGTCATGCCGAACTCGTACCTGCTGTCCGGGGCCGCCGCCGCGAACGTCCGGTCGTACGTCCAGGGCGGCGGGCATGTGGTGACCGGCTTCTTCAGCGGGATCGTGGACGAGCACGAGCACGTCGGGCTGGGCGGGTATCCCGCGGCGCTGCGCGACGTGCTGGGCGTGTGGGTCGAGGAATGGGTCCCCCTGCGGCCCGCCGAGACCACGCCCGTGCGCTTCGCCGGGCAGGACGCGCCCGTGCCGGCGACCACGTGGGCCGAGGTCGTTCACCTCGACGGCGCGGAGGTGCTCGCCACCTTCGAGGACGGCTACTACGGGGGTGGCCCGGCCATCACCCGCCACGCCGCCGGGTCCGGGCAGACCACCTACGTCGCCACGCACCTGCCCGAGGACGCTCTCCTGCACGTGCTGCGCGGCACACTGACGGACGCCGGGATTCCGCACGCCACGCTGCCCGCTTTCTTGGACGTGACGCTGTCCGAGACGCCGGACGGCGCGGTCCTGCACCTGCTGAACGCCGATCCTACACAGTCGCTGCACGTGACGGTGCCCGGCGCGACGGTCATGCTGGACGGCTCGCCCGTGGGGACTCCGGTCGTGCTGGAACCGTACGGCGTGCGGCTGGTGCGGGTGCCGGCCGGCTTCACGGTGGCTGATCTGGACATTCGGACGCCTGACGGCACCTGACCACGGTCTGCCGGTGGCCGCGAGGTGGTGTTGCCTCGCGGCCACCGCGTTTTTCCCGGTCAGCGGAACCCGCAGGCCGGTTGGCCGGGTGACCTCGCCTACACTGGGCACATATGCAGGCCTACCTCGACCTGATGCGCCACGTGCTGGACAACGGCGCTGTCAAGACCGACCGCACCGGCACCGGCACCCGCTCGGTGTTCGGCGCGCAGTTGCGCTTCGACCTCCGGGCCGGCTTCCCGCTCGTGACCACCAAGAAGGTGCACCTCAAAAGCGTGATCCATGAGCTGCTGTGGTTCTTGCAGGGCAGCGGTAACGTCGGCTACCTGCGCGAGAACGGCGTGACCATCTGGGACGAGTGGGCCGACGAGCGGGGGGACCTCGGGCCGGTGTACGGCGTGCAGTGGCGCTCATGGCCGACCGCTGACGGCCGGCACATCGACCAGATCGCGCAGGTGCTCCAGCAGCTCAGGACCACGCCGGACTCGCGGCGCATGATCGTGTCGGCGTGGAACGTGGGCGAGCTGGATCAGATGGCGTTGCCCGCGTGCCACGCCCTCTTCCAGTTCTACGTGGCGGACGGCCGGCTGTCGTGCCAGCTGTACCAGCGCTCCGCAGACCTGTTCCTGGGCGTGCCCTTCAACATCGCGTCCTACGCCCTGTTGACCATGATGATCGCGCAGGTGGTGGGCCTGGAACCCGGTGAGTTCATCTGGACCGGCGGGGACGTCCACCTGTACGAGAACCACCTCGAGCAGGCGCGCGAGCAGCTGTCGCGCGAGCCCAGAGCGCTCCCGCGTCTGCACCTGAATCCCGAGGTCACGGACCTGTTCGCGTTCCGCTACGGTGACTTCAACCTGGAGGGCTACCACCCGCACCCGGCCATCCGCGCGCCGGTCGCGGTGTGAGCCCACGCGTTATTTTCGTCGTCGCCATGACGCATCCAGGGCGCGTGATCGGCCGGGACGGCGGTCTGCCGTGGCGCCTTCCGGCCGATCTGGCGCACTTCAAGCGGCTCACGCTGGGGAAACCCGTGATCATGGGCCGCAAGGTGTACGACTCCATCGGCCGGCCGCTGCCGGAGCGCACGAACATCGTCCTGACGAGAAATCCGGCGTTCAGCGCTCCCGGCTGCGAGGTCGTCCACGACCCGCGGGCGGCGCTAGACGCGGCCGGTGATGTGCCGGAGGTCATGGTAATCGGCGGAGAGGAGATCTACCGCGTGTACCTGCCCGACGTGTCTGTGGTCGAGTTGACGCTGGTGCACGCGGACATCCCGGGCGACACCTCTTTCCCCGAGCTGCCCGGGGCGTGGCACGAGGCCGCGCGGCGCGAGCGTCCGGCCGACGACCGCAATCCGTACGACCTCTCCTTCCTCCGACTGGAACGGGTCTAGGGCAGCGCGCTCAGCCCGGGGTGCCCCGGTACGCCCAGCCGGTCAGCCGCGCCTCGACCAGCGCGAACACGGCGTACAGCAGCACGCCCATGGCGCTCACCAGCAGCACGCCGCCGAACACCAGCGGCACCTGGAAGGAACTGGCGGCCTGGTTCATCATCACGCCGATGCCCTTGTTGCTGGCGGCCAGCTCGCTGATGATGCTGCCCACGAAGGCCAGCGTGACCGCGACCTTCAGCGACGCGAAGAAGTACGGCAGGGCGCGCGGCAGGCTCACCTTCGAGAAGACCTCCCACGGCGTGGCGCCCAGCGCCCGCAGCAGCTCGCGCGGCTCGGGTTCCACGGTCGCCAGGCCCGTGGCGACGTTCACGACCACCGGGAAAAACGAGATCAGGAAGGCGGTGAGCACGGCAGGCAGCGCGCCCACCCCGAACCAGATGACCAGCACCGGCACCAGCGCCGCCTTCGGCACGGCGTTGAAGCCGATCAGCAGCGGATACAGCGCCTGGTACGCGGTGCGGTTCAGGCCCACCAGCGCGCCCAGCGCGACCCCCAGCACCACGCTCAGCGCGAAGCCGATCAGGGTGGTCACCAGGGTCTGTACGGCGTGCCCGGCCACGGCCGGCGCGAACTGCACGACCGCCGCGACGGACGCGCTGGGGGTGGGCAGGATGAAGGGCGGAATCTTCAGCAGCCGGCACGCCAGTTCCCACACCGCGAAGAACGCCAGGATCGCCACGGTGGGCGGCACCAGCGGGCGCAGCCGTCCGAGCACGGCCCCAGATGCGGCCAGGGGCACCGGAGCCACGCCGGGCGTTCCGGTCTCTAAGCTCATGACCGCTCCCTCATGACACGGCCTCCATGAGTTCCTCCGCGCGGATGGGCGAGCGCAGGCCGCCGACCTTCGCGCGGAGTTCATGCACCACGTCGATGAACGCGGGCGTGAAGGTGTCCTCCAGCGTGCGCGGCCGGGCAAAGGTCACGTCGTGCTGCGCGGTGAAGGTGCCGGGGCGCGGGCTCATCACGTACACCGTGTCGGCCAGCAGGGTCGCCTCGCGCAGGTCGTGCGTCACCAGGATCACGGTGGGCCGCGCGCCCATCCACAGCGCCTGGAGGGCCAGCCACAGCTCCTCGCGCGTGAAGGCGTCCAGCGCGCTGAAGGGTTCGTCCAGCAGCAGGAACGCGGGCGCGTGGATCAGCGAGCGCACCAGGTTCACGCGCTGCTGCATGCCGCCCGACAGCTCCCACGGGTGCTTGTCCAGAAAGTCTCCCAGGCCCACCGCGGCCAGCAGCCGCTTAGCGCGGGCCACAAAGGGCGCGGGGTCGCGGCGGTACGCGGCCTTGTGCTGCGGCGAGACCTCCAGCGGCAGCAGCACGTTCTGGAGGACCGTGCGCCACAGCAGCAGGCTGGGATTCTGGAACGCGATGCCGGTGTTTCCGGTCGCCCTCGGGGCCGCGCCGGAGATCAGCGCCGTGCCGGCCGCCGGCGGCATCAGGCCCGCCACCAGCCGCAGCAGCGTGCTCTTGCCACAGCCGGACGGCCCCACGATCGCCACGAACTCGCCCCGGCGCACGCTCAGGGTCACGTCCCGCGCGGCCAGCGTGCCGCCGGAACCGCCGTAGCGCATGGCCACGCCGCGCAGGTCGATGGCCAGCGGCTCGGCCGCCGTCACTTCACCTTCCGTTCCGCCGCCGGGGGCAGGTACGACGTGTCGAAGACGTTCGTGGGCGTGAGGATCCTGGGCAGGTCGAAGGCCGTCTGCACCACCGTGATGCTCGACTTCAGGCGGTCCGGGCGCACCAGCCCCAGGCCCAGCGCCCGCGTGTCCTTGGTGAGCACGCTGCCGCTCAGGGCCATCTTCAGCCGCTCGGTCTCCAGCGCGGGGTTGATGAGCGCGTTCTTCTTCTGGAGCGACGCGATGGCCGCCGCCGGGTCCTTGATCGCGTCCTTGAGGCCCTGGTTGATGGCGAGCAGCATGCCCCGGACCACCTCCGGGTTCTTCTTCGCCCAGTCGGCGCGCACCAGGATCGCGTTGCCGTACAGGCCGCTGATGCTCTGCGCGTACGGGAACACCGTCACGTCCTCGGGCTTCACGCCCAGCTGTCCCAGGCTCAGCAGGGACGTGAACGTGAACCCGGCGATGCCGTCGGCCTGTTTGCGTGCCAGCATCGGCTCGCGCAGGCCGCCGTCCACGCTGACCCACTTCACCTTGCTGGCGTCGATGCCGTTGGCCTCCGCGAAGGCCGGGAACAGCCGGCGCGACGCGTCCCCGACCGGCGCGGCCAGCGTCTTGCCCTCCAGGTCCTTGGGCGTCTTGATGCCGCTGCTCTTCAGGACCAGGATCGAGTGGGGCGGCGCGTTGTACACCATATACACCGCCACCAGCTTCTGCGCGGGGTTGCGGGCGTTGAACTCCATCATGGCGTTGATGTCGCCGAAGCCCATGTCGTAGGTGCCGCTGGCAATCTTCGTCACCGCGTCCCCGGAGCCGAAGCCGCGGTCGATACTCACGTTCAGGCCCTGCTTGGCGAAGTACCCCCGGTCGAGCGCGAGCAGGTACGGCGAGCCGGGCCCCTCGAAGGCCCAGTCGAGCGTGAAGCGCACGGGGGTGCCCTGCGCGGCGGCGAGGGAGCAGAGGGTCAGGGCGAGGGTGGCGCTCAGGGTCTTGACGGTCATGGGTGGCCTCGTGGGGTCACACGCCCAGGTAGCGCTGGACGGCGTGGGTGGGGGTGTCGGCGGTCTGGCCGGTCTCGACGACGCGGCCCTTCTGCATGACGTAGTAGCGGTCGGCGAACGACCACGCGAAGTCCAAGTACTGCTCGACCAGCAGCACTGCCACGCGCAGTTCCGTGCGGATGCGCGTCAGGGCCGCCTCGATCTCCTGCACGATGCTGGGCTGGATGCCCTCGGTGGGTTCATCCAGCAGCAGGTAGCGCGGCTGCGTGACCAGAGCCCGGCCGATGGCGACCTGCTGCTGCTGCCCGCCGGACAGGTTCCCGGCCTTGCGGCTGCCCATGTCGCGGCAGATAGGGAAGAGGTCGTACACGAGGTCCGGCACCGCCCGCGTGGCGGCGGCGCGGCCCGACAGGGCGGGCAAGCCCATCCGCAGGTTCTCCTCGACCGTCAGGTGACCGAACAGGCCGCGGCCCTGCGGCACGTACGCCAGGCCCTGGCGCGCGCGCGTGAAGGCCGCCTCGCGCTCGACCTGGGCGCCGTTCAGCCGCACGGCCCCGCCGGTCAGCGGGTGCAGGCCGGTGATGGCGCGCAGCAGCGTGGTCTTGCCCACCCCGTTGCGCCCGATCAGCGTGACCGCCTCGGCGTCGCGCACCTCCAGGTCGATGCCGAACAGCACCGGGCTCTGCCCGTACGCGGCGGTGACATTCTCCAGTTTCAGCATGGGGACTCCGGACGAGCGCTGGGTGCAGAGCTTCGAGCGGTGAGAAGCGGGAGATGCTGTGTCTGGCTCAGATTCCGTCGCCCAAACCTCAACACCGCGCCCCTCACACCGCCTCCTTCGGACGGCCCAGGTAGATCTCCATGACCTCCGGGTCGGCGCGCAGGGTTTCCAGATTGCCCTCGCGGAAGACCTGGCCCTGGTGCAGCACCGTGATCGGCGCCTTGAGCAGTTCCACGAAGTGCATGTCGTGGTCGATCACCAGCACGGTGTGCCGGCCGGCGAGGGTGTGGATCAGCGCGGCGGTCTGTGCGGTCTCCTGCGCGGTCATGCCGGCGGTGGGTTCGTCCAGCAGCAGCAGTTCGGGATCGGCGGCGACCACCATGCCGATCTCCAGCCACTGCTTTTCCCCGTGCGCGAGCGACCCGGCCGGGATGTCGGCGCGGGCAGTCAGGCCGGTCAGGCGCAGCAGTTCGTCGGCGCGGGCGTGCTCGGCGGCGCTGGGGGCCTTCAGGATGCCCAGCACGCCCTTGTTCCGTCTGGCCGTCAGCAGCAGGTTCTCGCGCACGGTCAGGCCCTCCAGCACGCCCGGCGCCTGGAACTTGCGGCAGATGCCCAGGCCCGCGATACGGTGCTCCGGCAGCCGCGAGATGACCTGCCCGCCGAAGCGGACCTCACCTCGCTCAGGGCGGACCTTGCCGATGATGGTGTCGAGCAGCGTGCTCTTGCCCGCGCCGTTGGGGCCGATCAGCACGCGCAGGCTGCCGCGCGGCACCTGCAGACTGAGGTTGGTGATGGCCTTGAAGCCGTCGAAGGACACGGTGATGTCGCGCACGTCCAGCAGGGTCTCGGCAGTCGGCTCAGACGGCATCGCTCACCTCACGGGTCACGGGACTGGAGGCCGGGACGGACGGCGCGGGCGCCCGGCGGCGCGCGATCACTCCGGCCACACCCTGCGGCATCACCAGCACCACCAGCACGAACAGCGCGCCCATGACGTACAGCCACGCGTCCGGCGCGGCGCTGGAGATGCGGTCCTTGGCAAGCTGGCCCAGCACCAGGCCGCCCGCCGCGCCGACCAGGCTGGCCCGGCCGCCCAGCGCCACCCACACCACCAGTTCGATGCTGAAGGCCACGCCGATCATCGCCGGTGAGATGGTGCCCAGGTGCACCGTGTACAGCGCGCCGGACACGCCCGCCAGCAGGCCGCCCAGCATGAACGCCGCGATCTTGAACGCCGCCGGGTTGAAGCCCAGGAAGCGCGTGCGGTTCTCGTTGTCGCGGATGGCCGTCAGCACCTGCCCGAAGGGCGTACGCAGCAGCCACGCCGTGCCGCCCAGCGCGGCGGCCACGACCAGCAGCGTGAGCCAGTACAGGCCGTGCGCCACGTTCGGGCCGCGCAGGTCGATGCCCAGGAAACGCTGGTAGTCCGTGATGCCGTTCGTGCCGGAGGTCAGTCCCTGCGAGCCGTTGAGCCACGTCACGAACGCCAGCAGCAGCGCCTGGGTGATGATGCTCACGTACACGCCGGTGATCCGGCGGCGAAACATCAGCCACGCGACCAGCCCGGCCGCCGCCGCCGGCAGCACCAGCACCATCGCGAGCGCGAAGGGCGCGCTGGCGAACGGCGCCCAGAACCACGGCAGCTTTTCCACACCGTTGTACACCATGAAATCCGGCAGCTCGCCCTTCGGGGTGGCCGTGAGCTTCAGGTGCATCGCCAGCGCGTAGCCGCCCAGCCCGAAGAACAGGCCCTGCCCCAGGCTCAGGATGCCGGTGCGGCCCCACACGACGCTCACGCCGATGGCCGCGATGGACAGCGCCAGCACGCGCCCCAGCAGCGCCAGCGGGTACGCGCCCAGGTACAGCGGCGCGAACGCCAGCGCCACCAGCACGGCGCCGGTGGCGAGCACCACGGCCGGCACCCGCGCGCGGCCAGCACCCGGCACTGGGCCGCTCTGCACGCCGGGGGTCATGCGTCCTCCAGGGCCCGCGACTGTGTCGGGAACAGACCGCGCGGTTTCCACTGCAAGAACGCCACGACGACCACCAGCAAGATGGCCTGAGCGAGGCTCACGCTGGTCAGGCCCTCGGCGAGGGCGGTGATGAAGCCCAGCAGCACGGCGGCCACCGCGCCGCCCAGCACGCTGCCCACGCCGCCCACCACCACGACCAGGAAGGCGTTCACGATGTACGCCGCGCCCACCGTGGGATTCACCGGCGCGATCAGCGCCAGGCCCACCCCGGCCACGCCCGCGATGCCCGCGCCCAGCGCGAACACCAGCAGGTCGAGCGCGCGGGTGTTCACGCCCAGCGCGGCGGCCATCTCGCGGTTCTGGTTCACGGCGCGCACGTGCATGCCAAACCGGCTGCGGTTCAGCAGCCACCACATCGCGCCCAGCACGATCAGCGCGAGCGCGATCACGAACAGGCGCACGTACGGCAGGGTCACGTCCCCCACGTTCAGCGCGCCCGAGAGCCACGCCGGGGCCGTGACGGGCACGCCGGTGCTCCCGAACAGCTGCCGGGCCGCCTGCTGAAGGATCAGGCTGATCCCGAAGGTCGCCAGCAGAGTGTCCAGCGGGCGGCCGTACAGGCGGCGGATCACCGTGAATTCCATGACCGCGCCCAGCAGGCCCGCGCCCACGAACGCCAGCGGAAACGCGAGCCACAGGAAGTTCGGCCCGGCCCACTGCGCCGCCAGGTACGTCAGGTAGCCGCCGGCCATCAGGAACTCGCCGTGCGCCATGTTGATCACGCGCATCAGCCCGAAGCTCAGCGCCAGGCCCAGGGCGGCGAGCAGCAGGATCGACGCGACCGACAGGCCCGTGAACAGCTGACCGGATAGAAACGTGAGGTCCATCGCATCCCTCCTCGAATGGCTTTGAGCTCTGAGCCGTGGGCTCTGGGAACATCCCAGGCACACAGCCCACAGCTCATCGCCCACAGGTCATGGCGTTTACGGGCAGGTCTTGCCGGGGAACGCGAGCTTGTCGTACGGCTGCGGCGCCACCACGCCCTTGCTCTGCGCAACGACCTTGAACTGGCCGCCCGCGCCAGACACGCCGGTGTACACGGCCTGGGTCAGGCTGCCGTTGGCGTCCACCGTGATCTTGCCCAGCGGGCTGTCCATGCTGACGCCCACGATGGCCTTGCGCACGGCCATCGGATCGAAGGACTTCGCCTTCTCCACGGCGGCCTTCCACAGGTACACGTCCATGTAGGCGTGCGCCATGGGGTCGGTGATGGCGGCGTTCTTGCCGTACTTGGCCTGGTACGCGGCGACGAACTTCTTGTTCGCGGCGTTCGGCAGGCTCTGGAAGTAGTTCCAGGTGGCGTACTGCCCGTCGAGGAGCTGCGTGCCGATGGCCTGCGCTTCCTGCTCCGCGATCGAGAACGAGATCACCGGCAGCGTCTTGGCGCTGTAGCCGGCGGCCTGGTACTGCTTGAAGAACGACACGTTGGAGTCGCCGTTGAGCGTGTTGATGATCACGTCGGGCTTGGCGGCCTTGATCTTGTTGATCACGCTGGAGAACTCGGTGCCGCCCAGCGCGACGTATTCCTCGCCGGACAGCGTGGCCTTCATGTCGGTGATGTGCTTTTTCAGGATCAGGTTGGCGGTGCGCGGGTACACGTAGTCACTGCCCAGCAGGAAGATCTTCTTGTAGCCCTTGCCGAGCGCCCACTCCAGCGCGGGCAGCGCCTGCTGGTTGGGCTGCGCGCCGGTGTAGATGATGTTCGGGCTGCACTCGTTGCCCTCGAACTGCACTGGGTAGAACAGCAGGCCGCCGTTCTTCTCGAACACCGGCAGCATGGACTTGCGGCTGGCGCTGGTCCACCCGCCGAAGACGGTGGCGACCTTGTCCTGCGTGAGCAGCTTCTCGGCCTTGGTGGCGAAGGTGGGCCAGTCCGAGGCGCCGTCTTCCTTGACGACCTCGATCTTCTTGCCCATCACGCCGCCCTTGGCATTGATCTCGTCGATGGCGAGCTGCGCGGCGTTGGCCACCGTGATTTCCGAGATGGCCATGGTGCCGGTCAGGGAGTGGAGCACGCCGACCTTGACGGTGCTCTGCGCGCTGGCCGTGCTCGTGGCCACCAGTGTGACGCTCAGGACGGTGGTGCAGACGGAACGGAGCTTGCTCATGCGGGTCTCCTTTGGGCGCGTGGGGCACGCACCGGCGCTGCTCTGGGGTGAAGTGTACGCTCTCCGTGCAAAGTGTTCAAAATTTCTCGAACATCCAGCACGGATGAGCGCAGCATAGGCAGGCCAGCGTGAAATCCTTTGCAAGTTGTTTAGAAAAACGGATACCAGTGGACAGCGCAGCCGATACGCTGCGGACTGACGATCCGTCTCGCCCGCCGTCCACCCGTCCCCCAGGAGGCCACCCGGCCATGCCCGCTCACCGCCCACCCCACAGGGGCCACCCGCGTTCAGGCCCGACATGCTGACGGACGCGGCCGGGTGTGGCCGCGTCTGGGAGGTGACGCTGTCGGTGTGCGGCGAGCCGGGCGCCGGCCGCTCCGCCCGGTCGTCAGTCGATCGAGCAGGACATGGTGTGCGTGTACTGGGTCATGAAGCCGATCTCGATGAAGTTCTCGCCCCGGGTGTCCGTCTTGTACATGGTGTACAGGATCTTTCCAAAACTGCCCCCCAGCGGGCCGCTGAACAGGATCACGCGCGACGCCGGGTCGTAGGTGTACTTGCCGCGCTCGCCGCCGCCGTCCAGCTGGACGCCCTGGTAGCGGCCGTCCGCCGTGATGGCCAGGTCGCCCAGGATCATGAGGCCGGAGCCCGTGAACATGCTGCACGTGTACTTGCCCGCCTGCAGCCGCGCAGGCCCGCGCGTTCCGGCGGCCGGGCGTGCAGGAGCGGCCGCCGCTGGAGCAGGCCGGGAGGCAGCGGCCGCGCCCACGCGGAACGGAAAGCGCGAGCGCACGGTCATGCCGCCCGCCGGATAGTCGAAGTACACCCGCAGTTCGTACGCGCCGGCCGCCAGTCCGCGGAACGTGAAGTCGGCGCTGCGCTTGCCGCCCGAGTAGTAGTACTCGCCCCATCCGGAATCGGAGCTGCCCGCCGGCACCACCGTGACCCAGTCCTGGGCGTTGCCGGGCAGGCCGTCGACCCGCACCGTGAACGCCTGTCCCGCCGCCACGGTTTTCGGCACCTGCGCGCTGACGGCCGCCGCCCACTGTCCCGCCAGCACGAAGAGAATAAGGATGTGACGCCACCACTGCTGCATACGGCCTCCCGGATACGCGCGCGGCCACAGGTGGCCCGGCGTGCTCGCACCATCAAAGGTATGACCCGCCCGCTTACGCGCGCCTCACGGTTTGACATGGTGGGACCTGAGTCCGCGACCACTCCGTTTCCGCAGTCCCGAACGCTCCCCAGGAGGCCCACGTGCAGCTCACCGAACGCGAACGCGACAAACTCCTGATCCACGCCGCCGCCACCCTCGCCCGCGACCGGCGCGCGCGCGGCCTGAAGCTCAACCACCCCGAAGCCGTCGCGCTGATCACCGCCGCCGTGCTGGAGGGCATCCGCGAGGGCCGCCGCGTGGAAGACCTGATGGGCTGGGGCGCGACCATCCTGGGTGCCGAGGACGTGATGGACGGCGTGCCGGAACTCATCCACGACATCCAGGTCGAGGGCACCTTCCCCGACGGCACCAAACTCGTGACCATCCACGACCCCATCCGCGGGGGGAGCAGCCGCGTGGTGCCCGGCGAGTACGTGCTGGAGGACGGTGACATCGAATTGAACGCCGGGCGGCCCGTGACCGCCGTCACGGTGGCCAACCGCGCGGACCGGCCCATCCAGGTCGGCAGCCACTTCCACTTCTTCGAGGTCAACCGCGGCCTGCACTTCGACCGCGCCGCCGCGTACGGCCAGCGCCTGAACATCCCCGCCGGCACCGCCGTGCGCTTCGAGCCCGGCGAGGAACGTGACGTCGAACTCGTGCCCCTGGGCGGCACGCGCGAGGTCTACGGCATGAACGCCCTGGTGAGCGGCGAACTCGACGGCACCGGCATGCGCGACGTGGCGCTCCAGCGTGCCCGGACCCAGGGCTACGGGGGGGCAGAGTGAAGGTCAGCCGCCGCCAGTACGCCGACCTGTACGGCCCGACGGTGGGCGACCGCGTGCGCCTGGGCGACACGAACCTGCTGATCGAGGTGGAGCAGGACTACACCACCTACGGCGAGGAGGTGAAATTCGGCGGCGGCAAGGTGATCCGCGACGGCCTGGGCCAGAGCAGCACCGCCGTGCGCGGGGACGCCGACGTGCCGGACCTGGTCATCACGAACGCCCTGATCCTCGACCACTGGGGCGTGGTGAAGGCCGACGTGGGGGTCAAGGACGGCCGCATCTCGGCCATTGGGAAGGCGGGCAACCCCGGCACGCAAGGCGGCGTGAGTCCGGGCCTGACCATCGGCGCGAGCACCGAGATCGTGGCGGGCGAGGGGCACATCCTGACCGCCGGCGGTGTGGACACGCACATCCACTTCATCGCGCCGCAGCAGTGCTGGACGGCGCTGGAATCCGGCGTGACCACCATGATCGGCGGCGGCACCGGCCCCACCGCGGGCACCAGCGCCACCACCTGCACGCCCGGCGAGTGGCACATTCACCGGATGCTCGAATCCCTCGCCGGGTTGCCGCTGAACTTCGGGCTGCTCGGCAAGGGCAACGCCAGCACCCAGCCGCCGCTGGCCGAGCAGATCCGCGCCGGGGCGCTGGGCCTGAAACTCCACGAGGACTGGGGCACCACGCCCGCCGCCATCCACGCCGCCCTGAGCGTGGCGGACGACTTCGACATCCAGGTCGCCATCCACACCGACACCCTGAACGAGTCCGGCTTCGTCGAGGACTCGATCCGCGCCTTCGCGGGCCGCACCATCCATACCTTCCATACCGAGGGCGCCGGCGGCGGCCACGCGCCGGACATCATCAAGGTCGCCGGCCTGCCGAACGTGCTGCCCAGCTCCACCAATCCGACCATGCCGTTCACGGTGAACACCATCCACGAGCATCTGGACATGCTGATGGTCTGTCACCACCTGTCGCCGCGCATTCCCGAGGACGTGTCGTTCGCCGAGAGCCGCATCCGCCCCGAGACCATCGCCGCCGAGGACGTCCTGCACGACCTGGGCGTGTTCTCCATGATGAGCAGCGACTCGCAGGCGATGGGCCGGGTGGGCGAGGTGATCACCCGCACGTGGCAGGCCGCGCACAAGATGAAACTCCAGCGCGGCCCGCTGGAGATTCCCGGTCTGGGCACCGACACCCGGGCCGACAACCTGCGGGCGCGGCGCTACGTCGCCAAGTACACCATCAACCCCGCCATCGCCCACGGCATCGCGCACGAGGTCGGCAGCGTCGAGGTCGGCAAACTCGCGGACCTCGTGCTGTGGAAACCGGCCTTCTTCGGCGCGAAGACCGCGCTGGTCATCAAGGGCGGGTTCGTGGTGGCCGCGCAGATGGGCGACGCGAACGCCAGTATCCCCACCCCGCAACCCGTGTACCCGCGCCCGATGTTCGCCGCGCACGGCGGCGGCCCGGACGCGACGTGCGTGCATTTCGTGTCGCAGGTCAGCGTGGACGAGGGGAACCTTCCCGAACTCGGCCGCCGCTACAGCGCCGTGGCACACACCCGCGACATCGGCAAGAAGGACATGCTCCTGAACGCCGAGACGCCCGACATCCACGTGAACCCCGAGACCTACGAGGTGCGCGTGAACGGCGAGGTCGTCACCTGCGAGCCGCTGGACGAGTTGCCGCTCGCGCAGCGCTACTTCCTGTTCTGACCCTGGAGGCACCATGCGCAGATCCCACGCCCTGACCGCCCTGCTGCTCGTCTCGACCGCGTCGGCCCACAGCGGCGCGCACGCCTCCGGCTGGCTTGCCGGCCTGGCCCACCCTCTGACCGGCCCCGACCACCTGCTGGCGATGGTCGCCGTGGGTGTGCTGGCCGCTCCGCTGGGGCGCCGCGGCCTGTGGCTGCCCGCCGCGTTCGTCGGGGCGATGCTGCTGGGCGCGCTGGCCGGCGTCGGCGGCGCGGCCCTGCCCTTCGCGGAACAGGGCATCGCCCTGAGCGTCGTGCTGTTGGGGCTGCTCCTTGCGTTCGCGGTGCGCCTGCCGCTGGCCCTCCTGGGCGTGCTTGTGGGCATGCTGGGCGCCGTCCACGGCCACGCCCACGGCACCGAATTGCCTGCCGGTCTCAGCGCCGCAGAGTTCTTCGCGGGCTTCACGCTCAGCACGGCGGCCCTGCACGCCGCCGGCTTCGGGATCGGCCGCATGGGCCCGCGGGTCGGTGCGCCGGCGCTGCGCTGGATCGGGCTGGGCCTCGCCGTGGTGGGCGGTCGCCTGCTGCTGGGGTCATGATCACGACGCCCGTCACGGTGCCCCGCGCCGATGCATGAGGCGTCCATCGCCTTATCGCTGATCGACGTGGCCTCGGAGGTGCTGGCCGAGCATGGCGTGGCGCGGGCCAGGGCACTGACGGTGCGGGTGGGGGCGTGGTCGAGCGTGGTGCCGGAGGCGCTGCTGGCCGCGTTTCCTGCCTGCGCGCAGGGCACGCCGCTGGACGGAGCCCACCTGAGTGTCATCCTGGTGCCGGGCGTGGGCGAGTGCCCCAACCACGGGCCGGTCACGCTGGACGTGACGCGTGGCCTGCGCTGCCCCCACTGCGGCGCGCCCACGCCGACGCTCCTCCAGGGCGACGAACTGGAACTGGACGAGATCGAACTGCTCGAACCCAATCGGGAGGACCCATGACGACCACGACCCCGCGCATCGTGACGGTGCGGCAGAACATCCTGAAGGCCAACGACCACACCGCCGCCGAGAACCGGCGCTCGTTCCAGGCGGCGGGCGTGCGCGCCATCAACCTTGCGAGCAGCCCCGGCGCGGGCAAGACGGCGCTGCTGGAACGCACGCTGCAAGGGCTCGCCGGGCAGGTCTCGATGGGTGTGGCGGTGGGGGACCTCGCCACCGAGAACGACGCGGCGCGCCTGCGGCAGTGTGGCGCGCCGGCCGAGCAGATCGTCACCGGCACCATCTGTCACCTGGACGCGGGCATGGTGCAGGCCGTGCTGCCGCGCTTCGACCTGGACGCCCTGGACGTGCTGTTTCTGGAGAACGTGGGCAACCTGGTGTGCCCCAGTTCCTACGACCTGGGCGAGGCGGCGCGCGCCGTGCTGATCAGCACCACCGAGGGCGAGGACAAGCCGCTGAAGTACCCGACGATGTTCAACACGGCGGACGTCGTGGTGATCACGAAGATGGACCTCGCGGACGCGGTGGGCTTCGACCGCGACCTGTGCCGCGAGAACATCGAACGCGCGCGGCCCGGCGTGCCGGTCATCGAACTGAGCAGCCGCGCCGGGACCGGCCTGGACGCGTGGTACGCCTTCGTGCGGGGCGACGCGCCTTGACGAAGCTGAGCGGTCTGCGGCGGCCGCTGCTGGACACGCCGACCGTTCCGGCCGCGCCCGAGGGCGAGGTGGTGGTCGTGCCGATGACGGCCGTGGACCGCCGCCGGGTGCGCCGCCGCGTGCGCGCCCCGGACGGCGCGGAGCTGCGGCTGGCCCTCCCGACCGGCACGGTGCTCACACCGGGCACGCGGCTGGAGGTGCGGGACGGCGTGACCTACGTGGTGGGCGCCGTGCCGGAGGACGTCGCGGTGATCCGTCCGCGCTCGATGCCGGAAGCGGCCGCCGTGGCGCACGCGGTCGGGAACCTGCACCGCGACATCATTGCTGCGGACGACCCCGGCGTGTTCCTGGTCCTGTGGGACGCGCCGATGGAGCTGCTGCTGACCCGGCTGGGCGTGCCGTATGCGCGGGAGCAAAGGCCCTTTCACGGCCGCCCGGCGTGGGAGCATGCCCAGTGAACCTCCTGCGGCTGCTCCAGCTGTCGGACTCGGCGTTCCCGACGGGCGCGTACGCCTTCAGCGACGGCCTGGAGACCCTCACGGCGCACGGCGCGGTGCGGTCGCCCGCCGACCTGAGGGCATTTCTGGCCGGGCAGCTCACGCACGGCTGGGGCGCCCAGGACGTTCCCGCCTGCGCCCTGGCGTGGCGCGCCGACGCCGCGGCCCTGGCCGACCTCGACGCGCTGCTCGACGACCTCAAACTCGTGCCGGGGCCGCGCGGGGCGAGCGTGCGGGTGGGCGCCAACCTGCGCCGGGCCGCCGCGCACCTGTGGCCCGAGGTGGTCGCCGCGGTGCCCGTCACGCGGCACCACGCGACCACCTTCGGCGCGCTCGCCGCCGCGCTGGACGTGCCGCGTGCCGAGACCGTCACGGCCTTCGTGAGCGGGTGGCTGCTGGGCCGCGCGACCTCCGCCACCCGCCTGATGCGCGTGGGCGGCCTGGACGCGCAGGGCTGCGCCGCCGCGTGCGAGGACGCCGCGCGGGCGTGCATCCACGCAGCCCTGCACGCCACGCCGGACGATCTGGCCACCTTCACCCCCCTCCTCGACCTCGCCGCGAGCGAGCAGCCCATGCTGGACGCGCGGCTGTTCCAGACGTGACGCGGTGATCGGGACGAGGGCCGACGCTCAACCGGCCCCCGCGTCACCGCTCAGAGCCCTCCGACCCTCAAGGAGACCCCATGACCCAGTCCTCCACCCCCGTCCGCATCGGCGTCGGCGGTCCCGTCGGCAGCGGCAAGACGGCGCTGCTCGAGGCGCTGTGCCGGGCGCTGCGTGACCGCTACGAGCTGGCGGTCATCACGAACGACATCTACACCTTCGAGGACCAGCGCATCCTGACGCAGGCGGCCGCCCTGCCCGAAGGGCGCATCCGGGGCGTGCAGACGGGCGGCTGCCCCCACACCGCGATCCGCGAGGACAGCTCCCTGAACCAGGAGGCGGCCGAGGCGCTCACGGCCGAGTACCCGGGCCTGGAGCTGCTGTTCATCGAGTCGGGCGGCGACAACCTGGCGTCCTCGTTCTCGCCGGAACTGGTGGACGCGTGGATGTTCGTGCTGGACGTCTCCGGCGGCGAGAAGGTGCCGCGCAAGGGCGGTCCCGGCGTCCGCGCGTCGGACCTGCTGGTGATCAACAAGACGGACCTCGCCCCGCTGGTGGGCGCGGACCTGCGCATCATGGACGCCGACGCGCGGGCCGGGCGCACGGCGGGCAGCGAGGTGCGGCCCTACGTGTTCACGAACCTCAAGAGCGGCGCCGGCTTGGCGGACGTGATCGCGTGGATCGAACACGACCTGCTGTTCCGGGACGTGCCCCCGCCCCGTGTCGGCCTGCACCCGGAGACGGTCTGAACACCCTCCTGGCGCGCACACGCACCGGCGTCCTGCACCTGCACTTCGGGGAGCGGGCTGGACGCACCGTGCTGCTGCGCGACATCCAGAAGGCCCCGCTGATGGTGGTCCGGCCGTTCACGCTGCCCTGCGGCACGCTGATGGTGTTCATCGTGAACCCCACCGGCGGCGTGCTGGGCGGCGACCACAGCGAGATCCGCGTGACCGTGGAGGGCGGCGCGCGGGTGCTGGTGGTCACCCAGTCGGCCACGCGCGTGCAGCCCTCGCCGGACGGTCGGGCGGCCACGCAGGACGTCCGCTTCGAGGTCTCGGCGAGCGGGCGGCTGGAGTACCACCCGGAACGCACCATTCCGTACGCCGGCAGCGCCTTCGCGCAGACCCTGCACGCCGACCTGGAGCAGGGCGCGGAGTTCGCGCTGACCGAGACGCTGGCGACCGGCCGGGTGCACGCGGGCGAGCGTCTGGCCTTCGCGTCCTACGACAGCCGCGTTCAGGTGGACGTGGCGGGGCGGCGGGTGTACCTCGACCGGCAGCGCGTCGTGCCGGGCGCACACACCCGCGCGCCGGGCGTGTGGGGCGACCTCGACTACCACGCGGCCGGCGTCTTTGTCGGGGCAGGGGAGCCGGCGGCGTTTCCCGCCGTGCCGGGGCGCCTGGCCACCGGCCGCACGGCGGGGGGCGCGGCGTGGCTTCGGGCCGCTGCGGCGCGCGGCCCGGACCTCGACCGGGCCGTGCTCGCGGCGCGCGAGTCGCTGCGGCGGCAGCTGTGGGGCGCGGACCCCCTGCACGTCCGCCGCTGACGGGCGCAGGCGTCGAGGGTCCACCAGTCGGGCTGCGGGGAGGAGCGGCTGGACCTTGCTCCCCATCGCCTCGGCACAGAAGCCCGTTCGGCAGCATCTGCCGTTGGCCTGACATGAGATCACCTCGCTGGGTGCTGAATCTGCGCCTCTCGCACCGTGGCTCAGTACGCGGCCACCTGGCCGTCCGCGCGGGACTCGCTGCCTCCGGTCAGCACGCCGGTCCTGGGATCGCGCCAGATGATCTGTCCGCGTCCGAAGGCATTGGGGTTGAGCTGTACCCGGATGTCGTGCCCACGCGCCTGGAGCGCCCGGGAAACTGCGCCGCCGAGTTCGTGTTCCACCTCGACCACCCGGCCCTGGAGCCACTGCCAGCGCGGCGCGTCGAGCGCCTGCTGGGGATTCATGCCGTACCGGACGGTGTTCAGCACGACCTGCACGTGGCCCTGCGGCTGCATGAAGCCGCCCATCACCCCGAACGGTCCCAGCGGCGTGCCGTCGTCCCGCGTCATGAAGCCGGGAATGATGGTGTGGTACGGCCGTTTGCCCGGCGCCAGCACATTGGGGTGCCCGGGCTCCACGCTGAAGTTGTGCCCCCGGTTGTGCAGCGCGATCCCGGTGCCGGGCACCACCACGCCGCTGCCGAAGCCCATGTAGTTGCTCTGGATCAGGCTGACCAGGCCGCCCTCTCCGTCAGCCGCCGCGAGGTACACGGTGCCGTGGGCGTTCGGGTCACCCGGCGCCGGGTCCAGGGCGTGTTCGCCGATCAGGGCGCGGCGGGACGCGAGGTACGAGCGGTCCAGCAGGGCATCCACCGGCACGTCCACGTGCTGGGGGTCGGCCACGTGGCGCAGCGCGTCTGCGAAGGCCAGTTTGGTCGCCTCGATCTGCATGTGCAGGCCGCGCGGGTCGTCCCGGTGGTCCGGGAGGTCCAGGCCGTCGAGCAGGCCCAGCGCGATCAGCGCCGCGAGGCCCTGCCCGTTCGGCGGGATCTCGTGGACCAGATGGCCCCGGTAGGCGGTCTGGATCGGCGTGACCCACTCGGAGCGGTGCGCGCTGAGGTCCTCGCCCGTCAGCAGGCCGCCGGTGTCGCGGGCAAAGGCGTCGATCCGCTCGGCCAGCCGGCCGCTGTAGACGCTCTCGCCGCCCGTCGCGGCGATCTCCTCCAGCGTGCGCGCGTGCGCCTCCGAGGCCCACAGCTCGCCGACCTGGGCCATGAAGCCGTCCGGCGCGAACGTCTCCAGCCACGGTCCGAACTCCGGGCCAGTGCGCGTGCGGTGCAGCTGGATGCCGCGCTGCCAGTTCGCGGCCAGCACCGGCGACAGGGGATACCCGGACCGCGCGTAGGAGATGGCCGGGGTCAGCACCTCCGCGAAGGCCAGCCGGCCGAACCGCGTGTGCAGGTCGGCCCAGCCGCGCACCGTGCCGGGCACCGTGACAGGCAGCCACCCGTGCGTGGGCAGCGTGCCGCCGGGCAGCGCGTCCAGTGTCAGCCGCGCCGGAGCGCGGCCGGACGCGTTCAGGCCGTGCAGCTCGCCGCCGTGCCACACCAGCGCGAACAGGTCCGAGCCGATGCCGTTGCTGGTCGGTTCCACCACCGTCAGGGCGGCGGCGGTGGCGATCGCGGCGTCCACGGCGTTCCCGCCCGCCTGCAGGATCGACAGCCCGGCCTGCGCGGCCAGCGGCTGGCTGGTGGCCACCATGCCGCGGCGGGAGAGGACGGGCTGCCTGGAAAGGGAGTGAGCGGTCAAGGACACCTCCGGGCGTGCCGACCGGCGCCGGCCGGATCACGTCAGTGACGCGGAGTGTAGGCACTGGCTGCGGCGGTGTAAAGGGCTCCGGGTCGGCGGGCGGGCCTGAGCGGCCACGCTGCCCGACCCACAATCCCCTAGATGACCGCGTCCGTGTGTTACCTGTTGCTTGAAGCAGCCTATAGACGGCTCTCATCCGGCCGTGCTATTCATGAGTCAGTCACACAACCTGCTGTCGGGATCCAACGCTGTCTCCGCCGATATCCTGCCGTTCCCGCCCGAGGAGTCCCCCCATGATCCTGCTGTTTGCCATCCTGCTCGTGCTGGTCGCCACCGTCGTGCTGCTGATCGTGCCCATCCGCCACCGCACGGGGCTGGAAACCGAGTGGGACGATCCCACGCCCGAGCGCTACCTGCAGGACATGGCGGCCCGCACCCTGCCCCGTCCGGCCGGCACCGCCTGAAGATCCCCACCACCGCAAGCCGCACCGGGCGTGTCCTGGCTTCACTGGCCTGACCACGCCCGGTGCGTTGTTGCGTGCTTTACCCGGTACTGGGGAGTGCTCCTGAGTGGAACCGCCCTCCGGCCCCGGGTCCGCTGCCACGGACGCGCGGAGCCGGAGGGCGCCCGGCGGTGCCGGATTCAGTCGGCGGCCTGGAGTTCCTGCGGAATGAAGTCGCCGTGCTGGGCGAGCAGGTCGGTGGTGAGCGCCCAGATCTGGTCGAGGTCCAGTTCGGCGCTGGTGTGCGGGTCGAGCATCGCTGCGTGGTAGATGTGCTCGCGGTTGCCCGTGACCAGGGCCTCGACGGTCAGGGCCTGCACGTTGACGTTCGTCTGCATCAGGCCGGCGAGCTGCGGGGGAATGCGGCCGATACGGGTGGGCTGGATGCCCTGCCTGTCGACCAGGCAGGGCACCTCGACGGAGCACTCGTCGGGCAGGTTGCTGATCAGCTTGCCGTGACCGGCCGTACCGTCGTGCTGCACGGGGCTGTTCATCACGTTGCCGTACACCACGCGCGGCTGGCCAGTCACCATTGAGTGGATGATCAGCGAGCCGTACTCGACGGACCGCTTGACCTCCAGCGGCTCGTTGGGGTTCTGGAGCTTGACGCGCAGGTCTTCCCAGCCGCCGATCTGCGACACGCAGCGGCGCGGGTACTCGTCGAGCGGCACGTTGAACTTCTCGATCAGGTCGTCACGGCCGCGCTTGATGAAGTACGGCACGTACTCTGAGAAGTGCTCGCTGCTCTCGGTGACGAAGTACCCCAGGCGGCGCAGCATCTCGTAGCGCACGCGGTTCCACTCGGGCACCTTGCCGGACTCGGCGAGTTCCATCAGGCGCGGGTACAGGCTCTGGCCCTGGTGCTCGAACTTGAGGTAGAAGGCCATGTGGTTGATGCCCGCGCACAGGTAGTCAATCTCCTCGACCGGGATGCCCAGGTCCTTGGCGAGCTCCTCGGCGGTGTGCTGCACGCTGTGGCACAGGCCCACGGTCTTGATGCGGGGCGACAGGCGTGCCAGGCCCCACACGTTCATGGCCATGGGATTGACGTAGTTCATGTGCAGCGCGTCCGGGCACAGCCGCTCCATGTCGCGGCTCATGTCCGCCAGCACGGGCACGGTGCGCAGCGCGCGCATGATCCCGCCGATGCCCAGGGTGTCGGCGATGGTCTGGCGCAGGCCGTACTGCTTGGGCACCTCGAAGTCCGTGACCGTGGCGGGCTGGTAGCCGCCGACCTGGATCATGTTGATCACGAAGTCCGCGCCGTCCAGGGCCTGCTCACGGCTGGTGGTGGCGCTCACCGTGGGGCGCGCGCCCACGGCCGTCGCGACGCGGTGCGCGACCTGCTCGGTGACGTCCAGGCGCTCCTGGTTGATGTCGAACAGGCGGATGTCTGCGCCGCCGAGTTCGGGGAAGCTGAGGATGTCGCCGAGCAGGTTCTTGGCGAACACGGTGCTGCCGGCGCCGATCATGGCAATTTTGGGTGCAGTCATGGGGTCTCCTGCGACGATTTTAGAACGTTCTACCGCGTGAATGGTCAAAGGGGCAGCCGTGACGCTGCCCCTCTGTCCGGACCTTACTTGAACAGCGCGTTGACCTTGTCGTTGGCCGCGGGCAGGGCGGCGGCGGCCGTGGCCTTGCCGAGGTACACCTGCTGCATGGCGCTCGACATGATGTCGTTGACTTCGGAGATGTGGTCCGTGATCGGGAAGTAGAACGTGCCGCCGGGCAGCTTGGCCTGGTTGATGAACGGCGCGACGTCCACGCCCCTGGACTTGGACTTCGCCTGCGACGCGGCGGCGGCGGCGGGAATGGCCGGGAAGACCACGCCGGTGTTGCCGACGATGTTCTGGCAGGTGGGGCTGGCCAGGAACTTCACCCATTGCCACGCGGCGTCCTGGTTCTTGCTGCCCACCCAGATCGAGTCGGCCAGACCGTTGAACATGCTCATGCGCTTGCCGTTGGGGCCCTTGGGCAGCGGGGCCACGCCGACCTTGAAGGGCAGCTTGCCGGTGTAGTCGCCGATCATCCACGAGCCGTTGGTGACCATGGCGACCTTGCCCGCGCGGAACAGCGAGTCCGAGCCGCTCTGCACCTCCTGGAAGCTGGGGATCAGGCCGTGCTTGAGGTTCAGGTCCGCGAGCCACTGAATGGTGTCCGTGAACCGCTTGTCGTTGTAGTAGTACTTCGTGGCGTAGAGGCCGTCGTTGTACTTCCAGCCGGTGGTCGCCGCCAGGAAGGCCCACTCGGTCTGGCCGTTGAAGCCCGCGCCGAAGCCGGTTTCATAGCCGTACTGGGCCACGTTCTTCTTGTCGAACTTGGCCGACAGGCCGTTGTTACCGCTCTTGTCCTTGGTCAGCTTGGCAATCGTGCTCTGGAAGGTTCCGCCGTCTTTGGAGTTCCAGGTCAGATTGGCCAGGTCGCTTTCCTTCAGGCCGGCCTTGGCGAGCAGGTCCTTGTTGTAGAAGATGCCGACGGTGTCCCAGTCCTTGGGAAGGCCGTACTGCTTGCCGTCACGGCCCCACAGGTCCTTCAGGCCCGGGTAGTAGATGTTGGTGGCGACCTTGTCCTTGGCGATCAGGGGCGCGAGATCGACGAGCTGGTTGTTCGCGGCAAACTGGGGGAAGTACGCCAGGTGGTCGGTGAACACGTCGGGCGCGGTGCCGGACACGAAGCCGGTGGTGATGCCCGTCCAGTAGTCGTTCCAGCCCTTCTGGGTGATCTTGATGGTGATGTCGGGGTTGGCCTTGGTAAAGGCGGTGGCGCAGGACTGGTACGCGGGTTGCTGGTTGCTGTCCCACAGCCAGTATTGCAGCGTGGTGGCGGCCTGCGCGGCGCTGGCGATGGGGCCGGCGAGAACGGTCAGGGCAGCGGTCAGGGTGGCGATCTTCTTCATGGGTGACTCCTGGGTGAGTGGGGACGGAGGGCCGGTGGACGGTGGGCGGGACGCAGGGGAACAGGTGGGGGAATCGCGTCGGTCATGGATGTCCTTGGTGAGGCGGCGGGCTGTGGAGTGGCGAGGGGACGTGCAGCGGACGGTGCCGGGGACGCGGGGCGTTACTTCGAGCCGCTGAAGGCGAGCGATTCCACGACCCGGCGGCCCAGCGCGATCAGCAGGATGAACACGGGCACGGTGGCGATGAAGGTGCCGGCCATCAGTCCGGACCAGTCCGGCGAGCCCTGCGGCGTCTGGGTGCGGAAGGTCTGGAGGGCCACCGGCAGCGTGAAGAGGTGATCGTCCTTGGCGATCAGGAAGGGCCAGAAGAACTCGTTCCACATGCCGATGGTGGTCAGGATGGCCAGCGTGACGAGCGGGCCCTGCGCCATGGGCAGCGTGATCCGGAAGAAGATCGTGAAGGGGTTGGCGCCGTCGATCAGCGCGGCTTCCTCGGTTTCACGGGGCAGCGACAGGAAGAACTGCCGCAGGAAAAACACGCCGAACGGGGACATCAGGATGAAGGGCGCGACCATGCCCTGCATGGTGTTGAGCCACCCGAGGTTCTTGATGGTGATGAAGTTGGGGATGAACAGCACGATGCCGGGGATCATCAGCGCGATCAGGAACAGCGTGAAGATGAAGTCACGGCCGGGGAACTTCAGGCGGGCGAACGAGTACGCGGCCATGGCGCAGAAGAAGGTCTGGCCGACGACGATCAGCACGGTGAAGACGACGGAGTTCCAGGTGGCTGAGGCGAAGCTGATGGTGCTGCCGGAGCCGCCGGCGGCCTGCGCGACTTCCGGAGAGACCAGGCCGAGGACGCGCTCGAAGTTGATCAGCGTGGGGCGGGTGGGCCACAGGCGGGCGGATTCCGTGAAGATGTCCTTGTTGCTGGTCAGTGCCGTTTTTAGAACGATCAAAACCGGGAACACGGAGATCACGACCATCAATGCGAGCAGGATCCAGGCGATGATGCGGCCGATCGAAATGGGCTTTTTGGGGCGGTCAGCTGGGGCGGCAGTCGTCATGTCAGCTCCTGGGTCCTGATGTCTCTGCGTCGAAATGGCCGGCTCGGCACGGTGGGGTCAGTCGAGGTCCGATTCGTTGGCCCGCAGGAGGCGCATCTGCACCAGGGTGAAGACGACCAGCAGGGCGAACAGCAGCATGCTCATGGCGGTGGCGTAGCCCATCTTGAAGAAGGAAAACGCGTTCTGGTAGATGTAGAACACCAGCACCTTGGTGGCGTCCGCCGGACCGCCCTGGGTGGCGACGGCGATGGTGTCGAAGATCTGGAACGAGCCGATGACCGACGTGACCAGCACGAACACGGTGACGGGACGCAGCAGCGGCATAGTGATCTTCCAGAAGGTGGACCATTCCTGCGCGCCGTCGATGGCGGCCGCCTCGTACACGGTGCGCGGGATGGACTGCAGGCCGGCGTAGAACAGCAGGGCGTTGAAGCCGGTGTACTTCCAGATGTTCACCATGGCGATGGTGGGAATGGCCTGGGTCTCCGAGGCGAAGAACGCCTGCTTGCCGATCGGGGTATGCGACAGCCAGATGTTCACGATGCCGAGCAGAGGGTCGAGCAGCCACAGGAAGATCAGGGCGACCAGGACGCTGGAGAGCAGGTACGGCACGATCAGCAGGCCCTTGATGAACATGCTCTTGACCAGCCGGTCCATGGCGACGGCCAGCAGGATCGCCAGGATGGTCTGGAGCGGGATGTTCCACAGCACGTACTTGACGGTGATGGCGAGGGCGGACCAGAACTTGGGATCGTGGATGGCGGTGGCGTAGTTGTCCAGGCCGACGTTCTTGGGAGCGCTCAGGAGGTTCCAGTCCGTGAAGCTGATGGTGAAGCCGCGGATGGCGGGGTACAGGTAGAACAGGACGAAGCCGATGATGGCGGGGAGAATAAACAGGTAGCCGATCATGGCTTCCTGGCTGCCCCGCCGGGTGTTTCGCTGGCCGGCCGTGACGGCTGGAGCGGGGATGGCGTCGGACTGAACGGTCATAGCGGTACCTCCTGGCCTTCAGGCCGATTCGCGCACGACGAGAGACAGCGGAAACACGCGGGACTGGGTCGGTTCGCCTTCCAAGAGCTGGATCAGGCTGCGGACGGCATGGCGGGCCATGTCGCCGTGGGGAATGTGAACGGTGGTGAGGCTTGGGGTGGTGAACTGGGCGAACTCGAAGTCGTCGAAGCCGCTGACGCTGACGTCATTCGGCACGCTGATCCCGAGGTCGTGGGCTGCCCGCAGCGCGCCGGTGCCCATGCGGTCGTTGCCGCCGAGGACCGCGTCAGGCCGGTCACTGTCGGCCCACAGGGCCTGCATGGCGGCGTAGCCGGATTCGTACGACCAGTCGCCGTACACCGACCGGCCGTGCACGCTGGCCCGGGCACAGGCCTGCTCGAAGCCCTCACGGCGGCCGACGGATGTGCTGCCCTGGTCGTCTGGCGGCAGGATCAGCGCCAGCCGCCGCCGGCCCTGCTGGACATGGTGATCGACGAGGCGTTGCATGCCGTTGTGGTAATCGGCGCTGATGCCGACGGCGTCTGGGCTGGGCAGGTGATGGTCGAACAGGACTGCGGGCAGGTGCCATGACCGCATGGTGTGGTGCTGCTCAGCCGTGACTGTGGTACCGACAATGACGGCGCCGCCGAACTGCCGCTGCAGGAAGCGCTGGCGGAGGGTGTCGAAGGTGGCCCGGGTCGCGCCGCCCCCGTTCACGAAGGCGGTGGTGACGCTGTAGCCGTGCGCCTGCGCCTCCGCGATGAAGGCGGACTGCACGAGGTTGCGGTAGGGGTCACCGATCTGTTCGGGGTCGTGCCCGAAAAATGCGCAGCACAGCGTCGTGACGCGCGCTTCACGCAGCGCCTTGGCGGCCTGGTTGGGATGGTAGTCGAGGGCCTGGATGGACGAGAGGACGCGTGCCCTCGTTTCGGGGCGGATCGAAGGGTGGTCGTTCAGGACGTTGGAGACCGTCTGATGGGACACCCCGGCATGTGCGGCGACATCTTTCAAGGTCGTACGGGTCATATGCTCCCCTCTCAGTGGTGGGAGTGCTCTTGATTTGAACGTTCAAAAGTATAGAACCATAGGATTCGGCTGCTGTCAAGAGGTGACCCGGAGTCGCACTAGGGGATGTCTGACTGAGCCGAGCTGGATCGATGGGGAATGTATATTTGGTAGTGGATATGAGGCACGGAGCGCACTTGGGTAAAAGGACAGGGTGTGTGATCAGAGATCAGGGACTAGATATGAAGTGCCGATTAAGTGTGGGTTTCGGCGTGTCGGCTGTCTCTGACAAGCTGGTGTTCTACGTGCCTTCGCTTGTGCATATGCTCTCTGGATGGCAATCCTTCCGCCTGCCTTTTCTGGCACTTGCTCTGTTTGAGCACAGATGGTAATTCGCTGAGCAGGAGTCCTGCTCATGATCTTTCACATCATATCTACTACTTGATTCGATACCTTCCTTGGCCTGTCCTTGGAGAGAGCAGCCTCGCGCCGGCCGACCCTGTGTTGACGGTAGGCTGGGGAGACAACGTCCGTCCCCATCCGTTTCATCACCGACCCGGCCCGCGCCGGGGTGCTGGAGTGGTCGCTTTCCAGCCCTTCAGGAGCTTCCCGTGCAGATGTTCGATCCGTCGATCTTTCCCATCCTGGCCGCCGACGGCCTGACCAACGGCGCGGTGTACGCGCTGCTCGCGCTGGCGACCGTGCTGGTGTTCGCGGTGACCCGTATCATCTACATCCCGCTCGGCGAGTACGTGGTGTTTGGCACGCTGACCCTGGCCGCCCTCCAGACCGGACAGGTGCCAGGCACGCTGACCCTGCTGCTGACCCTGCTCGGCCTCGCCACGGTGGCGCAGGTGGCCGGGCAGCTCAGAGCGGGTCGCGCGCGTGCCGGTCTGCTCACCCTCGCTGCGGCGGTAGGCATGGGCCTGGGCCTTTGGCTCGTGCTGCACGCGCTGGCGCCGCTGCGCCTGGGGCTGTGGGCGGACTGCGCGCTGACGCTGCTGCTGGTCGCGCCGCTGGGCCCACTGCTGTACCGGGTGGTGTACCAGCCCCTCCAGAACGCCACGGTGCTCGTGTTGCTGATCGCGTCGGTCGCGCTGCACCTGGTGCTCTCCGGGCTGGCGCTGGTGTACTTCGGGCCGGAGGGATCGCGCACGCCGCCGTTCGTGGAGGGCCAGCTGCGGCTCGGGCAGGTGATCCTCAGCCAGCAGAGCCTGCTGGTGATCGCGGTCTCGGCGCTGCTGATGCTGGGGCTGTACGTGTTCTTTGGACGCACCATGGTCGGCAAGGCGCTGCGGGCCACGGCCGTCAACCGCGTCGGGGCACGGCTGGTGGGCATCAGCCCGTCGTCGGCCGGCACCCTCACCTTCTTCCTCGCAGCCCTGATCGGCGCGCTGAGCGGCATGCTGATCGGGCCGTCCGTCGCCATGACCTACGACAGCGGCTTCCTGATCGGTCTCAAGGGCTTCGTGGGCGCCATCATCGGTGGGCTGGTGAGCTTTCCTCTGGCGGCAGCCGGCGCGGTGCTGGTCGGCCTGATCGAGAGTTTCGCGTCCTTCAGCCTGTCGGCATGGAAGGAAGTGATCGTGTTCACGCTGATCCTGCCGGTGCTGCTGTGGCGCTCGCTGGTCACCCGCCACGTCCCTGAGGACGAGGAATGAGCGCCCGCGTCGCCCCTGCCGGACGCCCGCCCATGCGCTCGCTGCTGGGCGCCGCGCTGCTGGCCGTGGCGCTGCTGCTCCCGGTCACGCTGCCGCTCTTTCAGGTCACGCTGCTCGTCAACGTGATGATCTTCGCCATCGTGGCGGTCGGGCTGGTGCTGCTGACGGGGGTGGTGGGGCTGACCAGCTTCGGGCAGGCGGCCTTCATGGGCGTTGGGGCATACACCACAGCGCTCCTCACGGCGCAGCACCACGTCAGCCCGTGGCTGTCGCTGCCAGTCGGGCTGGCGATCACGGCGCTGATCGCGTGGGTGCTGGGGCTGGTCACGCTGCGGATGCAGGGCCACTACCTGCCGCTGGCGACCATCGCGTGGGGCATCAGCCTGTACTACGTGTTCGGCAACACGCCTGCCCTGGGCGGTTTCACCGGCATCACGGACATCCCGCCGGTGCCGGTGCTGGGCGCGCGGCTAACGTCGCCGCGGACCTTCGCGTACCTCGCGCTGGCGGCCCTGCTGCTGGTCATGGCGCTCTCGACGAACCTGCTGCGCAGCCGGGTCGGACGGGCCATGCGGGCGCTGCGCGGCGGGCCGGTCGTGGGCGAGGCCTTCGGCGTGAACAACGTCCGGCTGAAGATCGAGGTGTTCGTCCTCTCGGCGCTGTTCGCGTCGGTGGCTGGGTGGCTGTACGCGCACGCCCAGCGCTTCGTGAATCCCACGCCCTTCAGCCTGGCCGCCGGCATCGAGGTGCTGTTCATGGCGGTGGTCGGCGGCGTGCAGTCGGTGCTGGGTGCGGTGTTCGGCGCGGCGCTGATCACGGAGCTGCGCGAGGTGTTGCAGGACGTCCTGCCCGCCCTGCTGCGGGTGCATGGCAACTTCGAGGTGATCGTTTTCGGCATCTTGGTGATCGTGATCCTGCAGTTCGCGCGGCGGGGCCTGTGGCCCCTGATCGAGCGGCTGCTGCCGCCGGAACCGCCGCGCCTACTCCCGGCAGGACCAGCCCTGGGCACGCCGACTCCGCCGGCGCCGGGCACGCCGCTGCTCACCGTGGAGGGCGCCAGCAAACAGTTCGGCGGCCTGCGCGCGGTCGACGACGTGTCCTTCGACCTGCACGCCGGAGAGATCCTGGGGCTGATCGGCCCGAACGGCGCGGGCAAGAGCACCATGTTCAACCTCATCACCGGCGTCAGTGCGGCGTCGGCCGGGCGCATCACGTTCGCCGGGCAGGACGTCACGGGCGCCGACGCCGGCACCATCCACCGCCTGGGCATGGCACGCACCTTCCAGCACGTGAGGGTGCTGCCGGACCTCACGCTGCTGGAGAACGCCATGATGGGCGGCTACGCCCGCGTGCGGGCCGGCGTGCCGCGCAGCATGCTGCACCTGGAACGAGCCGAGGAGGCCGCGCTGCAGCAAGAGGCGATGACGCAGCTCGAGCGCGTCGGGCTGGGCGCACAGGCCTTCGCACTGGCGGGAAACCTCCCGCTGGGCCAGCAACGGGTGCTGGAGGTCGCGCGGGCGCTGGTCGCCGCCCCGACGCTGCTGCTGCTGGACGAGCCGGCCGCCGGGCTGCGCTACGGCGAGAAGCAGGACCTGGCCGCGCTGCTGCGCCGGCTGCGGGGCGAAGGTCTCACCATCCTGATCGTCGAGCACGACATGGACCTCGTGATGAACCTCGTCGACCGGCTGGTCGTGATGAACTCCGGCCGCACGCTCGCGGAGGGAACGCCCGCCCACGTGCGCGGCAATCCGGCGGTGCGCGAGGCCTACCTGGGCGTGGACGTGGACGCCCCGGGGGCCGCGTGACCGGCTCCGACCAGCCGGCGCTCCTCGACGTCCGCGACCTGCACACGCGCTACGGGCGGGTGGAGGCGCTCGGCGGCGTCAGCGTGAGCGTGCCGCGCGGCCACATCGTGAGCGTGATCGGCGCGAACGGGGCCGGCAAGACCACGCTGATGAACGCCGTGATGGGCCTGCTGCCGTCGCAGGGGACCATCACGTATGCCGGTGAGGACCTGCGGACGGTGCCGCTGGAGGGCCGGGTGGCGCGCGGCATGAGCCTGGTGCCGGAACGCCGTGACCTGTTTGCCAGCATGAGCGTGCACGACAACCTCGTGCTGGGCGCGTACAGCCGCCGCCGGCAGCCGTGGCGCAGCGATCTGGACGGCGTGTACCACCGCTTTCCCCGCCTGCTGGAACGGCGCTCGCAGCTGGCCGGCACGCTCTCCGGCGGCGAGCAGCAGATGCTCGCCATCGGGCGGGCGCTGATGGCCCGGCCGCGCCTGCTGCTGCTGGACGAGCCGTCCCTGGGCCTCGCCCCGCTGATCGTGCGCGACATCCTCCAGATCGTGCGCGGCCTGCGCGACGAGGGCGTCACGGTGCTGCTGGTTGAACAGAACGCCCGCGCGAGCCTGGCGATCAGCGACGGAGCGTACGTCCTCGAGACCGGACAGGTCAAGCTGAGCGGCCCGGCCGCCGACCTCGCGCAGCATCCGGACCTGACCGCGAGCTACCTGGGGAGCTGAAGATGGCGGACGGCGCATGGTGTCCGACCGTCTCGGCCAGATCCCCAGACTTTTTCACCTAAGATCTGTTAGGTGAAAAGATGCTACGCTGCCCGGCATGACCCTCGACCGCTTCCGCGGCACGGCGCTCGCCCGCGCGGACGAATGGCTCGCCCTGACAGACGAGGACCTGAAGCGCCGGGCGGTCCGGGCGGCCGGCGACAAGGACGTGGACGTGCTGGTGTCGCTGACGCTGGCGTACCTGTCCCAACAGGGCCAGCGCGGCGTGCTGACCAGTCCGCGCACCGTCGAGGCCTACGCGCTGGGCGTGCGGCAGTTCGTCGCGTACGCCACAGACCACGCCGTGAACGTGCTGCGTCCGGGCCGGCATGACGCGCAGCGCTACGTGCAGGCGATGCTGAGCGCGGGGCGCGCACCGGCGGGCGTGCAGCTCAAGGTCGCGGCGGCGGGCTGCCTGTACCGGGCGCTGCGCTGGGCGGGCGCCACCGAGGCCGATCCCTGGGGGGACGTGCGGGTGCCGCGCGATCCGACCAGCGGCCTGGAGAAACGCCCGCCGTACACCGAGGACGAACTCGTGGAGGTGCTGGAGGGCGCCGACCTCCACGAGGGCTTCTTGCTGCTGCTGGTCGCCCACGCGGGCCTGAGGATCAGTGAAGCGCTGGCGCTGACGTGGGCGGACATCGAAGAGGGAGCGCGGCGCCTGCATGTGCGCCACGGCAAGGGCGGCAAGGCCCGGCGGGTGGCGATGAGCGCCCGGCTGGCCCGGGCCGCCCGGCATTTCCGCGCGCTGCACGCGCCGGGTGGGCCGGAGCACGGCCGCTACCGCCCCGAGGGCCGCGCGCCGGAGTTCGTGTTCCGCTACGCCACGCAGCAGGCGGCGCGCTACCACCTCGGCCGGGCGTTCCGGCGCGCGGGCGTGGAGTTCCGGGGGTTCCACCCGGGGCGCAAGTATTCGGGCACGCGGCTGCTCCAGCAGGTGCGGGATTTCGGCCGGGTCGCCGCCCACCTGGGCCACGCGTCGGTGGACACGACCCGCCGGGGCTACGCCCTGCTCGCGGTGGACGACCTGAAGGACGAGCTGGCCGGCTGGTGACGTGAATTCCCGGGTCCTGTACCCCTCGGCACGCGTCCGAGGGGCCTTCCTGGCCGTCCTGTGAGCTTGTCTGCTCGGAGCGCGCTGGCACGGCATTGACGGCGGCGGGTCCGCTGTCAGGTCCCGGGAAGCGCGCGGCAGCGTGGACCACTGGTCACCACCGGCCCGGACACCAGGCCCGCGGGCTGCTGACCCACGGTCACACATTGACAGGTCCTGCCGCGGCTGCGTAGGCTGTGGGAAGTTCAACATCGACTGCTTCCCCGCGCCGTGTCGCGTGCGCCACTCTTTTTGCATGAGTCAGCGCAAACGTTTGTAGGCTTCTCATGTTTTTTGGAGTGCGCGCTTGACCGTGAACCGTCTCGCTGAGATCGCTGCCCTTGCCGGAGTCTCGCCCTCCACGGTGTCACGCGCCCTGTCGCGGCCTGAGCTGGTGGCCGAACGCACGCGCCGGCGGATCATGAACGCCGTCGAGGCGACCGGCTTCCGGCAGAACGAGGTGGCGCGCAGTCTCAAGCAGCAGACCTCACGCACCATCGGCCTGGTCGTCACGGACCTGAATCCCTTTCACGCCACGCTGGTCAAGGGCGTGCAGGACACCGCCGAGCGCAACGACCTGAACGTCATCCTGTTCACCAGCGACGACTCGGCGGCCCGCGAGCGCGAGGCGCTGTCCATTCTGCGCAGCCACATGCCGCAGGGCCTGATCCTGATTCCCAGCGCGCACACCGCCCTGCACGCCCAGCTCCTGAGGGGCCTGACGGTCGTGGAACTCGACCGTCAGAGCGGCATGGACGGCGCGCATACCGTGCAGGTCAACAACCGCGCGGGCGCCCGCGACGCGGTGCGTCACCTGATCGCGCAGGGGCACCAGCGGATCGGGGCCATCTTCGGGCAACTGCACGTTAGTACCGCGCAGGAACGTCACCAGGGCTTCCGGGACGCCCTCGCGGAGGGCGGCGTGGCCTACGACGAGACGCTGGTCCGCTACGGCAACGACCTGGAACCCAGTGGTCGCGCGGCGGCCCTCGAGCTGCTGGACGTCTCCCCTGGTGCGCGGCCCACGGCGCTGTTCGTGAGCAACCACGAGATGGCCGTGGGCGCCATCATCGCCATGCGCTCGCTGGGCCTGAAACTGCCGCGCGACATCTCGCTGACGTCCTTCGACGATTCCCGCCTGATGCTGCTGCACGAACCGCCGATCAGCGTGGTCGCGCAGCCCACCTACGAGCTGGGCGTCCGCGCGTGCGAGGTGCTGATCGCGGCCCTGGCCGACGGTGACGTGCCCCACCACGTGCGGCTCGACGCGCCGTTCATCGCGCGCGGGTCGGTGGCGCCGCCATAACGATGACCTGTTGCCGTCCTCCACTCATTATCTGCAAACGTTTGTGAACATCTCATCTCGGTCGTCCCTGGCTCCGGCCAGTTCACCCCCCGCCCTCACTCAGCGCATCGGGAGATCCACATGAAGACACTCGCACTGCTCGGCCTGCTCGCCCTCGCGTCCACCTCCGCCGCCCAGAACATCCGTATCGTGGTCGTGTCGCACGGGCAGGCCGCCGATCCCTTCTGGAGCGTCGCGAAAAACGGAGCCGAGGAAGCGGCCAAGGAGATGGGCGTCCGGGTCGAGTGGCGCGCACCGGACACCTTCGACATGGTGCGCATGAGCCAGCTGATCGACGCGGCCGTGGCCAGCAAACCCGACGGCCTGATCGTGACCATTCCCGACAAGACCGCCCTCTCGGCCGCCATCCAGCGGGCCGTGAAGGCCGGTATTCCGGTCGTGTCCATGAACTCCGGCAGCGACGTGGCCGCCAGCCTCGGCATCCTCGCGCACGTCGGGCAGGACGAGTACCCGGCCGGCGTCGGGGCGGGCAAGCGCATGAAGGCGCTGGGCGTCACCAAGGCCGTGTGCATCAACCAGGAAGTCGGGAACGCCTCGCTCGACGCACGCTGCAAGGGCTTCTTCGACGGCCTGGGCAGCAAGGGCGACGTGCTGCCCGTGAAGATCGGGGATCCCACGGCCATCCGCAACGCCGTCACCGCGTACATGCAGAAAAACCCCACGACGAACGGCATCCTCACGCTGGGCCCCTCGGCGGCCGAGCCAGTGCTGTCGGCGCTGGAAGCCGGCAACATGCTCAGCAAGGTCAAGTTCGGCACCTTCGACCTGAGCACCGGCGTGCTGAACGCCCTGAGCGCGAACAAGATGACCTTCGCTATTGACCAACAGCAATGGCTGCAGGGCTACCTGCCGGTCGTGCTGCTCACCAACTACAAGCGCTACGGCCTGATGACCGCCAGCGACATCATCTACACCGGCCCCGGCTTCGTGACGCCGCAGAATGCCAAGCAGGTCGTCGACCTCGCCAAGAAGGGCATCCGCTGAGACCGCCGGGCGGGGAAGGTCCGCCGTGGCCTCCCCCGCCCGCAGGAGCATCCATGACCACACCGATGACCCCACGCCCATGACGACGGAGACGCCATGACCGCCCGCACCGCCGCTCCCGACGAGCGCCTGGCCCCCCGCAGCCCGTGGCAGCGCCTGCTCTCCCGGCCGGAGTTCGGGGCGCTGGCCGGGCTGCTGCTCGTCTTCGTGATCTTCACCCTCGCCGCCGGACGCTCCGGCTTCCTGTCGCTGAGCGGCACCGTGAATTACCTGGAGGTGGCCGCGCAGGTCGGCATCGTGGCCGTGTTCGTGGGCCTGCTGATGATCGGCGGCGAGTTCGACCTGTCGGTCGGGTCCATGCTCGGCGCGGCGGGAATCGTGCTGGCGCTGCTGATCCACCCGGACCACGGGCACCTGCCCCTGATCGTGGCCATTCCCATCACCTTCGCCGTCGCGGCGGCCATCGGCTGGCTGAACGGCTGGCTGGTGCTGCGGACCGGCCTGCCGAGCTTCATCGTGACGCTCGCCATGCTGTTCGTGCTGCGCGGCGCGTCGCTGGGCTTCACCAAACTGATCACCAAGCTGACCCTGGTGCAGGGCATCGACGATCAGGTCAACACGCCGCTAGGACACGCGTTCAGCGGCAACCTGCTGGGCGTGCCCGCCTCGGTGTGGTGGTGGCTGCTGCTCACGGCCGTCATGGCCGTCGTGCTGAACACGACCCGGTTCGGCAACTGGGTGTTCGCCGTGGGCGGCGACGCGAACGCCGCGCGCAACGTGGGCGTGCCGGTGCGCCGCGTCAAGACCATCCTGTTCATGCTCACGGCCATGGCCGCCACACTGGTCGCGATCATTCAGGTCACCAAGTACGGCAGCGCGGACGTGCTGCGCGGCACGCAGCTCGAACTGAACACCGTGGCCGCCGCCGTGATCGGCGGGTGCCTGCTGACTGGCGGGTACGGCAGCGTGATCGGCGCGAGCATCGGCGCGCTGATCCTGGGCATGGTGCAGCAGGGCATCATCTACACCAGCGTGGACTCCGACTGGTTCCAGGTGATGGTGGGGGCGATGATCCTGGGCGCCGTGATCCTGAACAACGCCCTGCGCAGCCGGGCCATGCTGCTGAGGAGGAAGAAGTGACGGCCCCGCCCGACCGCAGCGGCACGCCGGCCATCGAGGTGGCGGGCGCCAGCAAGTACTTCGGACCGGTCACGTCCCTGAAGGACATCAACATGACCGTCTACCCCGGCGAGGTGCACTGCCTGCTGGGCGACAACGGCGCGGGCAAGAGCACCCTGATCAAGGTGCTGTCCGGCGTGCACCAGCCCAGCGAGGGCGAGGTGCGCGTGGGCGGCCAGCGGGCCGTGCTGGCAACGCCCCGCGCGGCGCTGGAACTCGGCATCGCCACGGTGTACCAGGACCTCGCAATGCTGCCGCTGATGAGCATCAAGCGCAACTTCTTCCTGGGCCGTGAACCCACCCGGCGCGTCCTGGGCCTCAAGGTCATGGACGAGGCGACCACCACCCGAGTCGCGCAGGAGGAGATGCGCAAGATCGGCATCGACGTGCGCGACCCGGACCAGCCGGTCGGCACGCTCTCCGGCGGCGAGCGGCAGTGCGTGGCCATCGCGCGGGCCGTGTACTTCGGGGCGAAGGTGCTGATCCTCGACGAGCCCACCAGCGCGCTCGGCGTGAACCAGGCAGCCATGGTGCTCAAGTACGTGCTGCAGGCGCGCGCGCGCGGGCTGGGCGTGGTGTTCATCACGCACAACGTCCACCACGCGTGGGCAGTCGGGGACACCTTCACGATCCTGAACCGGGGCCGCAGCTACGGCACCTTCACGCGTGACCAGACCACCCGCGAGGCCCTGCTGGAGATGATGGCGGGCGGCGAGGCGCTGGAGGAACTCAGCGTGGAACTGTCCGAGATCGCGCACCAGGACGGCCTGCGCCCCCAAGCCAAGGCCTGATGGCCCACCTGAGATGCCCACCCTGTCCCCTTCACCCGCGGTCATGCGCCGCATGACCTCCGGAGGCCACTGATGACCGATCACCCCCCCGCTTCCCCGCGTCCCGGCGGCGCGCTGCGCTGCGCCATGATCGGCGCGGGCCGCATGGGCCAGGCGCACGCGCAGGTTCTGGCGACCGTGCGCGGCGTGCAGATCACCTGGGTGATGGACGTCAGCGAGGACCATGCCCGCCACGTCGCCGCGGAGCTGGGCGCGCAGGCCAGCACGGACCTCGCCCACGTCCTGGCCCAGCCGGACGTCGAGGCCGTGCTGATCAGCACGCCGGCCGGCACGCACGCCGACGCCATCGAGGCGGCCGCCCGCGCCGGGAAGGCCATCTTCACCGAGAAGCCGCTGGCCAAATCCCTGGAGGACGCCGCCCGCGCCGTGCGCGCCGTCGAGGCCGCCGGGGTGCCCAACCAGGTGGGCTTCCAGCGCCGCTACGATCCGGCCTACGTGGACGCCAAGCGCCGCATCGACGCCGGGGAACTGGGGCGGCTGGAGGGTTTCCGCGCGGTGGGCCGCGACCCCGAACCCCCGCCCACCGGGTACCTGATCACGGCCGGCGGCCTGATGGTCGACATGGGCGGCCACGACCTGGACCTGGCGCGCTTCCTGGTGGGCGAGGTGACCGAGGTGCGGGCCATCGGGGGGGCGCTCGTGAAGCCCGAGCTGGCCGACCACGGCGAGCACGACACGGCCCTGGCCCTGCTGCGCTTCGAGAACGGCGCGCTCGGCACGCTGGAAGTGGGCCTGCGCACCGCGTACGGCTACGACATCCGCACCGAGGTGCTGGGCGAGCGGGGGCGGCTGCACATCGAGCAGGACCGCCGCCCGGACCTGACGGTCTATGACGCGCGGGGCGTGTCGCACGACCGGCCCCGGCATTTCAGCGAGCGCTTTCCCGCCGCGTACGCCGCGGAGATCACCGCATTCGCGCGCGGCGTGCAGACAGGCCACGCGCTCACGCCCTCAGTGCGGGACGCGCTGCACTCGCTGCAGCTGGCCCTGGCCGCGCAGCACGCGCTGGTCACCGGCGAGACGGTGCGGGTGCCGGAGTTCGGAGAGGAGATCATGAACGAGTTTCCGCTGGAGGGCCGGTCGTGACCCGCCGCCTGACGGTCGCGCAGGCCGTGGTGCACTTCCTGGCGGCGCAGTACAGCGAGCGCGACGGCGTGCGGCAGCGGCTTATTCCCGGCGTGTGGGGCATCTTCGGGCACGGCAACGTGGCGGGCCTGGGGCAGGCGCTGGAGGAATACGGGGACGCGCTTGATCTGCCCACCTACCGCCCGCAGAACGAGCAGGGCATGGTGCACGTGGCCGCCGCGTTCGCCCGGCACCGGGGCCGGCTCCAGACCTACGCGTGCACGGCCTCGGTCGGCCCTGGCAGCACGAACATGCTCACCGGCGCGGCGCTGGCCACCGTGAACCGCCTGCCGGTGCTGCTGCTGCCCAGCGACTTCTTCGCCAACCGCCTGCCGGACCCCGTGCTGCAACAGGTGGAGCACCCCACCGAGCACGACGTGAGCGTGAACGACTGCTTCCGGCCGGTCAGCCGCTTCTACACCCGGATCTCCCGGCCCGAGCAGCTGCTGTCGGCGCTGCCGGAGGCGATGCGCGTGCTGACCGACCCGGCCGAGACCGGCGCGGTCGTGGTGTCGCTGCCCGAGGACGTGCAGACCGAGGCCTACGACTGGCCTGACGCCTTCTTCAACGAGCGCGTGTGGCGCGTCCGTCGGCCCCCACCCGAGGCGGAACTGATCGGGCACGCGGCGGCCCTGATCCGCGCGGCGAAGCGGCCGCTGATCGTGGGCGGCGGCGGCGTGATCTACAGCGGGGCGGAAGGGGCGCTGGCCGCGCTGGCCGGGGCGACCGGGCTGCCGTTCTGCGAGTCGCAGGCCGGGAAGGGCGCGGTGCCGTGGAACCACCCGCAGAACGCCGGGCCGATCGGGGCCATCGGCGGGCTGGCCGCGAACCGGCTGGCACGCGACGCCGACCTGATCGTCGCGGTGGGCACGCGCCTGGGCGACTTCGTGACCGCCAGCAAGACCGCCTTCGCGCCGGATGTGCGCGTGATCGGCGTGAACGTCGTGCCGATGGACGCCGCCAAACTCGGCGCGCTGAGCGTGGTCGCGGACGCGCGGGACGCGCTGGTGGCCCTCGCGGCGGCGCTGGCGGACCACACCGTCGCGCCCGAGTATGCGGCCGAGATCGCCGCGCTGCGTGAGGAGTGGACCGCGGCCGTGGACGCCCAGCGGGCCGACACCGGCAGCACGCCGCCGTCGCAGGGCAGCGTGATCGGCACCGTGAACGACGTGGTCGGCGGGCACGCCACGGTGATCTGCGCCGCCGGCAGCATGCCCGGCGACCTCGTGCGGCTGTGGCGCGCCGAAGATCCCAGGGCCTATCACGTCGAGTACGGCTTTTCCTGCATGGGCTACGAGATCCCGGCGGGCCTGGGCGTGGCGCTGGCCGAGCCGGAGCGGCGCGTGGTCGTGATGGTCGGGGACGGCTCGTACCTGATGCTGAACTCGGAACTCGTGACAGCTGTCGCGGAGAACGTGAACCTGACGGTCGTGCTGGTGGACAACCGGGCGTTCATGAGCATCCGGGGCCTGCAGATGGAGTGCGGCAGTCCCAGCTTCAACAACGAGCTGCGCCACCGCGATCCGCACACTGGCCGCACCGACGGACCCACCGTGGCGCTGGATTTCGTGAAGCACGCGCAGGGCATGGGCGCGCACGCGCTCCAGGCCGCCACGCTGGCCGAGTTGCGCTCGGCGGTGGACGCCGCGCACGCCCAGGGCGGCGTGCACGTGGTCGTGGTGCCGGTGAACCTGCGCGAGCGCGTGCCGGGCTTCGAGTCGTGGTGGGACGTGCCCATCGCGGCCGTGTCGGCGCAGCCAGGTGTCACGGCGGCGCGCCGGGCCTACGAGCAGCACCTCGCTCAGCAGGTGCCGTACTCCGCCGCGACCACCCCGGACGCCGGATGACCGGCCGCCCCCCCTTCCCTATCCCACAGGAGCTGTCGTGAGCGCATCCCCATCCTCCATCCGGTTCGGCAACGCGCCCTGCTCGTGGGGCACCATCGAGGGCTTCGGCGAGGGTGTCCCCGCGCCGCGCATGCTGGACGAACTCGTGCTGGCCGGTTACCGGGGCACCGAACTCGGGGACTACGGCTACCTCCCGACCGACATCCCCGCCCTGCGCGCGGCCCTGCACAGCCGGAACCTGACCATGCTGGGTGCGTACGAGGGCGTGTACCTGCGCGACCCGGCCGCCCACGCGGAGGGCGAGGCGCGCGTGCTGAGGATTGCCCGGCAGCTCGCGGCGGTGGCGGACGTGGGCGACGGGTGGTCGCCGCTGGTCGTGCTGGCCGACGAGCACAGCCGGGACGCGCCAAGACTTCAGAACGCCGGGCACATCACGCCGGACCTGTCGCTGGACGACGCCGGCTGGGCCGCCTTCACCGCCGGCGCCGAGCGCATCGCCCGCGCGGTGCGGGCCGAGACGGGCCTGCGCACGGTGTTCCACCACCACTGCGGCGGGTACGTCGAGACGCCGGCCGAGATCGCCACCTTCCTGGAGCGCACCGATCCGGCGCTGGTCGGCCTGGTGTTCGACACCGGGCACTTCCTGTACGGCAGCGGCACCAGCGACCCGGCAGTCGTGCTGGAGGGCCTGAAGGCCCTGCGTGGCCGCGTGTGGTACGTGCACTTCAAGGACATGTCCGCCGACGTGGCCGCCCACGCCCGCACCCAGGGCCTGACATACCAGCAGGCCGTCGGTGCCGGCGTGTTCTGCGAGCTGGGTCGCGGTGTGGTGCCCTTCCCGGCCGTGCTGGGCGAACTGGAACGCGGCGGGTACGCGGGCTGGATCACGGTCGAGCAGGACGTGTTGCCGGGCATGGGCGAGCCGCTCGTGAGCGCGACGGCGAATCTGGATTACCTGCGCGGCCTGGCGGGCGGGACCAGCGCGTGACGGACCCGACCCCCGGCACCGAGCTGTTCACGGTGGGCCGCTCGTCCATCGACCTGTACTCGGACGACATCGGCGCGCCGTTTTCCGAGATCACGCGCTTCGGGGCGTACCTGGGCGGCAGTCCGCTGAACATCGCCGTGGGCGCGAGCCGCCTGGGCGTGCGCTCGGCGCTGCTCACGGCGGTGGGCGAGGATCAGGTCGGGGACTTCATCCTGGCCGGCCTGGAGCGGGAGAACGTCGAGACGCGCTACATCCCCCGCAAGCCCGGCACGCGCACCAGCGCGGTGCTGCTGGGCATCCAGCCGCCGGACCGCTTTCCGATCACCTTCTACCGCGAGAACGCCGCCGACATCCAGCTGGGCATCCCCGACATCGACGCCGCGCCCATTGAGGCGGCGCGGGCGCTGGTGGTGAACGGCTCGGCGCTGGCACGCGATCCCGGGCGCTCCGCCACGCTGCACGCGGCCAGACGGGCACACGGAGCGGGCGTGCCGGTGTACCTCGACCTGGACTTCCGCGCGGACATGTGGCCGGGCCTGCTGGGGTACGGCCTGAATATCCGGGCGCTGCTGCGCGACGTGGACGTGGTGCTGGGCACCGAGGAGGAGATCAACGCCGCCCTGCTGCGCGATCCCGCCGATGTGACGATCCGCCACTCGATGATCACCGCGCCGGAGATCCGCGGCGACGTGGCCGCGAACACGGCCGCGCTGCTCGCGGAGGTGCCGGTCGTGATCGTCAAGGAGGGCGCGCGCGGCTGCACCGTCCACCGACAGGGCGAGGCGGCCGTGACCGTGCCGGGCTTCCCGGTCGAGGTGCTGAGCGTGTTGGGCGCCGGCGACGCATTCGCGGCAGGCGTGGTCGCCGGGCGGCTGCGAGGCCTGGACTGGCCGGGGGCCGCGCGGGTCGGGAACGCGTGCGGGGCCATCGTGGTCACGCGGATCGGCTGCGCGAACTTCACGCCCACGTGGGCGGAGGTCCAGGCCCTGATGGACGGCCCGGCGTGACGTGGTACGCGGACGCCCGGCCGCTGTACGCCGCCGCGCTGGCCGGCGGCTACGCCCTGCCGGCGTACAACGTCTGCTCGCTGGAGATGGCCAGGGGATGTGTTGAGGCCGCCGAGGCCGCCGGACGCCCGGTGATCCTCCAGACGTACCCGGCGGACCTGGCCCAGGCGAGCCCGCACGTGTTCGCGCAGATGGTCCGCGCGCTGGCCGACGAGGTCCGCGTGCCGGTCGCGCTGCACCTCGACCACGGGCGGGACGTGGATCAGGTGGTCGCGTGCCTGCGCGCCGGCTACGGAAGCGTGATGTTCGACGGCCAGGGCCTGCCCTTCGAGGAAACCCGGCGCGTGACCGCCCACCTGGCCGTCATCGCGCGCGCGTGCGGCGCGGCCCTGGAAGTCAGCGCCGAGGGCTTCGGGTTGCCCGGCGCCGACGACAACGTGCTCGACACCACCGACCCCGACCAGGCCCGCGCGCTGCGAGACGCCGGCGCCGACCTGATCGCGTGCGCGGTGGGCAGCGAGCACGGCCACGCCAGCCGACTCGACCTCGGGTTGCTGCGCCGCATCGGAGAGCGGGTGGGCGGGCCGCTGGTGCTGCACGGCGGCAGCGGCATCGACCCGGCCGACCTGCGGGCCGCGGTGGCCGCCGGCGTGACCAAGGTGAACATCGGCAGCGCCCTGTACCGCGCGGTGCGGACCGCGTGGGCGGCGTCGCCCGGCCTGCCCACGCACCGCGCCGGGTACGCGGCCATCCGCGCGGCCGTCCGGGACGCCGCCGCACCCTACCTCGACTTCCTGCACCCCCAAGGACACGACCATGACTGACCCCGCCACGATGAACACCGCTCCGCCCCCCCTCCGTTTCGCCATCCTCGGTGCCGGCCGCATGGGCGTCGAGCACGGCCACGCCCTGATCGGTCTGCCGGACGCGCAGGTGGTCGCCGTTGCCGATCCGGTGGAGGCGGCCGCGCAGACCGTCGCGCGCCTGACGCGGGCGGCGCGCACGTATGCGGACCCCCTGGACGCCATCCATGACCCGGACGTCGAGGCCGTCATCATCGTCACGCCGACGAGCACGCACGCCGCGCTGATCGAGGCGGCGGCGCTGGCCGGCAAGGCGATCTTCTGCGAGAAGCCCGTGGCCGCCGATCTGGCCGAGACCGAGCGGGTCATGCGCATCGTGCAGGAGCGCGGCGTGCCCTTCCAGATCGGGTTCAACCGCCGCTACGACGCGCCGTACATCCAGGCCAGGGAGCGCATCGACGCGGGCGAGGTCGGCGTCATCGAGCAGTTCAGCGCGACCGGCCGCGACCCGGCGCCGCCCCCGCTGGAGTACCTGAAGATCTCCGGCGGGGTATTCCTCGATCAGGCGATTCACGACCTGGACATCGCGCGCTTCCTGGTGGGCGAGGTCACCGAGGTGACTGCCGTGGGGAGCGTCAACGTCGATCCGGCCATCGGGGAGATCGGGGACGTGGACACCACCACCGCGCTGCTGCGCTTCGAGAACGGCGCGCAGGGCGTGGTGCAGAACTCGCGCCGCGCCGTGTACGGCTACGACGTCCGCACCGAGGTCTTCGGGTCTGGCGGCAAGCTGGTCATGGACGCGACGCCGAAGACGGCGCTGCTGCGCTACGGCGAGGGCGTGGGCATGGACCACTACCACTTCTTCATGGACCGCTTCCGGGACGCGTACCGAGCCGAGATCGCCGCGTTCGTGCTGGCCCTGCGCGAGGGCCGCGCGCCCACGCCGGGCGCCCACGACGCGGTCGAGTCGCTGCGGCTCGCGCTGGCGTGTACCCGCAGCCTGAAGGAGGGCCGACCGGTGCGCGTTCAGGACGTGCAGGCGACGCCGTGACTTCCAGGGACCATCTGCGTCCCGACGCGGCCGGGCAGGTGGACCTCACGCCCGCCAGCGCCGGCTGGACCCACCTGTCCTTCGGCGTGGTGACGCTGGACGGCGCCGCGCACGACGGCCACACTGGCGCGAACGAGGTCGCCGTCGTGCCGCAACAGGGAGCGCTGCACGTCACGGTGCGGGGCGCCACGCACGACGTCTCGCGGCGCGGGGTGTTCGAGGAACTGCCGACCGTGGTGTACCTGCCGCCGGGCACGGCGTACCGCGTGGAGGGCACCGGCACCTTCGCGCACGGCGGCGCTCCCGCCACCGGCACGTTGCCGGTGCGGCTCGTCCGGCCGGAGGACATCCAGGTCGAGATGAGGGGCGGCGCGAACGCGACCCGGCAGGTCAGCCACGTGCTGGGGCCGGACCAAGCGGCCGAGCGGCTGCTGGTGTACGAGGTCTACACGCCCAGCGGTAACTGGAGCGGGTGGCCACCGCACCGCCACGACGGGCAGCTGAGCAGCCTCTACATCGAGGAAACGTACCACTACCGCGTGCAGCCCGCCCACGGCTGGGCGATCCACCGCAACTACTCCCCCGAGGACGGCGACGACGAGGCCCTGGTCGCCCGGGACGGCGACGTGATTCTCAGCCGCCGCGGGTACCACCCGGTCGCGGCGGCGCCGGGCAGCAACGTGTACTACCTGAACTTCATGGCGGGCGAGGCGACCGGTGACGCGCGCCGCACGCCCCCGGTGGACGAGCCCGACTGGGGGTGGATGCGGCAGGACTGGGGAGGCCGAGCGCTCGCGCTGCCGATCCCCGTGCGGGCTGGACAGAAGTAGAGACACCCGGGCACCAGTCCTGGAAAGCCTGGCTGGAGCGAAGTCGCCGGACATGCGACTCCGCTCCAGCCACACCACGTGAGCAGCACGTGAAGCCGGCGTAAACCAAAATTGAGTCGATGTCAACCGACGTTCCGGCAACGGGGGACGGGACCCGCCAACGCGTGAAAGGAATCTGAGAGATACGACGTCATAGCATCTGAGCCAGTCATGGCCAGGCTCCCCACCGAAGCAGATCTGCGCGCCCGGTCACAGCCGGAGATCGAGTGGCGGCGTCCACTCCTCTTCGCGCTGCCGCTGGCCGCCCTCGCCTTCGCGATCGGCATGGCCTTCGACGTCCCCAGCGGACAGGGCAGCACCTTCGACCAGGTGACATACCCGTTCGCCATGGTGCTGCTGCTCGCGCTGTCCGGGTTGCTGTGGCGCCGGCCCACCCTGACGAACATGGCGGTGACGGCGCTGGTGTTCGCCATGAGCGCCCTGTTCCTGGGCAAGCTGGTCTTCATCCTGTTTCTGATCCCGCAGACGTACGTGGTGCAGCTCCAGATGACCGAGACGTTCTTCTGGATTCCGGCGTTGCAGGTGCTGTCGTTCTTCATTCCACGCCTGCGCAGCGCCCGGCTGGCATCGATCGTCTTCTTCACGCTGTTTTTCCTGGTCAGCGGCCTGTATCTGGTGCGGTCGTTCTTCACCGGGACACCCCAGGGCATCACGTACGCGCTGCTGGAACTGAACCTCGCGAACGTGGCGCTGTTCGTGGTGACGAACGCCTTCATTGGCTTCAAGGACCGCTATGTCCGCAGCATGTCCGAGGTGGACACCATGCGGCAGCTGGTCGGCACGGACCTCCTGACGGGCCTGCCCAACCGCCAGCGCATCGACGAGGTCATCGAGGACACCATCGCCCGCGAGGTGCCGTTCGCTCTGCTGTTCATCGACCTGGACGGCTTCAAGCTGGTCAATGACACGCTGGGGCACCGCATCGGGGATCTCGCGCTGCAGGAGACCGCGCGCCGGCTGGAGCGGACGGCCGGCCCCGGCACCTTCGTGGCGCGCCTGAGCGGGGACGAATTCGTCGCCCTGGTGCCCGGCCCGAGCGGCCGCTCGGAGAACATTGCGGACCACGTGCTGGCCGAACTGTCACAGCCGATGGTGGCCGGCAACCATATCGTGAACCTCACCGCGAGTATCGGGATCAGCGTATTTCCGGACGACGGCCGGGACGCGCAGCTGCTGATCCAGCACGCCGACAGCGCCATGTACACCGTCAAGAGCTACGGCAAGGCGGGCGTGCGCCGCTACGAGGCCGACACGGACTCCGCGATCGAGCGGCTCAAGCAGGTCGAGCGCGCGCTGGGGCAGGCGCAGGCGAACGGAGAGCTGCACGTGATGTACCAGCCGATCTGCTCGCTGGACGACGGCGTGGTGCGCAAACTCGAGACCCTGCTGCGCTGGACCCACCCGGAACTCGGGGCGATCTCCGCCGCAGAGTTCATTCCCATCGCGGAGAACAACGGGCAGATCATCGCGCTCGGCGCGTGGGCGCTGCGGGCGGCGTGCCGGCAGGCCCGGCGCTGGAACGACATCACGGGGCTGGCGGTGACGGTGAGCGTCAACGTATCGCCGCTCCAGTTCATCCAGCCGGATTTCGTGGACATCGTGCGGGACGCGCTCCAGGCCGCGGACCTCCCCGCGTCGTCACTGGAGATCGAGCTGACCGAGAGCGCCGTGATGCGCCGCCTGGACGTGGTGAAGTCCTCGCTGCGCGACCTGCAGGCGCTGGGCGTGAAGATCGCCATCGACGACTTCGGCACCGGGTATTCCTCGCTGGCGTACCTGCGCGACCTGCCCATCAACTGCATCAAGATCGACAAGTCCTTCATCACCGACCTGAGCGCGCCGCGCCGCGCGCCGCAGTTCGCCCTGGCGCTGATCGAGGCCGTGATCGGCATCGCGGACACCCTGGAGTTGCAGGTGGTGGCCGAGGGCGTGGAGACCCGCAAGCAGCTCGAGATGCTGCGCGACCTGGGCTGCGACCTGGGGCAGGGGTACTTCCTGTCTCCCCCACTGGCGGAGGACGCGGCGCTGGAAGCGTTCGTGATGCCCGCCCTGTTCGCGCCCCGCCCCACCGGCAAGCCGCTGCACTGATCCCGCTGGACACGGTTCCCGCCCGTTCTGGGCGGGACGTCGTCATGGCGGTGGACGCAGCTTGGCAAGGTCAGGGAATGGGCGTTTACCAACCCTGCCCGGCGCCTCACGTGAAGTTCATCCCACGAGTACCCCCATTCGGGGGCTCACGCCTGCCTCATGAACGGCGGGGTCCAGCGGCATTTCCGTGACCCTGCCCGTTCGGGAATGGGACGTGCTGGACGGTCCCGGCTTTTCACGACCGTTCTGACAGAACTCTCACACCGGAGCGGTTGTGAAGGCAGTTGCATATTCATGAAGCTTTTCTATAGACTACTCAACAGTTCTCCCTACCCCCCGAGGAGCTTCCCCATGCTCGATCACAGCCGCGCCTCCCTTCCGACCCTGTTCAGCCCGGTGGACACCCACCACCTGATGAAGCGTATCTGCGTGCGGGCCCCCTACTTCGCCCTGCAGAACCTGCGCCTCTTCGACGGGACGTTCATGGCCGAGGCGACCGCCGAGTCGCGCGCCACCGCCGAGCAGGGGCCCATGCAGGCCGGCGAGATCAGCCGCCACGCCGCCATCTGCGGCCTGTGCGCCGTGGCCCTCGCCTTCGACGACGACGACCGCCGCTACTACCTCGCGCAGGACGCGTCGTACACCGGGTTCGCCAACGCGGCGCCGTACGGCTCCGAGGTGTCCTTCAGCGCCACGGTGCTCGACCGCAACAAGCGCCAGGCGGTGGCCGAGATCGTGATCACCGCCGGCGGCCGGGACCTCGCGCACCTGCGCGTGACGTACACCATCCTCAGCGACGCGTCGTTCAGGCGGCTGTTCCGCTCCAAGTACGACCCGACCTTCAGCGTGCTGAACTACGACCGCATGCCCGATCCCCCCACCGGCGACTTCACCACCGAGGGGAACACGACCGTGCTGACGCTGCCCGAGATTCCCCGCGACGCCTGCGCCGGCCACTTCGAGAACTTCCCGGCCATGCCGGTCGCGGTGTTGATGGGCCAGCTGGGCGTCGTCGCCAGCCGCCACTACCGCGCGCCCTACCGCGTCGCGGCCGCGACGATGTCGGCGCTGGATTTCTGCTGGGCCGGCGAAAGCGCCCGCTTCGAGGTCACGCCCACGGCTCCCGGCACGTACGCGTGCGCGGCGTCGGCCTCCGATGCGGTCGTCAGCGAGATGACCCTGCACCTGACCCCTGCCTGAGCGACCCCGGAGGGGCGCCGCCGACATGTCGGCGGCGCCCCTCGCCCAGTGCGGGTCACCGCGGCGTTTCATGTTCCTCCCAGCGGCCGTGGCTAGCGTGGCGTGAGATGACCCCGCCCACCCAGCCGGCTGTCCGGCGTGCCCTGGAGCACCACGCCCGGTATGCCCGCAATCCGTCCTCGCTGGTCGCCATCGACGACCGTATCGAGCTGTTCGAGACCCCTGGCGTGACCGGCAGCATCCCGTACCGGGTGGTCGGCCGGGCGTGGGTGGCGGGCGAACCGCTCGCCCCGGCGGACGCGCTGCCCGATCTGCTGCGCGCCTTCCTGGTACAGGCCCGGCGGGCGGGACGCACGGCGATCCTCGCGCCGGTCGGCCCGGCGGTGAGAACGGTCGCCGTGCACCTGGGCCTGCTGGCGGTCCACCTGGGCGAGGCGTCGTACCTCGATCCGCGGCACTGGGCGCCGCGTGGCAACCGCTACGCCCGGCTGCGCAACGACATGAACCGGGCGGCGCGCCAGGGTGTTCGGGTGCGTGAGGTTCACGGGCCGGACGCGGAACTGCGCGCCGCGCTGCGGACGCTGGCCCGGCGGTGGCTGGCGGGACGCCGCGCGGGCACCGGCCTGGACTGGATTTTCCAGCTCGACCCCGCGCAGCACCCAGGGCTGAAACGAACGTTCGTGGCGACTGCGCCGGACGGCACGCTGCTCGCGTTCGTGTCCGCGTCTCCGCTGCCCGGCCGCCGCGGGTGGTACCTGGAGGACGTGGTGCGCGACGAGCGCAGTCCGCGCGGCACGGCCGCCAGCGTGGTCGCGCACGCGCTGCAGACCTTCGGGGCCGAGGGCGCGAGCAGCGTCACGCTGGGCGGCGTGCCGCTCACCGGCCACGCCGGGCGCCTGCACCTGCGCTTCCTGAGACCCGTGGTGGCGCGCTGGTACCACGTGGACGGCCTGCAGCACTTTAAGGCGCAGTTCGGCGCGGACGACCGCGAGGACGAGTGGCTGATCGTGCCGTCGGTCACCGCGCTGCCGCTGGCCGCGTGGGCGGTGCTGCGGCTCGCGGTGCCCGGTCCTCTGTGGCCGCTGGCCCAGCCGCTGTGGACGCCACCGGGCCAGACCCGCCGGACCCTCAGCCCGTCGCCGGTGTCGTAGCCGGAGTGCGGATGTGGCGGTGCGCCCTGAGCGTGCTCGGCTGGCCCCACCTCACAGCACGGCGAGCATGCCGCCGTCCACGTACAGCACCTGTCCATTCACGAAATCGCTGGCCGGCGCCGACAGGAACACGGCCGCGCCGACCAGCTCACGTGGGTCGCCCCAGCGGCCGGCGGGCGTGCGGCCCTCCACCCACGCGGTGAAGGCGGGGTCGGCCAGCAGGGCAGCGTTCATGTCGGTGCGGAAGTACCCGGGGCCGAGGCCGTTCACCTGCACGCCGCCGGGCGCCCACTCGGCGCACATGGCGCGCGTGAGCATCTTCAGGCCGCCCTTGGCCGCCGTGTAGGGCGCGACACTGCGCCGCCCGACCTCGCTCATGACCGACAGGACGTGCACGATCTTGCCGCTGCCCCGGCCGAGGAAGTGCGGCGCGACCGCCCGCGACACCAGCATGGGCGCGGTGAGGTCGGTGCGCAGCACCTCGTCCCACGTGGCGAGCGGCAGGTCGACCAGGGCGCCGCGCCGCTGGATGCCCGCGTTGTTGATCAGGACGTGCAGGTCGCCGTCCGCAAGCACCCGGGCGATCCCCGCGCCGACCTGGGCCTCGTCCGTCACGTCGAACACGGCCGGAGTCGCGTCCAGTCCCTCGGCGCGCAGGGCGTCCACGGCGCCGGTCACGCGGGCAGCGGTGCGGCCGTTGAGCACGACCGCCGCGCCGTGCTGCGCCAGGCCGCGCGCGAGTTCCAGGCCGATACCGCCGCTGCTGCCGGTGATCAGCGCCCGGCGGCCGGTCAGGTCGAAGAGGGAGCGGGGCGCGGTGGTCGGCTCGGACATGGCCGGAGCATAGGCCCACGCAACACGGGCGTGGAACAATGCCGGTGATGCGCACCCAGCGGCCGGCCGAGCCTGTCCCCGCACGCGGCGGAGGGATTCCGTGAAGATCACGCGCCTGGAGACCTTCGTGGTGCCGCCGCGCTGGCTGTTCCTGAAGATCGAGACCGACGAGGGCGTCAGCGGGTGGGGCGAGCCTGTCGTGGAGGGCCGCGCGCACACCGTGCAGGCGGCCGTGCAGGAGCTGTCGGACCTGCTGATCGGGCAGGACCCGGCGCGCATCGAGGACCTGTGGCAGGTCATGCACCGGGGCGGGTTCTACCGGGGCGGCGCGGTGTTCATGAGCGCCATCGCGGGCATCGACCAGGCGCTGTGGGACATCAAGGGGCAGGTGTACGGCGCGCCCGCGTACCAGCTGCTGGGCGGTCCGGTGCGCGACCGCATGCGCGTGTACTCATGGATCGGCGGCGACCGACCGGACGACGTGGCCCGGGCGGCGCGCGCCGCGCTCGCGGCCGGCTTCACGGCCGTCAAGATGAACGCCACCGAGGAACTGAGCTACCTGGACGTGCCGTCGAAGATCGACGCGGTGCTCGCCCGCGTGCAGGCGGTGCGCGACGCCACCACGCCGGATTTCGGCGTCGCGGTGGACTTCCACGGGCGCGTCCACCTGCCGATGGCCCGCGTGCTGGCGCGTGAACTCGACGCGATGCGGCTGCTGTTCATCGAGGAACCGGTGCTCAGCGAGAACGTGGAGGCGCTGCGCGAGGTGCGCCGGGTGACGACCACGCCGATCGCGCTGGGCGAGCGGCTGTATTCCCGCTGGGAGTTCAAGACGGTCCTTCAGGAGGGCCTGGCGGACATCCTCCAGCCGGACCTGTCGCACGCGGGCGGCCTGACGGAGTGCCGCAAGATCGCCGCGATGGCCGAGGCCTACGACGTGGCGATCGCGCCGCATTGCCCGCTGGGGCCGATTGCGCTGGCAGCGTGCCTGCAACTGGACGCCGTGGCGCACAACGCCGCCATCCAGGAGCAGAGCCTGGGCATCCACTACAACGAGGGCAGCGACCTGCTGGACTACCTGAGCGACCCGGCGGTGTTCGCGTACAGCGGTGGATTCGTTCCCATTCCGCAGGGCCCGGGGCTGGGCGTCACGGTGAACGAGGAGCACGTCCGCGCACTGGCCCGGGTGGGGCACCGCTGGCGCAATCCGCTGTGGCGCCATGCGGACGGCAGCGTCGCGGAGTGGTGAGCGCGGGGGCGGGCAGCCCCCCCCGCGCATGAATACCGGATGAAGGCGGAAACCGCGCGGCGTGGCCGGGACCTGCCCGGTACACTCCACGCTATGGAATCGTCGCCAGGAGGTGCGGGACACGCGGCGCGGGCGGCCGTTCTGGAGACCTTCCGGTCCAGCGCGGACCCGCTGGCGGTCCTTGACGCGCTAACCCTGGATGTCCTGCTCATCACGGCCGAGCTGGAACGCCGGCTGGCCCTCCCGGCATCGGTGCTGCTCGGGCAGTCGTTCGCGGCCCTGACCGCGCCCGCCGACCGCGACGAGGTCCATGCCGGCGTGGCCGCCTTCGCGCAGGGCGGCGCGGCGCTCCCCCGCCGCAGCTTCGACCTCATGACCGGCGACGGCGCGGCGCTGCCCTGCGACCTGCACGGCACGCGGCTGACCCTGCCGGGCGGCCAGGCCGTCGTGGTCCTGACGCTTGAGCCTGTGGCGGCGCCGCAGCGCGAACTCGCGTTCTCGGGCCAGGTGCTCGCCAGCCTGCCTACCGAACTGGCCGTGCTGGACGCGCAGGGCCGCTACCTGTACTGCAACCCCGCCGCGGTCGGCGATCCGCAGGTGCGGGCGCAGATCGTCGGCAAGACCGACCGGGAGTTCGTGGCGTGGCGCGGGTACCCGCAGCGCGTGGCCGAGCGCCGCGAGGAACACTTCCGCCGGGCGCTCGACGAGCGGGCGACCGTGCACTGGGAGGAACTGTTCCCCACTCCGAACGGGCACCGCGTGGTGCGCCGCGCGTACACGCCGGTGTTCCGGGCGGACGGCTCGCTGGACGTGATGATCGGCTTCGGGTCGGACATCACGCAGTCGATGGAACAGACGCGGCGCCTGACGCTGCTGGAAACCATGGTGAGCACCTCCCTGGACGCGCTGATGGTGATCAACGTCTGCCCCGGCGACGCGTACCTCACCATGGAGTACGGCAACCCGGCGCTGTACGCGCTGCTGCGCCGCCACGGCCTGCACGATCTGGAGGACGTGCCGCTGCACCGCTGGCCGTTCGGCGTGCGGGACCTGGCGGCCATCAACGACCTGCGCGCGCGGCTGACCCGGCAGCACACCGGCGGCCAGCGCGGCGGCACGTACGTGCTGTTCCTGCCGGACCTGCGCGAGTGGCTGGAACTCACCGCCAGCCCCATCCTGGACGCTGCTCGGACGTGCACGCACTGGGCGGTGGACCTGCGCATCGTGACGGACCGCCACCGCGCGCAGGACGTGCAGTTGCGGCTCGTCGAGGCGAACTTGCTGGCCCTGCGGGGCCGGCCGCTGGACGTCAGCGTGATGGCCATGCTGGGCGGCGTGGAGGTGTGGCATCCGGGCTGGCGAGCGGCGGTGGTGTTCGCGGACGCGGGCGCCCTGCGCGTGCTGGGGGACGCGCCGGCCTCGTTGCAGGCGACGCTGGAGGACACGGCGCCCGCGTTCCTGCGGGAGCTGTGGCAGCGCCGAGACCCGGACCGGACCGGCCGGCCGCTGGTGTTCCACAACCTGCCCGCGCAGCTCGACGGACGCCTGGACCCCGCACAGATCGCGCGGCTGGGCGTGAGCAGCACCGCCGAACTCGCGCTGTACGACCAGGACGGCGGCATGCTTGGCGTGCTGTTCGCCGCGCACGAAACCCAGGAGGATGTGCCGGAGGGCCTGACGGACCTGCTGGAACTGCGCGCCCCGGCCCTGGCCCTGCTGCTGGAGCGCGACGTGCAGCGGCGGCAGCTCGAGCAGCTGGCGTACACCGATCCCCTGACGGGACTGATGAACCGCTGGACCTTCAGCACGCGGCTGGACTGGGAACTGCGGCGAGTCGCGCAGGAGGGCGGGCAGCTCGCCCTGGGTCTGATCGACCTCGACCGCTTCAAGCAGGTGAACGACGGCCTGGGCCACCCGACGGCGGACGAGCTGTTGCGGCTGCTGGCCGGCCGGCTGACCACGCTGGCGCAGCGCCACGACCTGCTGGCCCTGGCCCGCATGGGCGGAGACGAGTTCGCGTTCCTGCTGAGCGACCCCGGCCAGATGCCGGCGATGGTGCAGGATCTGCGCAGCGTATTCGACCAGCCGTTCGAGCTGGCGAGCGGCCCACCGCTGCTGCTGCAGGCCTCGGTGGGCTGGAGCGTGGCGCCGGACACCGCGCCCGACGCCGAGACCCTGCACCGGCAGGCGGACGCGGCGATGTACCAGGCCAAGCGCCAGCAGCGCTTCTCGCACGTGTTCGAGCCCACCGTGCGCTCCGGCATCCAGGCGCTCACGCTGGAGACCGCCATGCGCCAGGCGCTGCCGCGCCGCGAGTTCCGTCTGGTGTACCAGCCGCAGGTGGGCTCCAGCACCGGCGAGCTGTACGGCGCCGAGGCGCTGCTGCGCTGGACCAACCCCACCCTGGGCGTGATCACCCCGGACCAGTTCATCCCGGTGGCGGAACTCACGGGCCTGATGGGCGGCCTGGGCGCGTGGGTGCTGGACACGGCGTGCCGCGACGCGGCGGGCTGGGCGAACCCGCGGCTGACGGTCAGCGTGAACGTCTCCAGCACCCAGTTGCAGGACGCGCAGTTCGAGCACCACGTGCGCCGCGCGCTGGAACGCAGCGGCCTGGACCCGCACCGGCTGGTGCTGGAGGTCACGGAGACGGGCCTGATCGACAACCCGGCGTCCGCCCGGGCGATGCTCCAGGCGCTGCGGGACGAGGGCGTGCGGATCTCGATCGACGATTTCGGCACCGGCTACTCCACCCTGCACAGCCTGCGCACGCTGCCGGTGGACGAACTCAAGATCGACCGGGCCTTCATCCGCGACATCGGGGAACCGTCGCAGGGCGGGTGGGAGAGCCGCGCGATCATGCGCGCCACGTTGCAGCTCGCGCACGCGCTGGACATGGCGGTGGTCGCCGAGGGCGTGGAGCACCAGGCCCAGGCGGACGCCCTGCGCGAGGTGGGCTGCGACCTGCACCAGGGCTGGCTGATCGCGCCCGGGCTGGACGGAGCGGACTTCGAGCGCTTCGTGCAGGACTGGTCGGCGCGCCTTGCCGGGACGTCGCCGCGGTCGGCGTCCATGCTCACGCCGCCACATTGATCCCGCCCGGGGCGGCGGCTTGGTATGCTCCGCGCAGGTGCGAGCCCACGACCCAGCCCCGGCCCAGGACGGCACGGAGACCCTCAGTCTGCTGCGGCGCCGGACGTACCTGCTGATCCTGCCGGTCACGTTGGTCGCGGCGACTGTGATCTTCCTGCTGAGCCACGGCGAGCCCGGATCGACCTTCAACAGCCTGGCGCTGCCGGTCCTGGCCGCCGGGACACTGGCGCTGCTGCTGGGCCTGGTCAGCGGGCGCGTGCCGCTGCGCTGGACCGAGCAGGGCTTCTACGCCCTCGCAGTGCTGGCCTTCCTCACGAAATACCTGTCGTCGGTGCTCGACCACTCGGTGCCGCCGGACTCGGCGCTGGCCGAACTGTTCATCTGGACGCCGTTCGTGTACCTGCTCGCGTTCCTGATCGAGTCGCCGCGCCGCGCGCTGATCCGCTCGGCCGCCGTGTACGGCGTGAGCGTGCTGATCGGCGTGTACGGCGTGTGGACCGGCGGCATGACTGCCGCCCGGCTGCTGGAGTACCACCTCGCCGAGGGCATCATCCTGACGCTGGTGTCCGTGCTGTCCGCCCTGAAAGACCAGGTGCTGGCGTTGCAGGACCGGGTGGGCGATCTGCACCGGCTGGCGCACCTGGACCCGCTGACCGGGATCAGCAACCGCCGGCAGCTCGAACTCCAGCTCAGCCACGAGGTGCTGCGCAGCAAGCGCTACGGCACGCCGTGGTGCGTGATCCTGTTCGACCTGGACGATTTCAAGACCGTGAACGACCGCCACGGGCACGTGGTGGGCGACGAGGTACTGCGCCAGGCGGCGGCCGTGATGCAGCGTGAGGTGCGCGGCACCGACCTGCTCGGCCGCTGGGGCGGCGAGGAATTCCTGATCCTGGCCGTGCAGATCGACCTGCCGTACGCGCTGGCCCTGACCGAGCGGCTGCGCGTGGCGCTCGAACGGCACGTCATGCCGGGGGCGGGGCACATCACGGCCAGTTTCGGCGTGGCCGCGTACCGCGACGACGAGACCTCCGAGCAGCTGATCGCGCGGGCGGACGCCGCGCTGTACGCCGCCAAGAACGCCGGCAAGAACCGCGTGGAGGGCGCGCTGGTGAAGGTGGACACGCCGCTGCGCGTCCCGGCGCTGCGCAATCCCTTCCCGGTCGCGCCGCCCACGCCGCATCACGCGGTCGCGCAGGCGACCAGCCGCTGGCTGTCCACCTTCGAACTCGGCCCGCAGGACGACGTGTCGCGGGTGAACTTCGCGGGCGCCTTCGCGCAGCTCGCCGCCGCCCTGCACCCCGGCGCGGACCCGGACGCGCTGCGCCTGATGGCCGACTGGTACAGCGTGATGTTCCTGCACGACGACCGCTGCGACGCGTCCGGGATCGGCAAGGACCCGCCCCGGCTGCGCGTGCTGACGTCGCGGCTGCTCGCGGCCCTGCGCGGCCAGCCACCCCTGCCGGACGACGAGCCGCTGGCGTGGGCCATCGCGGACCTCAGCCGCCGCCTCCGCGACGCGGGCGGGGACGCGTGGCTGCACGAGCTCGCGGCGCACGTCACGGCGTACTTCGGGTCGCTGGCGTGGGAAGCAGACAACCGCGCGCGCGGCGTGGTGCCGGCCCTGGACGAGTACGTCCGCATGCGGCCCCTCACGGCCGGGCTGGCGATCGACGAGGCCTTCCTGAGCCTGGTCGACCACCTGCGGCTGCCGGGCGACGCCCAGGCCCACCCGGCGGTGCACGCCCTGACACAGCACGCCAACCGCGCGGTGTGCTGGTCGAACGACATCATCTCGCTGGAAAAGGAGCTCCAGGGCGGGGACGTGCACAACCTGGTGCTGGTGCTGCGCCAGGAACGGGGGCTGGGGTTGCAGGACGCGCTGGAGGCCGCCGCGGCCATGTACCACCAGGAACTCGAGCGCCTGATCGCGGTCGAGCAGCACCTGCCGGACCTGGGGCCGGAGGTGAACCCGGCCCTGGCGCGCTACGTGCAGCTGCAACAGGTGCGGGTGGGCGGCATCCTGGAGTGGTCGTGGCGCTCGAAACGCTACCAGCTCGGCTCGGCGGCCGGCGTGCCGGGGTAGGTTCAGCCGCGCGCCAGCGCCGCGCTCAGCTGGCGCACGTGGTCGAGCAGGACGTCCGTGTGCCGTCCGAGTTCCGCGCGGTCGGTGGCGCGCTGTCCCCACAGCAGGGCGTTCCACGCGGCGTCCGGCAGGCGCGGGCACGCCGGGTCGCGGGCCAGCTCGCACAGCGTCCACGCGGCGGCGTCGAAGGCGGCGCGGGCCGCATTCGCGTCGGCAGTCTGGGCGTGGTCCGCGAGCATGACCCAGCTTAGGCCCGGACGGCAGGCCGCGTGACCGCACCTGCGGCCGTCAGGGGCGGGGGGACGGCCGCGTCCGGTCACCCACGACGTCCTGCGCGAGGAGTTCCAGCGGCAGCAGTTCCAGCTCCGGGTGCTGGTCGAGGAGCGCCCGCAGCGTGCCGTTCACGTCGCGGCGCGGCCCCGGCGCGGGCACTCCGGCGAGCAGCGCCAGAAAGGAGTGGTGGAGGGTGTCGAGCCCGGCCGACGCGGGCGTGGACGGCGATGCGGCTGGAGCAGTCATGCGCGCACGGTAGGCCCCGCCGCATGATCGGGGAATGACCGGACGGGCGCCGGTCATGACCACCCGGGCGGACGGCCGCAGCTACGGCATACTCAGCGCAGTCAAGGAGACCGCATGGCACTGTTCGACCTTCCGCTGGACCAGCTCCGTACCTACCGCGCGCCCCACGCCGCCCCGGCCGACTTCGACGCCTTCTGGAGCGGCACGCTGGAAGGCGCGCGCTCGCACGACCTGAACGCCACCTTCGAGCGGGTGGACACGCCGTACCGGACGGTGGACGTGTACGACGTGACCTTCGCCGGGTGGGCCGGTCAGCCGGTCAAGGGCTGGCTGACGCTGCCGCGTGCCCGGGACGGCCGGCTGCCGTGCGTGGTGGAATTCATCGGCTACGGCGGCGGCCGCGGCCTGGCGACCGATCACCTGACGTATGCCAGCGCCGGGTACGCGCACCTGATCATGGACACGCGCGGCCAGGGCAGCGTGTGGCGTCAGGGCGACACGCCCGATGACGCGCCGGGCAGCGGGCCGCAGGTGCCGGGCTTCATGACGCGCGGCGTCGCGCACCGTGACACGTACTACTACCGCCGGGTGTTCACAGACGCCGTGCGCGCCGTGGAGGCCGCGCGCAGCCACCCGGACGTGGACGGCTCGCGGCTCGCGGTGGTGGGCGGCAGCCAGGGCGGCGGGATCGCGCTGGCGGCGGCGGGCCTGACCGACGCGGCGCTGTGCCTGCCGGACGTGCCGTTCCTGTGCCACTACGACCGGGCGGCGCGGCTGGTGGATTCGTTCCCGTACGGCGAGATCGTGACGTACCTCAAGACCCACAAGGACCGCGCCGAGGACGTGTTCGGCGTGCTCGCGTACTTCGACGGCGTGCATTTCGCGGCGCGCGCGCAGGCCAGTGCACTGTTCTCGGTGGGCCTGATGGACGACGTGTGTCCGCCCAGCACGGTGTATGCGGCCTTCAACGCCTACGCGGGCGACAAGGACATCCGGGTGTACGAGTTCAACCGCCACGAGGGGGGCGAGAACGTGCACACGCTGGAGAAACTGCGCTTTCTGGCCCAGCACTGGCCGGCGCGCTGAGCGCCGCCGACAGGGAGGACATATGGACGGATCAGCCATCACGGTCGACACGCTGGTGCACGCGCCGCTGAACACGGTCTGGATCGCGTGGACAGGGCCGGAGCACATCACGCAGTGGAACCACGCCAGCGACGACTGGCACTGTCCGCGCGCCGTGAACGACCTGCGGCCCGGCGGCACCTTCTCGTCCACCATGGCCGCGCGCGACGGCAGCGTGGAGTTCGAGTTCGGCGGTGAGTACACGGCGGTGCAGCCGCGAGAGCGCCTCGCGTATACCATCGGGGACGGCCGGGCCGTGCTCGTGACCTTCGAGGCGGTAGACGACGACACCACCCGCGTGACCGAGACCTTCGAGGCCGAGAGCCAGCACCCGCCGGACATGCAGCGCGCCGGGTGGCAGGCCATCCTGGAGAACTTCCGCACGTACGCGGAGTCGCTGGACACGCCCGCCACGGCGCCGTGAGACCGCGGTGATCACAACGGAACTGCTGCGCGGCCTGCCGCTGTTCGAGGGGCTGGACGAGCCCGTGCTGCACGCGGCGGCCCTCGACGCGGCCGACCTGCAGCTCAGCGCGGGCGAATACCTCGTGCAGGAGGGCGACTCGGTGGCGTTCTTCGTGCTGCTGGCCGGCGAACTGGACGTCACCAAGGACGTGGGCGGGACGCTGCACCACCTCGACACCTACGGACCGGGCGACTCGTTCGGCGAGGTGCCGCTGCTGCTCGGCACGGTCGCCACGGTGAACCTGCAGGCCCGCACGGACGCGCGCCTGATGCGGCTCGACGGCCCGGAGTTCTTGGCGCTGTTGACGCACTCGGAGGTGCTCCAGGGCCGGGTGCTGGCGAACATGGCCCGCCGGGTCGGGAACCTCAAGCGCGTGACCCTGAGCGCGCCGGCGAACACGCTGCGGGTGGTGGGCCACGCCGACGACCTGCACTGCTTCGACCTGCGGGACTTCCTGTCGCGCAACCAGGTGATGTACCGCTGGCTGGACCCCGGCGCGCCCGCGCTGGCATGCGACATCCCGCCGGGCGTGGAGGACGGCGCGCTGCCGGCGGTACTCCTGCCAGGCGGCGACATGCTGCGCCGGCCCAGCGTGCGCGAGCTGGCCGTGCGGGTGGGCCTGCAGGTCGATCCGCATCAGGAGGCGTACGACGTGGTAATCCTGGGCGGCGGGCCGGCGGGGCTGGCGGCGGCGGTGTACGGCGCCTCGGAGGGCCTGTGTACCCTGCTGGTCGAGAAGCAGGCGCCCGGCGGGCAGGCGGGCACCAGTAGCCGCATCGAGAACTATCTGGGCTTTCCCACCGGACTGTCGGGCGCGGAACTCAGCGCCCGGGCGCTGCGGCAGGCCCGGCGCTTTGGGGCGGAGGTCGTGACCACCCGCGAGGCGACCGCGCTGGAGCCGGGCCGCGGAGAGCACACCGTCGTGCTCGACGGCGACACGCGCGTGGTCGCCCGCAGCGTGGTGCTCGCCATGGGCGTGGAATGGCGCAAGCTGCCGCTGCCGGACGCGGAGCGGTTCGTGGGGCGCGGCGTGTGGTACGGCGCGGCCCGCACGGAGGCGCCCGGCACGCGCGGCAAGGACGTGTACCTGATCGGCGGGGGCAACTCGGCTGGGCAGGCGGCCATGTTTTTCGCGAACTACGCGCGCTCCGTGACCCTGCTGATCCGCGCGGACCACATCGAGAAGGACATGTCGCAGTACCTGATCGACCAGTTGCGCGCCCGGCACGGCGTGCGGATCTGCGAGCGCTGCGAGGTCACCGCGCTGCACGGCGACACCCACCTGCAGGGTCTGACGGTGCACCACCGCGACACCGGCGAGGACGAGGCGTTGCAGACGGACTCGCTGTTCGTGCTGATCGGCGCGGACGCCCGCACCGAGTGGCTGGGGAACACGGTGCTGCGCGACGAGCGCGGCTACGTGTGCTCGGGCCTGGACCTCGCGCCGCAGAACCGCTGGCCGCTGGACCGCGACCCGTTCCTGCTGGAGACCAGCGTGCCGGGTGTATTCGTGGCGGGGGACGTGCGGCGAGGCTCGATCAAGCGCGTGGCCTCCGGCGTGGGTGAGGGCAGCATGAGCATCGCCCTGGTGCACCAGTACCTCGCTCTGCAAGGGCCGCAGACCGCATAGGGCAAGGAGGAGCCGATGACGAAATGCACGCACCTGGACACCATTGAGGCCGTGGCCCCCAGCGCGGACGGCTGCGAGGACTGCCTGAAGACGGGCGATACATGGGTGCACCTGCGCGTGTGCCTGGAGTGCGGACACGTGGGCTGCTGCGACTCCAGCAAGAACAAACACGCGACCAAGCACCACCACGCCACCGGGCACCCGCTGGTGCAGAGTGCCGAGCCCGGCGAGGACTGGCTGTGGTGCTACGTGGACCGCGTGATGCTGGAACCGTCGAGCGGCCCGCTGTGGAGCGGCCCGTGGCGCAAGGACGGACGCTGACGGCCAGCCGCTAGAGTGTGACGGCACACCGCTTCCCGCCGCCCTCCCCTGCTCCCACCGAGGTCACGATGGTCTACGATCCCCGTCCGCAGCGCTACGACTCGCTGCCCTACCGCCGCGCGGGCCGCAGCGGCCTGCTGCTGCCCGCCATCTCGCTGGGCCTGTGGCACAACTTCGGCGGCGTCGACCGCTTTGAAAGCGCCCGCGCGATGGTGCGCACGGCCTTCGACGGCGGCATCACCCACTTCGACCTGGCGAACAACTACGGCCCGCCGCCCGGCAGCGCCGAACTCACCTTCGGCCGCCTGCTGCGCGAGGACCTCGCCCCGTTCCGCGACGAGCTGATCATCTCCAGCAAGGCCGGGTACACCATGTGGCCCGGCCCCTACGGCGACTGGGGCAGCCGCAAATACCTGATCGCGTCGTGCGACGCCAGCCTCAAGCGCATGGGGCTGGACTACGTGGACGTGTTCTACCACCACCGCCCCGATCCGAACACGCCGCTGGAAGAGACCATGATGGCGCTCGACCAGATCGTGCGCAGCGGCCGGGCGCTGTACGCGGCGGTCAGCAACTACCCGGCCGCGCTGCTGCACCGGGCGGCGGGCCTGCTGCGTGACCTGGGCACGCCCTTCGTGCTGAACCAGCCCAGCTACTCGATGTTCAACCGCTGGCTGGAACCCGACGGCCTGCTGGACGCCCTGCGGGACGAGGGCGTGGGCGCCATCGTGTTCAGTCCGCTCGCGCAGGGGCTGCTGAGCACCAAATACCTGAACGGCATCCCGGCCGACTCGCGCGCCGCGAGCGCCACGGGCTTCCTGAAAGCCGAGCAGGTCACGCCGGAGCGGGTGGCGCAGGTGCAGGCGCTGAACGAGATCGCCGCCGCGCGCGGGCAGACGCTGGCGCAGCTCGCGCTCGCGTGGGTGCTGCGCCACCCGGAGGTCACGTCCGCGCTGATCGGCGCGAGCCGCCCCGAGCAGATCACGGACGCCATCGGCGCGCTGGGTGCCGGGCCGATCTCGGACGACGAACTGGCCCGCATCGAGGCGATCCTCAGCCCACCTCCGGCCTGACGGTCCCTCAGAACTGCAATTCGGGCGTGGTGATCGCCACGTTGCCCGGGTAGACGTCGTAGCGGACGTCGGTGGTCTGCTTGACGCGCACCTGCATGCGGGCGTAGGCAATCGAGCCGCGCCCCACCTTGAGGGTCTTCACGTGCGTGCCGTCCAGTGACTGCTTCTGCGAATCGAAGCCGAACCACCCGACGCCGTAGCGCACCTTGACCTGCGCGCCGGCCGGAGCCTCGAAGAACGCGGTGCCCGTGGCGTTCCAGAAAGATTCCACGGTGCGCCAGTTGCCGCTCGTGACGTGTTTCGTACGGATCATGCTCCTCCCCCCTTGTCGGACGGCGGCCCGGGCATGGGGCGGCCTTCCTGACCACAGCATCGTCAGGGGCCGTGATCGGCGCATGACCGCCCGGAACTACGTGGTGGGGACGCCCTGGGCGAGCGCGTGCTGCACCAGCGGTTTCACCCGGCCGCCCAGCAGGTCGATGGCCTCCAGCATGCCCGCGTGCGGCAGCAACACGTTCGTCATCTGGAACGTCAGGCGGTCAATGCCGCCCAGGACGTCGTTCACCCACAGGGCCTTCTCGGCCACCGTCTGCGGATCGCCGATCAGGTAGGGACCGCCGGGACCGGCCGCCGCGTCGAACTGCGCGCGGCGCGGCGGCGCCCAGCCGCGTTCCCGGCCGACGGTCTCCAGCATCCGCGCGTAGCCCGGGTAAAACGCGTCCAGCGCCTGCGTGGTCGTGGGGGCCACGAACCCGAAGGCGTGCACACCGACCTTCAACGACTCCGGCGCGTGCCCGGCGCGGCGACCGGCCTCACGGTAGAGGTCGATCAACGGCCGGAACTGCCGCAGGTCCCCGCCGATGATCGCCACCATCAGCGGCAGGCCCAGCAGGCCGGCCCGCACGAAGGACTGCGGCGTGCCGCCCACGCCCAGCCACACCGGAAGCGGGCTCTGCACGGGGCGCGGGTAGACGCCCTGCCCGGTCAGCGGCGCGCGGTGCTGCCCGGTCCAGTGCACCTGCGTGGATTCACGGAGTTTGAGCAGCAGGTCGAGCTTCTCGGCGAACAGAGAGTCATAGTCCTGGAGGGCCAGGCCGAACAGCGGGAAGGCCTCCGTGAACGATCCGCGGCCGGCCACGATCTCGGCCCGGCCGCCGGAGAGCAGGTCGAGGGTGGCGAATTCCTGAAAGACCCGCACGGGATCGGCGGCGCTGAGCACCGTCACCGCGCTCGTGAGGCGGATGCGATCGGTGCGGGAAGCGGCAGCCGCCAGGATCACGGCCGGGGCCGAGTCGAGGTACTCCTGGCGGTGGTGTTCGCCCACGCCGAAGGAGTCCACGCCGGCGCGGTCGGCGGTCTCGATCTCCTCGATCAGGTGCTGGAGGCGCTGGCTGGCGCTGAGGGTCACGCCGGTGGCCGGGTCCGACACCACGGCGGCAAAGCTGTCGATTCCTATCTGCATGGCGGGCTCCTGTGGACGCATGTCGGTTCCAAGCGGTCCCGCTGCGCCCAGCTCGTACAGATGGTATTCCGAATCGGTTTATTTTGCAAAGCAAGCAGATGACCCGGCTGCCGACGCAACCGACCGGGCCGGCAGCGACGGCATCCCGTCCACCACCGGCCCACGGAACGACTCACTTCTTCTGGAGCACCGCGATGTACGCCTTCAGCGCGTCGGCCTGGCGGCCCTGCTTGAAGGGGTTGAACTGGCCGGGCTGGCCTCCCGCGCCCTGGCCGCCCGCCTGAGCACCGGTTCGCTGGCCGCCGCCGAAGCCGCCGGGGCCGAAACCGCCCGCACCGGGCACGCCGGGAATCCGCACGCCGCCGCCAGTGGTCCCGCCAGCCTGCGCCTGAGCGCGCCGGGCTGCGCGTTCCTGCTCGGCCTTGAGCTGCAGGTCGTCCATGGCGGTGAGCTGCTTGTCTGTCATGATCTTGTCCTCGATCTGCGACAGATACTTCTTGGCGTCGTTCGGCTGGACGCTGGCGGCCTTCTGGATCGCCAGCAGGATCGGCAGCAGCTGCTTGGCCTGCGCCTTGGTCATGGCGGTCGAGGGGGTTTTTTCCAGGTCCGGCAACAGGCGGAGGTCCTGGGCGAGATCGAAGATCGGCTGCATCTGCTTCATGCGCGCCTGCATCTCGGGCGTCATCTGGCGGGTCGTCTGGCCGCCCTGCTGGGCGGACGCGAGGGTGGCGAGGGTCAGGCCGACGGTAATCACGGGGGTGGCTTTCATGGTGGGACTCCTTACTCGTAGCGGAGGGAATCGACGGGATCGAGCCGCGCGGCGCGGGCGGCGGGGTAGTAGCCGAAGAACACGCCGACCAGCGCGCTGAACACGAACGCGACGATCATGGGCGTGGGCGAGAACACGGGGGTGATGGAAAAGGCCCGGCCGGCAAACGCCGCGGCCACGCCCAGCAGCATGCCGATCACGCCGCCGCTGACAGACAGCAGCGACGCCTCGACCAGGAACTGCGTGAGGATGTCGCGGGGCCGGGCGCCCAGCGCCTTGCGCACGCCGATCTCACGGGTGCGCTCGGTGACCGACACCAGCATGATGTTCATGATCCCGATGCCGCCGACCAGCAGGCTGATGCCGGCGATCGCGCCGACCAGGATGGTCAGGGTGTTCGTGATGGCGCTCAGGCTGGCCAGCGAGTCCGCCTGGTTCTGCACCTGAAAGTCCAGGGCGGTGGGGTCCGTCAGCTTGTGCCGGGTCATCATCACGTCCGTGACGTCCGACTGGAGCTGTTTGAGGTCTCTGGCGTCCGTGGCCTGCAGGTAGACGTTGTTCACGGTGGGCTCGCCGCTCGCGGAGTTGGTGCGCGAGAAGCGCTGCAGGTAGGTACTGAGCGGAATCAGGATCTGGCCGTTGGCGTTGCCGAAGCCGGAGTTGCCCTTGTCGGGCAGCACGCCGCTCACGGTGAAGGTCACGGTGCCCAGCCGGATACGCTGCCCGATGGCCTGGTCGTCGGTGGCGCTGCCGTCCGTGCCGTCGCCCCACAGGTCGAGCAACACCTGGTGGCCGATCACCGCGACGCGCTTCTTGCCGTCCACGTCCGCCTGCGTGAAGTACGCGCCGGTCTCCACCGGGCTGTTGCGCACCGTCTCGTACGCGGGCCACGTGCCGACCACGGTCGCCTGGGTGTTGTTGCTGCCCAGCTTGGCCTGCACGCTGCCCTGCGCGGCGGGCGCCACCCCGGCCACGCGGGCGCCGAAGGTGGTGGCGAGCGTCTCGGCGTCCTTGACGGTCACGGTCTGGCGCGGGCCGCCGCGCACCAGGCTGCCGCCGCCGAAGCCGCGCGCACTGCCCACCGTGAGCAGGTTGGTGCCCAGCGATTCGAGGTTACGCGTGACGCCGGCGGTGCTGCCCTGGCCGATGGCCGTGAGCGCCACGACAGCCGCCACACCGATGATCACGCCCAGCGCAGTCAGGATGCTGCGCATGGGCGTGCCGATGATGGCCCGCCACGCGATGGTGAAGGCTCCGCCCAGGCCGATGCCGCCACCCTGGCGGCGCGGGGCGGTCGCGGGCGGCGCGGCCGGAGCGCGTTCGGTCGAGGTGGTCGTCATGCGTGCGCCTCCAGCACCGCCGACTCGCGTGGGGTCTGCCGGGTGTCGCTCTCGATCAGGCCGTCACGGACGCGCACGACGCGCTCGGCGTACGCGCCGATGTCGTTCTCGTGCGTGACCAGCACGACCGTGGTGCCCTCACGGTGCAGCTCGCTGAAAAAGGCCATCACTTCGTCGCTGGTGCGGGTGTCGAGGTTACCGGTCGGCTCGTCTGCGAGCAGCAGGCGCGGACTGCCGGCCAGGGCGCGGGCGATGGCGACGCGCTGTTTCTGGCCGCCGCTGATCTGGCTGGGCAGGTTCGCCGCCTTGGCGTCCAGACCCACCCGCGCGAGCACGTGCATGGCGCGCTCGCGCCGCTCGCGCGAGGGCACGCCCGCGTAGGTGAGCGGCACCTCGACGTTCTCGACCAGGCTCAAGCGCGGCAGCAGGTGGAAGGCCTGGAACACGAAGCCGATGTCCTGGTTGCGCGCCGCCGCCCGCTCGTTCTCGCTCAGGGTGGTCACGTCGCGCCCGCCCAGGTGGTACGTGCCGGCGCTGGGCCGGTCGAGCAGCCCGATGATCTGCATCAGCGTGGTCTTGCCGCTGCCCGACGGACCCATCAGCGCGACCATCTCGCCCTGCATGATCTGCACGCTCACGCCCTTCAGGGCCTCGAACACGATGTCGCCGGTCTCGTACACCTTGCGGACGCCCTGAATGTCCACGACGGCCGGGCGCGCGGCGGGCGCGCTCACGGCACACCCCCGGGAGGCGGGCCGCCGAAGCCGCCGGAGGTCTGCGTCTGGCGCGTGGCGCTGCCCGACGTGCTGGCCTTGCCGGGCACGATGACCTCCTGCCCGGCCGTGAGGCCGCCGGTCACGACCGTGTTTGTGCCGTCGGTCGCGCCGGTCTCGACCCGCACGCGTTCAGGCTCTGCACCGGCCGCGCCCGGCACCTGCACGTACGAGCGGGTCCGCACCGTCTGGATGGCCTTGCTGGGCACCAGCAGGCCGCGCGCCTCGCTCTGGATGATCTCCGCCTCGGCGGTCATGCCGGCCCGCAGCTTGCCGTCCGGGTTGCCGAGCTGCACCGTCGCCGTGAACACCGAGATGCCGTTACTCTGCGTCGCCCCGGGCGATACGCGCACGACCTTGCCGCTGAAGGTCTGGTCCTCGTAGGCGTCCAGCGTGACGTCGGCGCTCTGGCCGACCTTCACGCCGGCGATCTCGGTCTCGTCGATCTGCACCGGCAGGTTCAGGGTGGTGTCGTCCAGCAGGGTCAGGATGGTCGCGCCGCTGGTCACGACCGTGCCCTCGGTGGCCGACACGGTGCTGATCACGCCGCTGATCGGCGCGTACACCTTGAGGTCCGCGCGGGCCTTCAGGGCGGTCGCCAGGGCATCCTGCGCCTGCTGCACCGCAATCTGCTGACTGCGAAGGTTCTGCGTGTCGCTGCTGCCGCCGGTGGCCGCCTGCGTCTGCGCGGCGCTCAGGGAGGCGCGGGCCGAGTCCAGCGTCTGCTGCGCCTTGACCACCGCCGACTGCGCGTCCGCCAGGGCCTGCGCGCTGACCGCGCCGATGGCGCTGAGCTGCCGCTGCCCGCTGAGGGTCCGCTGCGCGTCTGCGAGGGCCTGCTCGGCCTGCGTGACGCTGCTGCTCGCCTGCGTGACCGAGCTGCTGCGCCCCGCCGCCGAGTTCGCCTGACTGGCCCGGGTGGCGTCCAGCGCCGCGCGGGCCTTGTCGAGGTTGAGCTGCGCGGTCTGCACGTCCTGGGTCACGGTGTCGCTCTGCAGGGTGGTGATCAACTGACCCTTCGTGACGCGCTCGCCCACCGCCGGCACCGCGCCGACCGTGGCGGTCAGGTCAGCGCCGACGGTGCGGGTCACGTTCGCTTCCAGGGTGCCGGGGCCGCTCACGCTCACACGCAGCACGCCCGGCGTCGCGGCCTGCGTGGTGGTCGTGACGGCGGGCGTGGCGGACGCGGCTGTTCGGGTGCGAGCCATGTACACTCCGCCGCCCACGCCCGCCAGCAGCACCACGCCCGCGACCACCCACGGCCAGCGCCGCCGGGCAGGCCGCGCGCGGACCGGAGTCGAGGTCGTGGTCATATGCTGCCGCCGATGCCGGTGAGATTCACCCCGGCAGCCACGGACAGCGAGGCGAGGGCGGTGAGCACGTTGTCCTGCGCCTGGAGCCGGGCGTACTGCGCTTTTTTCAGCGCGAGCTGGGTGTTCTGGAGTTCCACGGCGCTGATGGTGCCGCTCTTGAGACGCGCGGCGTCCTGGGTGGCGGTTTTCTGCGCAGCGGCCTCGCGGCTCTGGGCCACGGCCAGCAGTTCGTAGGCGTTCTGGGCGGCCTGGTACGCGCTGGCGAGGCTCTGGGTGGCGGTCTTGCTGGCGCTGTCGGCGCTGCGCTGGGCGTTGGCGAGGGCGGTCTTCGCGTCCTGGAGGGTGCGGGCCGGGGTGAAGTCGTTGTCCGCGAGCTTGACGTTCAGCTGCGCCAGGGCCAGGTCGCCCGCGGCCGAGGTGACGGCGCTGAGGTTCCCCAGACCGCCCTGCAAGGTCGCCTGCGTGCTGGTCAGCTTGGGCACGGTGGGCGCCCCGGCCGCGCGCACGCCGCTGCCCAGGCCGGTCAGGGTGGCCAGCCGCGCGCTGGCGAGGTTCACCTGGGCCTTACCGTCCGCGAGGTTCTGCTGGCTGCTCGCCAGGGTGTTCTGGGCGTTCGTGACGTCCAGCTGGGTGGCGTTGCCGATGCCGAGCTTGACCTGCGCGACCTGCACGTTCTTGGTGTCTACCTGCACCTGCAGCGTCTGGAGGGTGACGTTCTCCTGCGCTTCCAGCAGCGCCGTGTAGGCGGTGACGGTGTTCTGCAGCGCGCCCAGCTTTGCGCCGCGCAGTTGCGCCTGCGCCAGCGTGGCGGTGTTCTTCGCGCTCAGCTTCGCGGCGACCAGCGAGCTGGGGTCGGCCTGCGCCGCCTGGTTGGCGGCCTGCGCCTTGTCCAGGTTCGCCTGCGCGGTCTTGACGTCGGTGTTGTTGGCCAGCGCGGCGGTCACGGCGGCCGTCAGGCTGACCGGGGCCGCCGACTGGGCGTGCGCGGCGGGCACTAGCAGGGCGGCGGTCAGGGCGGTCAGGGAACGGGTACGGGACATCATGCGGGGCCTCCGGCGGCGGTGGTCAGCTGGAGCAGGTTCAGCTGGGCGGTGACGCGGGCGGACACAAGGTCGCGCTGCGCCTGGGCGAGGGCGAGTTCGGCCACCGACACGTCGTCGGCGGTGCCGGTACCGGCCTGGAGGCGGGCCTGGGCGGTGTCCAGCGCGGTCTGCGCGAGTTGCACAGCCGTGGCCCTGGTCTGCACGGCGATGACACTGGTCTGGAGCGTGGAGGAGCGGGTGCGGACGTCGAGTTCCACGGTCTGCTGCGCGACCGTGAGGCTAAGCTGCGCCTGCGTGACCGACGCCTGGGCGGCCGACACCTGCGCCGCCGCAGCCGGCGAGTACACCACGTACGAGCCGCTGATGCTGGCGCTGATGCGGTCCGACGTGCTGCTGCCCGACGACTCGCCCAGCGGCACGGAATACCCGGCGCCCACCGTGCCCTGCGTGAGGTTCAGGTTCGCGCTCAGGCCGCCACTGCCGCTGGGGCCGTAGCGCACCGACGCGCTAATGTCCGGCAGCGTCTGGGTGCGCTTCTGCTCGTCCAGCGCGTCCTGCGCGGCGGCCAGGGTGTTGCGCGCCTGCACGACCTCCGAGCGCGAGGTGCGGGCGCGGGCGACCAGGGCCGCGATGTCCGGCAGCGTGACCGTCTCGGCCGGCGTGGTGGGGAAGGCGGTGGCGTTCACGCTCTGGCCCAGCGCCGCGCCCAGGCTACGGCGGGCGGCGTCCAGGCTGGCGGAGGCCTGCACCTGCGCGGCCTGCGCCGTCTGGAGGGCTGCCTGGGCGTTCAGGACCGTCTCAGCGGTGGCGTTCCCGGCGGCCTGCTGGGTCTGGGCCACACTCAGCTGGCGCTGACGCAGCTCCAGCGTGCGCTGGGCGAGGTCGATGTCGGCCACGGCGAGCACGGCCGCGTAGTACTGCTGCGAGACGTTCAACCGGGCCGACGCGCCTGCTTCCAGCAGGTTGGCCTGCGCGAGGTCCAGCGAGCGCTGCGCGCCGCGCAGGCTGCTCTGGTTGTTCGACCACGGCAGCAGACCCAGGCTGACGTTGACGCCGGCGCTACCGCTGAGCGACGACGACAGGCTGGTGGTCGTGCCGTCGGACGCCGTGGCGGTGCCCGGCCCGGTGTACGCGGCGTTGCCGGTCACGCTGACGGTCAGGCCCAGGGCGGTGCGGGCCGCGTCGAGGTTCCTCTGCGCGACCTGCACCGAGAGCTGCGCCTGTGTCACGCTGGGCGCGCCGCTGAGCTGCGCCAGCGCGGCGTCCAGCGTGAGGGAAGCGGGAGCGGTGGTCGTGGTGATCTGGGCCGGGCTGGACTGGGCTGGCGTGGTCTGGGCCGGAGCGGTCTGCGCGTGGGCGGCCACGCCCAGGGCGAGACCGGCCGTGAGCACGGCGCGGAGCAGCGGCGCAGGAGCGCGGGGACAGAGCGTCATGCCGCGCAGTCTTAGCCGCGTTCACGAACGGACCGCGCAGCTTATTTGAAGATTTGTCGAAGGCGGGTCCAGGCCGTCTCAGACGCAGTTCAGGCTGCTTCAGAGCGCCCGGTCACGCCCCGCTGCCTTCGCATCCCCTTCACGCGCGCCGCCTACCATACGGCCATGAGCGCCCTGATCCTGATTGTCGAGGACGAACCGCAGCTGGCCGAGGTGCTGGAGGCCTACGCCCGCCAGGAGGGCTACCGCACCGAGCGCGCCGGCGACGGCATGAGCGCCCTGACGGTGTTCCGCGCCGCCAGCCCCGACCTGATCCTGCTGGACGTGATGCTGCCGGGCAAGAGCGGCCTGGACGTCCTCAAGGCCGTGCGAGCCGACGGGCAGACACCGGTGATCATGGTCACCGCCCGCGCCGAGGAGACCGACCAGATCGTGGGCCTGGAACTGGGCGCCGACGATTACGTGGTCAAGCCGTTTCGCCCGCGCGAGGTGATGGCGCGCGTGAAGGCCGTGCTTCGCCGCGCCAGCGCCGTGCTGGAGGACGACGAGAAGCCGCTGCGGGTGGGGGTGCTGGAGGTCGACCGCCGCGCGGTGATCGCCCGTGTGAACGGGCATACCCTGAACCTCACGCCCGCCGAGTTCCGGCTGCTGTGCCACCTGGCCGAGGCGCCGGGCCGGGCCTTCACCCGCGAGGAACTGCTCGCCGCCGCTCTGCCGGACAGCGACGCGCTGGAACGCGTGGTGGACGCGCACCTGGCCAGCGTGCGCCGCAAGCTCGACGCGGGGGGCGCGGGCAACCTGCTGCACACCGTGCGCGGCGTCGGCTACCGCCTGGAAGTGGGCGCTTGACCATCTCCCGGGTGCTGCGCTGGGCCGGGCTGCGGCGCGGCCCCAGCCTGGCCCTGACGATGCTGCTGGCGATGCTGGCGGTGTCGCTGCTGACGGTGGCGAGCATGTTCGTGCTGTCGAACGCGGTGGTGGAGCGCGAGGTGCGCCGCCTGCCGCCCGAGATGCAGACCTACCTGCGCGCCCAGGCCGAGGCGCAGCGCCGCGGGCAGGTGATCGTGCAGGCGCCCACGCCGGAGGTGCGCACGGGCTCGGTGGCCGATCCTTACCTGCCGCCCGGCCAGAGCAGCCCGGACGTGGGCGGCGTCGTCCGCAACGCGGGCGGGCAGGACACCACCATCAGCGAGGGCCGCAAGGTCCGCACGCGCGACGACGGTGGCGGTGGGCCGCGGGTGTTCGCGCCGCGCACACAGGACTTCGTGCGGCAGGTCCAGGCCAGTCTGGTGCAGGTGGGCCTGATCGCGGCGGTCGCGTCCGCGCTGCTGGCGTTCCTGCTCGCGCGGCGGGTGGCGCATCCGGTCAGTGCGGTCAGCCGCGCGGCGCGGGGTCTGGCCCGCGGGGACCTCACGGTGCGCGCCCCGGTGTTCCGCGGCGAGCGCGAGGTCGCGGACCTGGCGCGCACCTTCAACGAGATGGCCACGAACCTTCAACAACTGGAGCAGGAGCGCCGGCAGGCCGTTGCGGACATCGCGCACGAACTGCGTACACCTCTGGCGGTGATCCAGGCCCGCCTGGACGCGCTGGAGGACGGCGTGTACCCCCTGAACCACGATCAGGTCCGGATGCTGAGCATCCAGACGCAGGTGCTCACGCGGCTGGTGGACGACCTGCGCACCCTGACGCTGCTGGAGGCCGGCCAGCTGCCGCTGTACCAGGCGCAGACGGACCTCGCCGCGCTGGGCGCCCAGGTGGTCCATGACCTCACGGACCGGGCGGCGGCGCGCGGCGTGGCCCTGACGCTGCGCTCGCACCCCGCGCAGGCCTTCGCGGACCCGCACCGCGTGCGGCAGATCCTGGCAAACCTGGTCGAGAACGCCGTGCGACACGCCCGCGGCCGCGTGGAGGTCAGCGTGGAGCCCCACGACGACGCCGTGCTGCTGCGCGTGGACGACGACGGCCCCGGCATTCCGGCGAGCAGCCGCGAGGCGGTGTTCACGCGCTTCACGCGCCTGGACGACAGCCGGCAGCGCGACACCGGCGGCAGCGGCCTGGGGCTGGCGATCGTGCACGCCCTGGCCGCCGCGCACGGCGGTCTGGCCCGCGCCGACGAGAGCGAGGCCCTGGGCGGCGCGAGCTTCCGCGTGAGCCTGCCGCGGACCCCGCAGCCGAGCTGACGAACCGGGCGCGGAGGGTTCACCGAATCCGAATAAATGAAGGCCAGGACGGATAAAATTCATTAGAGCACGCCCAAAAGCCGATGACGCACCGGCCCATCCAGCGGGCTACACATGAGCCTAGTCTGAGGGCATATGCGCGTCTCCGTTCCCCTCCGTCCTGCCCACCGCCATATCCTGCGTCCGCGCGCCGCCGGGCTGATCGCGCTCGTGGCGGTGTCGCTGCTGTGCGGCTGCTCGCAATCGGACGTGAACGCCCCCGAGCCGGCCGCCGCCGCGTCGACCGTGGCCGCCGCTCCTGCGACCACGCCCCCGGCCGAGGCCGCCGTGAAGCCCCTGAGCATCACGTCCAGCACCACGGCCCTGACCCTGACGCACTGGACGGCCACCACCCTTCCGGTCACCGTGACGGGCGGCAACGGCGGGCCGATCTCGCTGCGGGCGGAACGCGCGGACGGCAGGGACGGCGACGTGATCGAGGTCAGCCCCGCGACCTTCACCCCCGGTAAGGCCCCCACGGCCGTGACGCTGCGGCCCACCAAGGTGGTGTTCCCGCAGCCGGACGGAGCGGCGCCGTGGAAGCTCGTGGCGTCGCGGGGCGGCCAGGACCTCGCCAGCCTTGATCTGAGCGTCACGCTGAACACCGTGAATCTGCGCTTCACCATGGAGCCGGTCACGGCCGCGGCGGGCCAGACGGTGGACGCGGTGCTCACGGTGGACGCCGACTCGCGCGACCTGCCGGGCTTCACCTTCAGCCTCAGCCCGTATATCCCCGACGAAGCCGAGTACTACGGCCCGGTGGCCGACGCGACCGGACCGCGCACGTACACCGTGACGAGCCTGCCCGCCACCATCCGTGTGCCGATCACCTTCAAGACCTTCCCCGGTGATCCGGCCGCCGGCCCGGCCATTTTCCAGCTCAGCGTGGACGGCCTGGCCGACGCGCTCGGCTCGAACCGCTACCTCGGCAAGTACGTGCGCGCCACCGTCACGTGGACCCCGGCGCCCTGAAGCGCCCCTGACCGTGGTGGCGAGGGAGATCCTCGCCACCTTTTTTTTGCGTCAGCGGGCGCCGCGCAGGTCCGTGACGCGGCGCAGCTTCCCACCCTCGCTGCGGGGCAGGCTGCCCGGCTCGCACAGTTCGCAGCGCACGGTCACGCCCACGACCGCCTTCACCTGCCGCTCGATCTCCGCCCTCAGCGCGGCGCTGTCCTCGGCCTCCACGCGCAGGGTCAGTTCGTCCAGCACGCCGCTGCGCGACAGCACCACGTGATAGTGCGGACTGACGTGGCCCAGCGTGATCAGCACGGCTTCGAGCTGCGTGGGATACACGTTCACGCCGCGCAGGATGATCAGGTCGTCGCTGCGGCCACGGATGGCGTCCATGCGCCGCATGGTGCGACCAGTGGCGTTGTCGTCGGGCAGCAGGCGCGTGATATCGCCGGTCCAGTAGCGCAGGATCGGCATGGCCGAGCGGGTCATGGAACTCAAGACCAGCACGCCCCACTCGCCGTCCGGGAGCACGTCACCGGTCTCGGGATCGACGATCTCCGGGTAGAAGTGATCCTCCCAGACGTAGCTGCCGCGCTGCTCGGCGGCGTCCTCGTTGCTCACGCCGGGGCCGATGATCTCCGACAGGCCGTAGATGTTCGTGGCGGTCACGCCCAGCGCGGCCTGCACCTCGTGGCGGGTCTTCTCGGCCCACGGTTCGGCGCCCAGCACCGCGTACTTCAGGCTGGTGTCGCCGGGGCCAAGCCCGCGCCGCGCCAGCGCCTCGCCCAGCACCAGCGCGTAGCTGGGCGTGCACGCGATCACCTCGGGGTGCAGGTCCTCGATCAGCTGCACCTGCCGCTCGGTGCCGCCGCCGGACACCGGCACGGTGCACAGACCCAGCCTTGCCGCCCCGCCGTGGGTGCCCAGGCCACCCGTGAACAGCCCGTACCCGTAGGCGTTGTGGAACACCATGCCGGGCCGCGCGCCGGCCGCGTACAGCGAGCGGGCCACGACCTCCTCGAACACGCCCAGGTCGTGCTCGTCGTAGGCGACCACCGTGGGCTTGCCGCTCGTGCCGCTGCTGGCGTGCAGGCGGCGCAGCGCCGAGCGCGGCACACACGACAGCCCCAGCGGGTAGGTGTCGCGCAGGTCGGCCTTGCGCGTGAACGGAAAGCGGGCGAGGTCGTCCAGGGTGCTCAGGTCGTCCGGCGTGACCCCGGCGGCGCGGAACTTCTCGCGGTACGCGGGCACGTGCTCGTGCTGGCGCTCCAGCATGGTGCGCAGCTGGCGCCGTTGCAGGGCGCGCAGCTCCGGGATGGGCATGGCTTCACGGTCGGGCTGGAACACGGGCATTCCTCCGGGGTGGGGACGGCTGAAGTGTGCGGCCAGTGTACCGAACGGGCGTTAGGGCCGGGCCGGGTGCCCGCACCCCCGGCCTATACTCGGGGTATGTCCGCCGAACACCGGGAAGGCCGCGCCGGCGCGAACTGCATCGCGCGCGCCCTGCACGGCTGGTGGTGTGCGCGTCTGGGTCGGCCGCTGCGCGCGTGACGGTCGATCACCCACCACTCCCGGCCCGTCTCCCGGCCGGGCGGCCCTCTCCCCTGTTCCCGGAGCGACCATGACCGTAACGACCGACGCCACGACCATCCCCGCCCACCTTCTCGATCTCGACGCGCGCGATCTCCTCGCCCACAAACGGGCCGAGTTCCTGCTCCCGCCGGACGTGCTCTATCTCGACGGCAACTCGCTGGGGCCGCTGCACCGCTCGGTGCCAGCCCGCCTGGCGGGGGTGGCAGAGCGCGAGTGGGGCCAGCAGCTGATCCGTTCGTGGATGGGGGATGCCGACTGGATGCACCTCCCGGAGCGCGTGGCCGCCAAGCTCGCCCGGCTGATCGGCGCGCAGCCGGACGAGGTCGCGGTGGGCGACTCCACGACGGTCAACGTGTTCAAGGCGCTGGCCGCCGCGCTGCACCTCGCGCCGCAGGGCCGGCGCGTGATTCTCACGGACGCGGACAACTTCCCCACGGACCTGTACGTGGCCCAGGGCCTGAACGCGCTGCTGGGCGGCGGCTACGAGCTGCGCCGCGTGCCGAACACCGAGGTGGCCGACCACCTGAATGCCGACGTGGCCGTGCTGCTGCTCACCGAGGTGGACTACCGCACCGGCCGCCGGCTCGACCTGCCGGACCTGACGGCGCGGGCACACGCGGCCGGCGTCCTCACGATCTGGGACCTGGCGCACTCGGCCGGGGCGTTCCCGGTCGATCTGGACGGCGCGGGCGCAGACTTCGCGGTGGGCTGCGGCTACAAGTTCCTGAACGGCGGTCCCGGCGCGCCCGGCTACCTGTACGTGGCCGCGCGGCACCTGGACAGAGCGCCCGTGGCGATCAGCGGGTGGATGGGCCACGCGGACGTGTTCGAGATGGCCCGCGAGTACAGCCCGGCCCCCGGCGCGCGGCGCTTCGTGCCCGGCACGCCGCAGGTGCTGGGCCTGAGCGCCCTGGACAGCGCCCTGGACGCCTTCGCGGACGTGGAGATGGCGGACCTGCGCGCCAAGTCGCTGTCGCTGACGTCCACCTTCATGGCGCTGATGGAGCTCCTTGCCGCACGTCATCCGCTGGAGCTCGTGACGCCTACAGAGCCGGAGCAGCGCGGCAGCCAGGTGAGCTACCGCCACCCGGACGCCCGCGGAGTGATGGCCCGGCTGACAGAGCGCGGCATCATCGGGGACTTCCGCACGCCCGACATCCTGCGCTTCGGGATCACGCCGCTGTACCACTCGCACGCCGACATGTGGCGGGCCGTGCAGGGCATCGGCGCGGTGCTGGACCGTGCGGAGACGCCCGTATGAGCGGCCCCGACCCCGACAGCGCCGCCCGGGCGCACATGGACTTCACGCGCTCGCTGGGGTACGGGGAGTACCTGCACCTGGACACGCTCCAGGCCGCGCACCAGCCCGTCACGGCCGCGCACGACGAACACCTGTTCATCACGGTGCACCACGTCTCGGAGCTGTGGCTGGACCTGATCGTGCGCGAACTGACGCTGGCGATGACGCAGCTCGCAGCAGGTATCACGGACGCGCCGCTCAAGGGCCTGACCCGCGTGGTACGCGCGCAGGAGCAGCTCACGCAGGCGTGGGAGGTCCTGAAGACCATGACCCCCGCCGACTATTTGCAGTTCCGCGACGCCTTCGGGCAGGCATCTGGCTTCCAGTCGGCCGCGTACCGGCTGGTGGAGATCCTGCTCGGCAACCGCCACGCCACGCTGCTCGGCCCCTTCGCGCACCGGCCGGACGTGCACGCCCGCCTGGACGCCGCGCTCCGCGCGCCCAGCGTGTACGACCTCGCGCTGCGGCTGCTCGCCGCCCGCGGTCTGGACGTGCCGGCGGCGGTGCTGGAGCGCGACCTGACGCAGCCGCCCGCGTCGCACCCGGCCGTGCTGGCGGCTTGGCTGACGGTGTACCGCGACCCGGTCACCCACTGGGAGCTGTACGAACTGGCCGAGAAGCTGCTGGACGTCGAGGACAACTTCCGCCGCTGGCGCTTCAACCACCTGACCACCGTGCAGCGCACCATCGGCATGAAGGGCGGCAGCGGCGGCACCAGCGGCAGCGGCTACCTCCAGCGGGTACTGGGCGTCGTGCTGTTCCCGGAACTGTGGGACGTCCGCACGAACCTGTGATCCTGTAGCCGGGACCGGGCTGACCGGGCGCGCTCAGGACAACAGCCGCTCCCGGTCCGGGTCCGGGCGTGCGCCGTCGGTCACGCGGCGGCGCGCCGTCACCGTGAACGACACCCTGTCCTCCTGCGAAGCGGAGCGCGCGAGCGCTGCTCAGTCAACGCCGGCCGCGGCCCGGCCCGCGACCCGGCCACTGAACAGGCACCCACCCAGGAAGGTGCCCTCCAGCGCCCGGTAGCCGTGCACGCCGCCGCCGCCAAACCCCGCGACCTCGCCCGCCGCGTACAGGCCGGGAATGGGCTGGGCGTCCTGGCCCAGCACGCGCGAGTGCAGGTCGGTCTCCAGGCCGCCCAGGGACTTGCGGGTCAGGACGCTCAGCTTCACGGCGACCAGGGGGCCGTCGCCGGGGTTCAGGAGGGGGGCGGGTTTGGCGACGCGCACCAGCCGCTCGCTGAGGTAGGCGCGGGCGCCGCGGATGGCCGCGACCTGCGGGTCCTTGCTGGCCGGGTGCGCGATCTGCAGGTCACGGTCGCGGAGTTCGCGCCGCACGCGTTCCGGATCGAGGCCGGCGTCGGGAGCCAGGGCGTCCATGCGCCGCAGCAGGTCGTCGAGGGTGGGCGCGACCACGAAGTCCGCGCCCTTGTCCATGAAGGCCTGCACGGACGGCGGCACGCGGCCCCCCACCCGCCCCAGCACGGCGCGCACGTCGCGGTTGGTGAGGTCGAGGTTCTGCTCGCTGCCCGACAGCGTGAACTCCTTGCGGATCACCGCGCGGTTCAGCACGAACCACGTGTGCGGGTAGCCGTGCGTGCCGATGTGCGTGAGCGTGCCCAGCGTGTCGAAGCCCGGATAGTGCGGGGCCGGGAGGCGCCGTCCGCCGGGGTCCAGCCACACGCTGCTCGGGCCGGGCAGGATGCGGATCCCGTGGCCCGGCCAGACCGGGTGCCAGTTGCGCACGCCCTCGGTGTAGTGCCACATGCGGTCGGCGTTGATCAGCCGCGCACCCTGGGCGTGCACGGCCTGTTGCAGCTCACCGTCCACGTGCCGCGGCACGCCGGAGACCATGGTGTCCGGCGCGGGGCCCAGGCGCTCGGTGGGCCAGTACTGCCGCACCAGCCGGTGGTTCCCGCCGATACCGCCGGAGGTGACGATCACCGCGTCCGCGCGGAACTCGAAGGCCCCGACGGCCGCGCGCGAGCTGCTTTCACCCCGCTCGAGCCGCGAGGGTTCCAGCACCTCACCGTGCACACCCGTGACCGCGCCGCCCGTAAAGGTCAGCCCCAGCGCCCGGTGCCGGACGTGCAGCGTGATCCGCCCGGCCTCGACGTGTGCGTGGACACGGGCCGCGAAGGGTTCGACCACACCGGGGCCGGTCCCCCACGTGACGTGAAAGCGCGGCACGGAGTTGCCCGGTCCCGCCGCGCCCTGCCCGCCCCGCTCGGCCCAGCCGACCATGGGAAACCAGCGCACGCCCTGCGCGTGCAGCCACGCGCGTTTCTCGCCCGCGGCGAAATCCAGGTAGGCCTGCGCCCACTGCCGCGGCCAGTGGTCGTCCGCCCGGTCGAAGCCGGCGGTCGCGTCCCAGTCGCGGCCGGCCAGTTCCCGGCTGTCGCGGATACCCAGGCGCCGCTGCTCGGGCGAGTCGATGAAGAACAGCCCCCCGAACGACCAGAAGGCCTGCCCGCCGAGGTTCTGTTCGCCCTCCTGGTCGAGCAGCAGGACACGCCTGCCGGCGTCGGCCGCCTCGGCCGCGGCGACCAGCCCGGCCAGTCCGGCCCCCACCACGATGATGTCCGCGTCCACGTGCGCCTCCCCGATCCGTCACCCTGTTCGGCACCCATTCTGCCGTACGGCGCTCCTGTTCCGGCTGTACGAACGTCACGCCCTGGAGCGGTGGAACGGCCGGCGTGGCGGGACCGGGCCACCCATGCCCCCGTTGCCGCCACGCCGCACGGGGAGCTCAGGGCATCACATTGAGTTCCAGCGCGCCGGCGGCGCTGACGTCCACCCGCTGGACCTTGCCCAGGCCGCCCAGGCTCAGCAGGAAGTCCTGGCGGTGCGTCATGCGGTCGGAGTTGGCCACCGTGAACGTTCTGGTGCCCGCGTCGGTGGTGACGGTGACGGTCACGGCCGTCACGGTGGCGTCGGCGGTATGCACCCGGACCGCGCGGGGCGTCATGGTCGCCGTGTCCACGCCCACCTTGCCGGAGCCGCGGGCGGCCGTCCCGCCCTTGGCGTTCAGGGCGGCGGCCTCCACGAAGCGCAGGTCGGACTCAGCGGTGTCAGCGCCGCCCAGCAGCGGCACCTGCCAGATCAGCACCTTCGGCCGGCTCTGCGCGTAGGCGTCGTCGAGCAGGTAATCCTTGAGGCTGGAGAACACACCGGCCCCGCCGTAGGACACGTTGTCCACGCGGGCGCCCAGCGCTTCCTGGATGAAGCCGCCGAAGTTCAAGGACGGCAGCGACGAACTCGCGCCGACGAGTACGACGTCGGCCGCTCCGCCCAGCAGACCACTGCCCGCGCTGTCGCCCTTCACGAGGTCCGACACCGCGCCGCCCGCCGACACGGTCAGTTTCTTGAAGATCACGGCCATGGGGCGCCCGTCGCCCGGCGCGAAGGTCGTCTTGCCGCCGTTGTAGTCCGCGAAGCGGAACTCCACGCTGTTCACCCCGGCGCGGGCGTCCACCGTCCACGTGCGCGTCACGTTGTCGCCCTTCTTGAGGCCTGCGATCGTGTCGATGACCTTGCCGCCCGCCGTCACCTCGACCGACTGACCGTCCAGCGGCGTCTCGAAGGTGGCGGTCACGGTGACGGACGCGGCCGCTGGCACGGCGTACGACACGCTTGCGGCCGGACCGAAGGCCCAGCGCACCGTGCCCTCGCTCGCGCCGAAGTTGCCGGGAGCGGCGACCAGGGGGCCGGCCGGCCGGGTCTGGTAGTCGCCGTACGTCTCCGGCGCGACGGTCAGCGAGCACAGCGCCGCGATCTGCCCCAGCACCGGCTGGTCCTGCACCTGCCGGGTCACCGTGCCGGCCTTCAGGCTCACGAACGGTGCGGCGTCCAGCGGCATGTGCAGCGTCTTGACGGTCTCGGCCACGACCTGCGCGGCCGTCTGGGCGCCTTCGGGCGTCCAGTGGATGTCCTGCCGGAAGAGCCCGGCGTCACCCTGCTTCAGGGCCGGGGTCAGCAGGTCGGCGGTGGGCACGCCGGCCGCCCGCAGGTCCGCGACCAGGCCGGTGTAGAAGGCCTGCGCGGCCTTCGCGTCGAAGGTCTTCTGGGTGGGGCTGCTGGCCCGCAGCTGTTCAGCGGCCACGAAGGAGCGGGGCGGCACGGGGGCCAGGACCAGCGTCACGCCCTGGGCTTTCAGCGCGGCGGCGAGTTTCACGGCGCCGGGCACGAAGGCGGCGCGGGCGTCGGCCCACGGGCGGTTCATCCAGCGGCCCGACAGTTCGTCGCCGTAGAAGAAGTACCCGTGCTCGCCCTGGAACATCCAGGCCTTCTTGTCCAGGGTGTCGCCGCAACTCGCGGGCACGTCAGTGGCGGGAGTGGGCGCGGCGGCGCGGGCGGCGGGCAGGGCGAGCAGCAGGGCGGCGGTCAGGGTCAGCAGGGTCCGGGGCATGGTGGGCAGTCCTCGCAGATGGGTCGGGATGACGGGGGTGGGCGGGGAGGAGCGGCGGGCGCCGGTCACTTGCCGGGCGTGACGAACACGGCGGTGCGGTCGGCGTGGGCGCCGAACACGAAGGCGCTGTAGCTCGCGCCGGCGCGCAGCGCCTCGGTGGGGAAGGTCTGGACGGGTTTGTCGGCGGCAAAGACGCCCAGCGCGGCGCTGACGGCGTTCACGCTGAGGGATTTCACGCTGCCGGCTGGCACGTCCGTGAGCAGCCGGGTCCGGCCGTCGGCCGTCATCAGCGAGGCGGGCGCGTCGCTGAAGTTGTAGAGGGTCAGGCGGGCACGGGTGACGGTGCCCGGCAGTTCGGCGTCCAGGGCGCGCAGCTTGCCACCCTGGAGCACCAGTGTCTGGTACTGGCCGCCCGCGACGTTCACGCGCAGGGTGGCGCTGCCGGCGCGGAAGGTGTGCGCGCCCTGCGGCACGACGACATAGGCGCTTACGGCCTGCGCGCCGGGCCGGAAGGTGGCCTTGCCGTCCAGGGTCACGGCGGTGGCCGCGTCGGCGTTCGCCACGCGCACGAACGCGGACCCGGCGGGCGGAGCGGGGGCGTAGAGGGTCTCCTGAGCGGCGGCGATTCCCAGCAGGAGCAGGGCGGGCAGGATCAGTGAATGGTGGCGCATACGAACCTCACAGGGGTGACGGGAAGGCGACGGACGGGTTCAGAACGGAGCGAGAGGAGCATGGTCCTCGGCGGCCACGGGGAGCGGCAGGAAGCGTTCGGGGATCTCCCACACGAGCACGCGCGGTGGAGTGTCGGTGAAGGCGGGGTCGCGCAGGTACGAGCGGAGGCTGCCGCTGAAGTCGGCCCCCTCGCGGCTCACGTTCGTGATGGCGCTGCCCAGCGCGGTCTGCACGGCGCCCTCGAAATTGCCGCGCAGGCCGTAGGAACTGCCGGCGAGCACCACCTGGGGTGCGTCGCCCAGCAGGCCGCCGCCACCCCCGTCACTGACCGTCGTCTCGGTCGCCTCGGTGTCGGTGGGGGGACGCAACGCGTCCGGAACGACGTGCAGGCCCATCAGGCGCAGCAGGTCGCCGGTGCGGGGCGTGGCCGGAGCCGCGGTGGTGCGGAAGGTCGCCGGCGGCAGGTCGCCGGCCAGCGCGCGCACCCGGGCCGCCACCGCCCGCGCGGCCGTCCGCGCGCCCGCCTGGTTCCAGTGGGTGTCGGTGCGGTAGTACTGGTCAGCGCCGGCCACGGCGGCCTGCATGGGCGTGAGCAGGTCGGCGGTGAGCACGCCCCGGGCGCGCAGCAGCGCCTGGTACTCGCGGTAGCCCGGTTCCGCCCGCAGCCACGCGGGCAGCGCGCCGCCGCTCAGGTGGGCGGCCTCGACCCGGCTCTTGTTGGGACTGACGGCCACCAGCAGGGTCACGCCACGCGCGGCGAGGACACGGGCAAGCTGCGCGGTCAGGTCGGCGCGCTGCTGCATATGCCGCGCGGCGTCCGGGTGCGGGGCGAGTTCGGACGCCAGGAAGATCCAGCCGCCCTGGCCCAGCCGCACCTCGTCGCTCGCGCCGCGCGTGGTGAGGTAGCGCGCGGTGTTCGCGGTGGCGACCAGCGCCGAGCGGCCCGGCAGGGTGGCGTCCAGGCGCGCTTCGGCGGCATGGAACGTCCGGCCGGACAGCAGGGCCGACGCCGTCACGGTCACCGGGTGCTGGACATCGGTGACCAGGGCGCCCCTGAGGGCGCCGAGGGTCCCACCAACCACCGTGGCGGCGAAGGCCACGCCGGTGACCAGCAGGGGCCGGGGCAGCGCGAGGGCGGCGTCTAGCACCCGGCGGGGCGCGCTGCGGGTCGGGGGGCGGGTGAGGGTGGTGGGGTTCGTCGTCATGGCACGGTCCTCGGCGGTCAGAACTGGAAGTACAGGAACGGCGCGTAGTGCTGCGCGGCCAGCGTGGCGACGGCCAGCAGGAACACCGGCGTCAGCGCGTACTGCGCCGTACGGACCAGGGCAGGCCGCAGCTGCGCGCTGCGCGACCGCCACAGCGGCGAGACGTACACGACGGCGATCCCGGCCGCCAGTACGGCCAGCCGCTCCGGCGTGACGGTGAACGCGACGTCCGGCGTGAAGTTCAGGCCGTTGAAGCCTGCCAGGGCGCGGTAGACCTCGCCGGCGTGCGCGACGCTGTCGCTGCGGAACAGCACGCGGCCCAGGATGATGATCAGCATGACCTTGGGCACCGCGTACCACACGGGCGGCGGGGGCCGGCCAAATTTCTTCTTGAGCACGCGCTCCAGCACCAGGAAGCCGCCGTTCCACATGCCCCACAGCACAAACGTCCAGTTCGCGCCGTGCCACAGCCCGCCGACCGCCATGGTCAGGAACAGGTTCAGGTTCGTGCGGGTCAGGCCGTGGCGGTTGCCGCCCAGCGGGATGTACACGTACTCGCGCAGGAAGGTGCCCAGGCTGACGTGCCAGCGTTGCCAGAACGCCGTGATGGACGTGGCCGTGTACGGATCGAGGAAGTTCTCGGGGAACTTGAAGCCGAGCATCAGGGCCAGGCCGATGGCCATGTCGCTGTAGCCGCTGAAGTCGAAAAACAGCTGCACGGTGTACGCGACGCTGCCCAGCCACGCGTCCGCCGCGCCGGGGTGGGGAGCGGAGTACGCGGCGTTGACCAGCGGCGCGAGCGGGTCGGCGAGCAGCACCTTCTTGCTCAGGCCCATCATGAAACGCTGCGCGCCCAGCGCGAACTGCTCCGGGGTATGGGTGCGTTCCCGGAACTGGTCCGCCAGCAGGTGGAACTTCAGGATCGGGCCGGCCACGAGGTGCGGAAACAGGCTCACGAAGGCCCCGAAATCCACGATGTTCTTCGGCGCCCTGGCCGTCCCGCGGTGCAGGTCCACGAGGTAGCTGATGGCGTGGAAGATGTAGAACGACAGGCCCATCGGCAGAACCACGTGCGTCCACGTCAGGGGGTCGAGGCCGAACAGGTCGCGCACGCCGTTCATGCTGGAGACGGTCATGTTCGCGTACTTGAAGTACCCGAGCAGGCCGAGGTTGACGACCACGCCGGCAGTCAGCCACGCCCAGCGCGCCCGGCCCTGCGTGGCGAGCACCCGGCCGCCGAGGACGTACGTGACCACGATGACGGTTACGAGCAGCAGTAGGAACGCCGGCTGGGTCCAGCCATAGAACAGCAGGCTGCCGGCCAGGATTGTCCACGACCGCCAGCGGGCGGGTGTCAGGCCGTAGGCCAGCAGGAAGGCGGGCAGGAATGCGAATAGGAAGATGTAGGAGCTGAAGACCATGAGTTCACCGTGGGAGGAAGCGGGGCGGACGCCTGACCCGAACGTATGCAAAGGATTACAACTGGAATCTCACGGGTATGCCCTGCAACACGGTGTTTTTCACGTTGCAGCTTCATGAACTTGCCGACTGCTGACCGTAAGACCAGTGAAAGTGGTGAGCACCTTTCACCCGGTCACCCGCCCGTGACACCCTGCCCAGACGGCGACCTGTCGTTTCCGCGCGGCGCGGGCTATGCTGGGGGCAGTTCCAATCAGGCCGCTGTTCTGCATGGATAACCAGCGGCCCGCCCCCGACACCGCGTCCGGCGTGAACCATGCGTCCGTCCCTGGCACGCCAGGCTGACGGGCGTGGACGCCGGGTGTTCCGTCCCAAGTGGACACGGAGGGAAGGTGGAGAACGTGACGATCACCGTCAACGGCGCGCCCAGGCGGGCGGGCGCGGCCGTGAACACGACCGTGCTGGAGTGGCTGCGCGCCGAGGGCCTGACCGGCTGCAAGGAAGGATGCGCCGAGGGCGAGTGCGGCGCGTGCGCGGTGCTGGTGGCCCGGGACGACGGCCGGGGGAACACGCGGCTCGACAGCGTGAACGCCTGCCTGCTCACGCTGGCCGCGCTGGACGGCGGCGAGATCGTGACCAGCGAGGGCCTGGGCAGCCCGCAGCACCTGCACCCGGCCCAGCGCGAGATGGCGGTGCGCGGCGGTTCCCAGTGCGGGTACTGCACGCCGGGCTTCGTGGTCAGCATGGCCGCCGAGTACTACCGCGCGGACCGCGAGGCCGGGCAGCACGGCGCGCCGAACGGCTTTGACATCCACGCCCTGAGCGGCAACCTGTGCCGCTGCACCGGCTACCGCCCCATTCAGGACGCCGCGCACGCCCTGGGCACGCCAGAGGACGGTGATCCGCTGGCCTCCCGGCGGTCGCAGCCGGCACCCGCCGTGGCGACCACACACGTCAAAGCCGCCGACGGCGAATTTCACCGCCCCGCAACCCTGCGAGAAACGCTGGACCTGCTGGCCGCGCATCCCCACGCGAAGGTGCTGGCGGGCGGCACGGACTGGAACGTGGACGTCAACCTGCGCCACGCGCGGGCGGACGTGGTGGTCGCGGTGGATCACCTGCCGGAACTGCGGCGGTTCGAGGTGACGGACGACGCCGTGCTGCTGGGCGCGGGCCTGAGCCTGAGCGAGCTGGAACGCCGGCTGGGCGGCCGCGTGCCGCTGCTCGCGGCGTGGTTCCCGCAGTTCGCGTCGCGCCTGATCCGCAATTCCGCGACGCTGGGCGGAAACCTGGGCACCGCGTCGCCTATCGGAGACAGTCCGCCCGTGCTGCTCGCGCTGGACGCGTCGGTGCTCCTAGTCGGCCCGGACGGCGGGCGCGAGGTGGCCCTGAGCGAGTACTTCACCGGCTACCGGCAGACCGTGCGGCAGGCAGGCGAACTCATCGCGGCGGTGCGCGTTTCCCGGCCGCTGGCACCGCTGACCGCGTTCCACAAGATCGCCAAGCGCCGCTTCGACGACATCTCCAGCGTGGCGGTCGGCTACGCGCTGGACGTGCAGGGCGGCGTGGTCACGCACGCCCGCATCGGCCTGGGCGGCGTGGCGGCCACGCCCCTGCGCGCCCACGAGGCCGAGGCCGCGCTGGAGGGGCAGCCGTGGACGGAAGCGACGGTGCGCCGGGCGGCCCGTATTCTGGGTCGGACGGGCACGCCGCTGTCGGATCACCGCGCGAGCGCTGCCTACCGGGCGGCCATGCTGGAGCAGAGCCTGCTAAAGTTCTGGTTCGACTCGAGCGAGGTGACGGCATGAGCCTGCACGAACGTCCGGCCCACGCGCCCGTGGGCGAGGCCATCCCGCACGAGAGCGCCGCCCTGCACGTGACGGGGCACGCGCTGTACACCGACGACCTGGGCGTGCGGCTCGCGGGGCTGCTGCACGCATGGCCGGTGCAGTCGCCCCACGCGCACGCCCGCGTAACGGGCCTGGACACCATGCCCGCGCTGGACGTGCAGGGCGTGGTACGGGTGCTGAGCGCCGCCGACGTGCCGGGCGTGAACGACGCCGGCGTGAAGGGCGACGAGCCGCTGTTTCCGTCCGAGGTGATGTACCACGGGCACCCGGTGTGCTGGGTCCTGGGCGACAGCGAGGATGCGGCCCGGCTCGGCGCGGCCGCGGTGAAGGTCACGTTCGAGCCGCTGCAGTCGCTCATCACCGTGCGCGAGGCCATTGACGCCAGGGCCTTCCAGGGCGCGCAGTCCACGTTGCGGCGTGGGGACGTGGCGGTCGGCTTCGCGCAGGCCGCGCACACCTTCGAGGGCGAGTTCGACATCGGCGGGCAGGAGCATTTCTACCTGGAGACGCACGCTGCGCTGGCGCATGTGGACGAGGCCGGGCAGGTCTTCATCCACTCGAGCACGCAGCACCCCAGCGAGACGCAGGAGATCACCGCGCACGTGCTGGGTCTGCCCTCCAGCGCCGTGACAGTGCAGTGTCTGCGCATGGGCGGCGGCTTCGGCGGCAAGGAGATGCAGCCGCACGGCTATGCCGCGATCGCCGCGCTGGGCGCCACCCTGACCGGCCGGCCGGTGCGGCTGCGGCTGAACCGCACGCTCGACCTCACCCTGACTGGCAAGCGCCACCCCTTCCACGCCGTGTGGAAGGCCGGCTTCGACGCCGAGGGACGGTTCACGGCCCTTCAGGTGACCTTGACCAGCGACGGCGGCTGGAGCCTCGACCTGTCCGAGCCGGTGATGGCGCGGGCGCTGTGCCACCTCGACAACGCGTACTTCATTCCGCACGTCGAGGCGCACGGCCGGATCGCCCACACGAACAAGACGTCCCAGACGGCGTTCCGCGGCTTCGGCGGACCGCAGGGCATGCTGGTCGTCGAGGACATTCTGGGCCGGGTCGCGCCGCTGCTGGGGCTGGACGCGCACGAGCTGCGCGCCCGGAACTTCTACCGGCCAGGCGAGGCGACGCCCTACGGCCAGAGTGTGCGCCACGCTGAGCGGCTGCATGACCTGTGGGCACAGCTGCTGGAGCGCAGCGACTTCCACACGCGCCGGGCCGAGGTCGCCGCCTTCAACGCCGCGCACCCGCACCGCAAGCGGGGCCTGAGTGTCACGCCGGTGAAGTTCGGCATCGCCTTCAACTTCACCGCGTACAACCAGGCGGGCGCGCTGGTGCACGTCTACAAGGACGGCTCGGTGCTGATCAACCACGGCGGCACCGAGATGGGCCAGGGCCTGCACACCAAGATGATCCAGGTGGCCGCGACCGCGCTGGGCGTGCCGCTCTCCAGCGTGCGGCTGGCCCCGACGCGCACGGACAAGGTGCCGAACACCAGCGCCACGGCCGCGAGCAGCGGCGCCGACCTGAACGGCGGGGCGGTCAAGGACGCCTGCGACCAGATCCGGGCTCGGCTCTCGGAGGTGGCGGCCGGCACGCTGGGCGTCCACCCCGACGACGTGCGCTTCGAGGCGGGCCACGTCTTCCCCATCGGGCACCCGGAACGGGGCATGGACTTTGCCGCGCTGGTGCACGACGCGTACCACCGCCGCACGCCGCTGTGGGCGGCCGGCTTCTACCGCACGCCGGGCCTGCACTGGGACCGCGTGGCGATGCAGGGCGAGCCCTTCAAATACTTCAGCTACGGCGCGTCGGTGTCGGAGGTCGAGGTGGACGGCTTCACCGGCGCGTACCGCGTGCGCCGCGCCGACCTGCTGCACGACGTGGGCGACAGTTTGTCGCCGCTGATCGACCTGGGACAGGTGGAGGGCGGCTTTCTCCAGGGCGCGGGCTGGCTGACCCTGGAGGAACTGCGCTGGGACGAGTCCAGCGGCGAGGGCCGGGGCCGGCTCCAGACGCGGTCCGCGAGCACCTACAAGCTCCCGAGCTTCAGCGAACTGCCCGACGTCTTCAACGTGGCCCTGCTGGAGCGCGCCACCGAGACCGGTGTGGTGTACGGCAGCAAGGCGGTGGGCGAGCCGCCCCTGATGCTGGCGATCTCGGTGCGCGAGGCGCTGCGCGAGGCCTGCGCCGCCTTCGGGCCGGGTGGCCGCTCCACCCTGCTGGGCAGCCCAGCCACGCCGGAAGCCGTGTACTGGGCGCTGGACCTCGCCCGCACGGGCGCGGAGGTGGCGGCCGATGACTGAGCACCGATGCTCGGCCACGCCATGACATGGCGCGCAGCGATGAACGCCCTGTACGAGCGGGGCGAGCCGGGCGTGCTGGTCACGGTGGCGGCTGCGCGGGGCCACACCCCACGCGAGGCCGGCGCGAAGATGCTGGTGACGGCCACGGAGACCTGGGACAGCGTGGGCGGCGGCAACCTGGAGGCGACGGCCGTGGAGCGCGCCCGCGTCCTGCTGAGCTGCGGCGCCACCACGCCGGACCTCCTGACGCTGCGCCTGACGGATCACGCCGTGAACGAGCACGGCCGGCAGTGCTGCGGCGGCGAGGTCACGCTGCTGCTCGAGCCGCTGGTGCCCGCGCGGGCGCACGTGGCGGTCTTCGGGGTGGGGCACGTGGGCCTGGAACTCGCCCGGGTGCTCGCGCGGCTGCCGCTGCACCTGCACCTCGTGGACTCGCGCGAAGCCCAGCTCTCGCCGGAGCGCCTGGCTCCGCTGGCAGACGCCGTCGCCACAGTTCATATTCACCACGCGCCCATCCCGGAACTGGTCCTGCACGACCTGCCCGCCGGGGCGCACGTGATCGTGATGACGCACGACCACGCCGAGGACGCCGCCGTGATCGACGCGGCGCTGCGCCGCCCGGAGCTGGGCCATACCGACCTGGGCTTCCTCGGCCTGATCGGCTCTCGGGCCAAGTGGACGCGCTTCCAGAGCCAGCTCCGGTCCCTGGGCCACCCGCCGGACGCCCTGGCGCGCGTGACCACGCCCGTGGGGCTGCCAGACCTCATGACCGGCCCCCAGCGCAAGCACCCGGCCGTGATCGCGCTGGCGGTCGCCGCGCAACTCCTTCCCCACCTCCAGTCCGCGCCCAGCGCGGCCCCACAAAGGACACCGTGACTTCCCCGACCCTCTACCGCGCCACCATCCTGCACACGCCCACCAACCCCTTCACGGACGCCGACGCCCTGCACGCACACGATGACGGCGGCCTGCTCGTGGACGGCGGCGTGATCCGCGCGGCCGGCCCGTACGCCGACCTGCGCGCCGCCCACCCGGACGTGCCCGTGACGGACCTGCGCGGCGGCCTGCTGCTGCCGGGCTTCATCGACACGCACGTGCACTACCCGCAGGTGCGCGTGATCGGCGGCCTGGGCCTGCCGCTGCTCGACTGGCTGGACCAGTGCGCGCTGCCCGAGGAGGCCCGCATGGCCGACGTGGCGTACGCGCGCGGCGTGGCGCGGGACTTTGTGGGCGGCCTGCTGGAAGCGGGCACCACGACCGCGCTGGTGTTCGGCTCGCACATCGCGGGCGCGGTGGACGTCTTCTTCGAGGAGGCCACCCGGCGCGGCCTGCGCGCCGTGAGCGGTCTGGTCGTCAGCGACCGCCTGCTGCGGGACGAACTGCACACCACGCCGGAACGCGCGTACGCCGAGGGCCGCGCCCTGACCCTGCGCTGGCACGGCGTGGGCCGGAATCTGTACGCGGTGACGCCGCGCTTCAGCCTCAGCGCGTCGGAGGGCATTCTGGAGGCCTGCGCCGCCCTGATGCGCGAGTTCCCGGACGTGCGCTTCACCTCCCACATCAACGAGAACGGCCGCGAGATCGAGGTGGTGCGGGACCTGTTCCCCGGCGCGCGCGACTACCTCGACACCTACGAGAAGGCCGGGCTGGTCGGCCGGCGCAGCGTGCTCGCGCACAACGTCTGGCCCAGCGACCGCGAGCTGGGCGTGATGGCCACCCACCACTGCACGGCCGCGCACTGCCCGTGCAGCAACTCGGCGCTGGGCAGCGGCTTCTTCCCGCTGCGCCGTCATCTGGACGCGGGCGTACCCGTATCGCTGGGCAGCGACGTGGGCGGCGGCACCGGCTTCTCGCTGCTCAAGGAGGGGCTGCAGGCGCACTTCATGCAGAACCTGATGCCGGACGGCGTGCCGCTGACGCCCACGCACCTGCTGTACCTCGCCACGCTCGCGGGCGCGCGGGCGCTCGATCTGGACGGCCAGACCGGATCGTTCGAGGTCGGCAAGGCCTTCGACGCGGTGCACCTGTCGCCCGCGCCCGGCACACCGCTGGACGCCGTATTCCGCCACGCCAGCAGCCCCGAACGCGCCCTGGCGGCGGCCTTCGCCACCGGCACACCGGCGGACGTGGCGGGCGTGTGGATCGGCGGCGAGCACGTACACGCGCGGTCGGAGGTTCAGGCGGTCTGAGTGCACAGGTGGAGGGAGTGATGCCCTCCCTTCACCCGCACCGAAGACTGCCGCGAGTCGGCCGGGTCACGCCGACACGTCGCGCTTGACCAGTGCCGCGACCCTCGGCGCCTCCTGCGCGATGGTGCGCAGCACGCCGGTGGGCGCGATGCCGTAGCCCACGAAGTACAGACCCTCAGCGCCGCTCAGCCCGCCGTTCACGCGGGGCCGGCCCCTGTCGTCGCTGAGGGCACCATACCCGTCAATGACGCCCTCCAGGCCGGGTCGGTAGCCGGTGGCGAGGATGAGAGCGTCGAAGGGCAGCGTCCGGCCGTCCGCGAAGGTCACGTCGGCGGCGTGCACACGCTGCACGGCGGGCAACACGCGGATGCGCCCGGCCCTGATCATGCGGACCGTACCGATGTCCAGCATCGGAATACGGCCGTCCTCCACGATGGTGCGGTTCAGGCCCCGGGTGGGGCGGCGGATGCCGTAGCGGCTCAGATCGCCCACGGCGAGGCGCATCACGGTGCCCACGATGCGGTCGCGCACGTCGATGGGCAGGCGTGACAGCAGGATGCTGGTCGCCTGACTGGGCCGCCCCAACACGTCTCGGGGAACCACGTGCACGGGGCCGCGCACGACCATGGACACCTCCACACCGTGCTCGGCGAGGTCGAGAGCGATCTCCGCGCCGGAGTTCCCGCTGCCGACCACCAGCGTGCGTTTCCCGCCGTACGGCGCGGGGTTGCGGTAGGTGGCGGCGTACGTGACCGAGCCCGCGAAGTTCTCCAGATCGGGGAAGTCCGGCTTGACCGGCACAGCGTTCGTGCCGGTGGCAAACACCACCACGCGCGGCGTGAGGGTGCCACGGTCCGTTCGCACGGTGAAGCGGTCACCGTCGCGCCGGACGTGCTCGACGGTCACGCCCACGCGCGGCGAGATGCCGTGCCGCGCGGCGTAGGCGTCGAGGTAGGCCACGACCTGTTCCCGTGACGGGTAGGTGGGTGTGCCCGTCGGCCAGGGTCCGTGTGGCAGGGTCGAGAGGTCGCGGGTGGTGTGCAGGTGCAGCCGGTCGTAGTGCCGTCGCCACGTGGCCGCCACATGCGCCTCGCGCTCCACCAGCGTGTAGGGCAGACCGGCTGCGTGCAGGCAGGCGGCCACCGCCAGCCCGGCCGGGCCTGCCCCGATCACCAGGATGTCGTCCGGGTTCATGCCCCCAGCATGACGCGTGGCGGCCGGACCACCCTCACCTCCGGGGATGGGGACGCAGGGGGAGACGGTGGTCCGGCCGCCCGGCAGCGCGGCGTGGGGGCTACTCGATGACCAGATCGGCCTTCATGCCCTGTTCCTCATGCTTGCCGACCGGGCAGTACACGGTGTACGTGCCGGCCGGCAGGTTGACGGTCAGGCTGGTCTTCTCGCCGGGCTTCAGGACGACGGTGGACAGCTCAAAGTCCTGACCGCCGATCTTGCCCTCGATGGCGAGGGCGTGCGGGAACTTCCCGACGTTCTCGATGTTGAACGTGACCGGTCCCTTGGCCTTCATGGGCGTCATGTCCATGCCCATCGTCCATTCCATGAGTTTCATCGTGACGGCGGTGGGGGCGGCGGCCGGGGCCGGCGTGGACTGCGCGAGGGACGGCAGGGCGGCGGCGAGCAGCCCCAGACCGGCGAGGGAACCGACGAGCACACGTTTGTTCATGGTGAACCTCCGGGCGTGAAGTGGGCGCGCCGTCCCGACCGGGCAGCGCACAGGTGATGCTCCGACGCCCCCATTACACGCCTGCCCGGCCGGCTCCACCACGGACCAAGGTCGGGCGAGAACTGACCGGGTGTGACGTAATCCGCCCCCACTCCCAGGGAAGCAGCATGCGTAGGCGGCGGCAAGGGAGGGCACGACCAGGCTCAACCGACCCCTCTCTATGATCGATTCTGATCGTTTTAAGGAGGCTCCCAGCGTGGCCCTGCCCTCTGAGAATGATGCCAGTGTGCACGGTCAGCGTCTATTCGATGCTTCCCCACCCCGCTCATGGCCCGGCAGGTATCAGACCTACATCTACCTAAACCTCAGTTCGACCAAAAACGATCTAGATTTTGGTTGCTATTGTTCGCTTCGCCTGCTATGGTGATCGCATCGATCACAGGGAGCGCCGGCACCAACCGGCCGCTCATGCCATGGCCCGCGTTCCCCGCGGCCATAAGGAGACCGATGCAGTCTGACCGCATCAACAAAATCCAGCACCACCTCTACAGCAACGGCTTCGCGCGCGTCGAGGAACTCGCCGACGCGACCGGCGCCTCGATCGTCACCATCCGGCGCGACCTCCAGCGGCTGGAGGAAAACGGCATCGTGACCCGCACGCACGGCGGCGCCCGCCTGGCCGACGGCGCCGGGCCGGAAATCGCCTTCCAGGCACGGGCACAGGACCACGTCGAGGCCAAGCGGGCCATCGGGGAGGTCGCCTTCGGGCTGCTGCGTCCTCACACGACGGTGTTTCTGGATGCCGGCACGACCGTGCTGCAACTCGCGCGGCGCCTGCGGCTGGAACCCCTGCCGCTGACCGTGTTCACGAACGGGCTGGCGGTCGCGCAGGAACTCGTGAACGTGGAGAACGTCAGCGTGAACCTGCTGGGCGGCCAGCTGCGCAACGAGAACCTGTCGATGGTCGGGCCGTATGCCGAGCAGATGCTGGGCGAGCTGTGGTTCGACCAGCTGTACCTGGGCACCAGCGCCGTGCGCGACGACGCCCGCATGTACACCCTCAACCCCGCCGAGGCGAGCCTCAACCGCGTGATGATCGGCCGCACGTCGCAGCCCATCGTGCTGGCCGACTCCAGCAAGTTCGGAGACAGCGCCCCCTACGCGGTCGCGCCGGTCACGGCCGCCCACACCCTGATTACCGACAGCCGTCTGGACGCCGCGTGGAAGACGCGGCTTGCCGAACTGAACGTGGCCGCCACCGTCGTGCCACTCGGGAGGACTTCATGAAGCGTGCCCTGCTCACCGCGTCCCTGCTCGCCTCCGTCGCCTCGGCCCAGACGGGACTGGTGCCCCCCACCAGCGTGGCCCAGGCCGTGCACAAGACCATCACCATCGGCGGCGACCTGGGGCAGTGGGACGGCCTGCCGAAATACGCGGTGATCCAGAGCAACGGCGTGCCCAGCGTGCCCGTGAAGAACGCCGGGTACTACTCGGTGGCGTGGGACGCGCAGAACCTGTACGTGCTGGGGGTGTTCGACCAGCCCAAGGACACCGTGGTCGCCAAGCTCGCGCAGGACGCGGGTGAGTGGTGGAACGACGACGTGATGGAGCTGTTCGTGCGCACGACCCCGTACGCCAAGGTGCCCGCCGAGGCCCACTTCGCCATCAACCCGGCGGGCACGCGCTTCAAGGCCTACACCGCCACCACCGACTACAAGAGTGCCGGACGCATCGAGCAGAGCCGCTGGGTGCTGGAACTCGCCATACCGCTGAACAGCGCCACCTTCCCCGCGGCGGGAGCCGGGGACGTGTGGGCGCTGAAGGTCGGCCGCGAGCACCAGAAGGCCGCCGAGTACCCGCTGTGGCCGGTCGGCGGGGACTTCAACTCGCCCAACAACTACGGCTACCTGACCTTTGTAGAGCAGCCCGGCGACCCGGCGGCCCTCGCGCAGTCGATCAGCGCGGCCCTCGGCAAGTCACCGGCCGGGGCGCCCATCACCAGCCGGGTGTCGGACATCGGGTCGTATTCCGTGTACTACGGCAAGAAGGCCGCTGACGTTGAGAAGCTGAAAAACTACGACCTCGCCATCGTGCAGCCCTACACCGTGACCGACGCGCAAATGAAGGCCCTGCACGACAACGGCACGCGCGTGATCTCGTACCTGACCATCGGGGAACTCGACAAGAACAGCGCGTACGCCGGCCGCGTCCAGCCCGCGTGGATTCTGGGCGAGAACAAGAACTGGGGCTCGAAATTCATCGACGCCACGCAGTCCGGGTGGCAGGCGATCATCAAGGAGCAGGCCGCGGCCCTGAAGAAGCGCGGCTTTGACGGCTTCTTCTTGGACACGCTGGACACCGCCGACCTGTACCCCAAGATCGCGCCCGGCCTGGTCAAGATCGTCGAGGACCTGCGCGCCACGTATCCGGACGCCGTGCTGGTGCAGAACCGCGGCTTCGCGCTGCTGAACGACACCTCGAGCAGCATCGACGCCGTGATGTTCGAGAACTTCTCCAGCGGCTACGACTTCGGCAAGAAGACCTACGGCAGCGTCAGCGGCGATCCCAGTTTCGTGGAGAACCTCAGCAAGCGCGGTCTGGTGGTGCTCGCGCTCGACTACGCCCAGGCCAGCCAGACCGACGTGATCACCCGTGACTACCAGCGGGCCAAGAGCTACAACTTCATTCCCTTCGTCTCGACCATCAACCTGGATGAAATCCTTGAGGTCAATCCGTGAGGCTCGACCGGCCCTGTCCGGCCAGGAGGTGATATGCAGGCCACTTCTCCCCTTCTTTCGTCCAGGCGCCGGGCCCGCGTCTCGCCCATGCGCCGCCAGGAAACGCTGCTGGCCCTGCTGCTGATCCTGCCCAGCACGCTGGGGATCGTGGTGTTCGCCGTGTTGCCCATCGCGGCGTCGCTGGGCATCTCGCTGACGGACTGGGGCGGCCTGAGTCAGCCGAACTTCGTGGGCGTGCAGAACTACGCCGCCGCCCTCCAGGACTCGCGGGCGACGTCAGCCCTGTCGCACACCCTGCTGTACGTGCTGCTGGCCGTGCCGACCGGCGTGGTGATCTCCATGACGCTGGCGGTGTGGATCAACAACCTGCGGGCCGGGTGGCTGAGGACGGTGTTCCGCACGGTGTATTACCTGCCGATGGTCACCATCGGCGTAGCGGTCGCGCTGCTGTGGCAGGTGCTGCTCGCGCCGCAGGGCCTCGTGAACCTGATCCTGGGGTGGCTGGGTGTCCACGGCCCGAACTGGCTGGGCTCGCCCACATGGGTGCTGCCGGCGGTCGCGGTGTTCAGCGTGTGGCAGGGCTCCGGGCAGGGGATCATCCTGTTCCTGGCGAGCCTCGCCAGCGTGCCGAAGGACCTGTACGAAGCCGCGCAGCTCGACGGCGCGACGCCGTGGCAGGCCTTCCGCTCCATCACGCTGCCGATGGTCAGCCCCACGGTGTTCCTGGTGCTGGTCCTGAGCCTGATCGGGGCGTTGCAGGTGTTCGAGGCCGTGCTGGTGCTGTCGAATGGCGGCCCCGGCGACAGCAGCACCACGGTCGCGCTGTACATCTACAAGACGGCCTTCACCTTCTTCAAGATGGGCTACGCCTCGGCGCTGGCGTGGCTGCTCGCCGCCGTGCTGATCGTGCTGATGGTCGTGCAGTGGCGCGCCCAGAACCGGTGGGTGAACTATGACCAGGTCTGAACCGCTGCGGAGTGCGGCCGGCACCGCCGACAGGCGCGACGCGTCCATCCGGGTCCGCACGCAGGGCGCACAGGCCGCGCTGGTCGCGTTCCTGACGCTGGGGGCGCTGGCGATCCTGCTGCCCTTCGCGTGGATGATCCTGACCGCCTTCAAGACCCCGGCCGAGGCGTACACGTGGCCGCCGGTGTGGCTGCCCGCGGAGTGGAGTGTCGCCAACTTCACGCAGCTCTTCGCGACCATCCCGTTCGGCAAGATGTTCTTCAACTCGTTCTGGACGAGCGTGCTGATCGCCACGCTGAACATCCTCTCGGCCGCGCCCGCCGCGTACGCCTTCGCCCGGCTGCGCTTCCCGGGGCAGGGCCTGTGGTTCGGCTCGCACCTGCTGTCGCTGATGATTCCGTGGCAGGTGACGATCATCCCGGTGTTCCTGCTGATCCGCGCCCTCGGCTGGTACGACTCGTACACGGCGCTGATCGTGCCCAGTATCGCCAGCGGCTTCACGGTCTTCCTGCTGTTCCAGTTCTTCCGCTCGCTGCCCCGGTCGCTGGAGGAAAGCGTCCTGATCGACGGCGGCTCGTGGTTCACGGCGCTGCGGCACGTGGCCCTGCCCGCCGCGAAGGGCGCCATCGCCGCCGCGTGGCTGTTCTCGTTCCTGGGCAACTGGCAGTCGTTCATCTGGCCGCTGATCGTGCTGCAGAGCAGCGACAAGATGCTGCTCTCGGTGGGGCTGCTGAGCCTCCAGAACCAGTTCACGGTCAATATCCCCGTGCTGATGGCCGGCGCGACCCTCTCGACGCTGCCGACCGTCATCGCGTACCTCTTCGTCCAGCGCTACCTCACCGACGCCGCCATCACCAGCGGCCTGAAAGGCTGATGCCCACGACGTCCCGTCCACGTTCCCGCACCGGAGGCTCCACCATGACCAGAACGCTGCTCCTGCTCGCCGCCCTGTCCGCCGCCACCGCCCGCGCCGCCACCACCATCGACTACGCCACGTGGGACGGCACCCGCCAGCAGGCCGACGAGGCCCTGATCGCCGCCTTCAACAAGTCCCAGTCGGACGTGACCGTGAAGTACAACCTGGTGCCGTGGGGCGTGTACTGGCAGAAGGCCGCCGCGATGGTCGCCGGCGGCAGCACCTACGACGTGATGTGGATGAACCTCGACAACTTCCCCTTCTACCAGTCGCAGGGCGCGCTCTCGCCGATCACGCTGGACGCCAAGACGGCCGCGCTGCTGCCGGCCACGCGCACCGCGCCGTACCGTGTCAACAACCAGCTGTACGGCGTGCCGCTCGGGCCGCAGCCGGTCACGGTGTACATCAACCGCTCTCTCTTCAAGGAACGCGGCGTGCCGATTCCCACGACCACGTGGACGTATGCCCAGATGCTCGACGCCGCCAAGAAGCTGACCTTCACCAAGGACGGCAAGCAGATCTACGGCATCAACGGCGCAGACCTCCAGGCCGACCTGGAATACGGCATGAGCTTCTACTACGGCGCGGGCGGCCAGGGCCTGATCAAGAAGACCGGCGACACCTATGCCCCGAACCTCGACGCGACCTTCCAGAAGACGTCGCAAATGCTGCTCGACCTGATCTACAAGGACAAGGTCTCGCCCGGCCCGCAGGCGTCCACGCAGCAGGGCTACCAGATGTTCCTGGCCGGCCAGATGGGCATTCTGGTGCAGGGCAGCTGGATGGTCTCGACGTGGGACCAGAACAAGGATCTGGACTGGGCCTTCGCGCCGTTCCCCAGCGTGGACGGCCGGGCGCCCCGCCCGGTGGTGAGCGCGCACGCCCTGGTGATTCCCAAGGGCAGCAGGAACGCGGCCGCCGCGCAGAAGTTCGTCACGTGGATGAACACTTCCACCCAGGCGCAGCGCATGCTCGCGCAGCGCGGCCTGCTGCCCACCCTGGCCGAGACGTACAAGTCCCAGTACCTCGCCGCCCTGCCGGGCCGCAACGCGCAGACGGTGTTCGCGCAGCTTCCGAACTCGGTGGTGATCAACGCCAACCTGCGCTCCCTGAAGAGCCTGCCGGAGGTGCTGACCGTGCTGAACCAGAAGCTGAACCTCGCGTGGACCGGCAACGCCAAGCTGCCGGACGCGATCTCGCAGGCGTCCGCCGGCATGGCGGACCTGCTCAAGCAGAGCAAGTGATGACGGCGGACACCTGGATTCTCGGCCTGGACGGCGGCGGCAGCAAGACGGCGCTGGCGTACCTGGGCCCGGGCGGCCAGGTGTCCGGCCCGTACACCGCGCCGGGCATCAATCCCTTCGACCGGCCAGGCTGGGCGGCGGACCTCACCGCCTTCCTGGCCGCGCACCCGGCGCCGGGGCCGCTGGCCCACGCCACGCTGGGCCTGCCCGGTTACGGCGAGTCCCCGGCGATCACCGCGCAGCAGGACGAGGTCTGCCGGAGCGTCCTGGGCGTGCCGCACAGCACCATGAACGACGTGCAGGCCGCGTTTGTCGGCGCCTTCCCGGACGGCGTGGGCGCCCTGCTGCTGGCCGGCACGGGTTCGATGGCGTGGGCCAGTGACGGTGCCCGCCACGTCCGAGCCGGCGGCTGGGGCGACGGCTTCGGCGACGAGGGGAGCGCGTACTGGATCGGCCGGGCCGCGCTGTCACTCGCCAGCCAGGCCCTGGACGGCCGCCACCCCGACGCGGCCTTCGCGCAGGACCTGCTGTGCCCGCTGTTGGGTGGCAAGGTCACGCCCGAGCGCCTGCTGGAGTGGCACCACGGGCTGGCGCATGTGCGCTCCGGGGTGGCGACTGTGGCACGCACGGTGGACCAGCTCGCCGCTACCGGGCAGGCCACGGCGCTCGCGCTGCTCCAGTCGGCCGCCCACGAACTCGCCCGGCACGTCCACGCGGTACGCGCCCAGCTCGACGCGCCGTCGCTCCCATGGAGCTACGCGGGCAGCGTGACCGCCAGCCGCCCGCTGCGCGACGCGCTGGTGCGCGAGCTGGCCTGCGAACCCACCGCGCCCGCCCTGCCGCCGCTGGGCGGCGCGCTCTATCACGCCGCCACCCGCGCCGGGCACGAGCCCGCGTGGGCGCTCGCGGTCCTCTCCTCCGCCCTATCGACCGACACGAGCATGACCCAGCGTTCCGTTCCACGCGCCCAGGAGCACGTATGAATCCGACCCTTCGCAGCATCACCGAACAATTTCCGTACTGGCGGGGAGCCGCCGTGCCCGCCGCCCTGCATGGCACCGAACCGCACGTCCTGCTGGGCTGCGGCACCTCGTATTACATCGCGCAGAGCGTGGCCGCCGCGCTGAACGTGGCGGGTGTGCCCGCGCTGGCCGTGCCCGGCAGCGAGTGGCTGACGCACCCGGACGCATATACGCCGGCCGGCACGCGCCCACACGTGATCGCGTTCTCGCGCAGCGGCGAGTCGACCGAGACGGTGCAGGCCGCCCGCGCCAGCCAGGAGCGCGGCCAGCGCGTCACCGCCCTGACCTGCGAGGCCGGCTCCTCGCTCACCACACACGCGGACACCGTGCTGTACATGCCGACGCACCCGGAGGAGGGCATCGTGATGACGTCCTCGGCCAGCCTGATGTTGCTAACCGGGCTGCGGCTGGCGGGTCTGTCGTACGGTGACGAGAACATCCGCGCGGCCGAGGCGCTGCTGGAACACGCGCAGACGGCCTTCCCGGACGTGATCGCGGGCCGGACGCACTTCGTGTTCCTGGGCGCGGGCGAGCTGTACGGCATCGCCCAGGAGGGCGCGCTGAAGCTCCAGGAGATGAGCCTGACCTACACGCAGGCGTACCACCCGATGGAGTACCGCCACGGCCCGGTCAGCCTGGTGGACGAGCGCACGGTGATCGTGCTGCTGTCGCACCCCGGCAGTGTGGAGGCGGAAGCGACGCTGGTGGGCGAGCTGCGCAGCAAGGGAGCGCGCGTGATCGGCTTCGGCGTGCCGGGCGACCTGACGCTGGACGTGCAGGGCACCGCCATGCAGCGCGCCGTGACCGTCCTGCCGGCCCTGCAGATGCTGGGCGAGTGCGTCGCGCAGGCCAAGGGGCTGGACACCACCGCGCCCCGCTGGCTGACCAAGGTCGTGACCATCGCGTGAGCGCCGCGACGAGGTTCCGCACGGACGGCATGTCGGTGCTGCGCGCCGCGCGGGCCGGCGGCTACGCGGTCGCGGCCTTCAACGCCGTGAACCTGGAAACGGCCCAGGCCGTGGTGCGCGCGGCCAGTGCGCAGCGTGCGCCGGTGATCCTGCAGATCTCGCAGAATGCCGCGCGCCATGCCGGGCTGGCCCACCTGGCGGCGCTGGGCCTGAGCCTGAAAGCGGAAGCCGACGTGCCGGTGATCCTGCACTTCGACCACGCCGAGACGCCCGAGGTGGCGCTGGACGCGCTGCGCCTGGGCTTCGAGGGCGTGATGCTGGAGGGCGACGACCCGGCGCTGCTGTGGCCGCTGGCGCGCATGGCGCACGCGGGCGGCGGGTATCTGGAGGCCGAGTACGAGGTGGTCGAGAAGGGCGGGCGGCGCGGCGAGCGCCACGACCCGGCCGACCTGGGCCGCTTCGCGCAGGACGCGCACTGCGACCTGCTGGCGGTCGATCTGGGCAGCGCCCACAAGCACGAGCACAAGGACGCCCAGCTGGATTTCGCGCGGCTGGACGCCCTGGCCGCCGCCACGCCGCTGCCGCTGGTGCTGCACGGCGCGAGTTCCGTGCCCGAGGCCCAGCTCGCGCAGGCCGCCCGCTCGGGCGTGGCGAAGGTGAACCTCGCCACCGACCTGACCCTGGCCTTCACGGACGCGGTCCGGGACGCGCTGGGCGCCGGCGCGAAGGACCCACGCGCGTACCTGGACGCCGGCCGCCGCGCGATGCAGGCCCGCGCCGAGACGTACATCGCGCTGCTGGGCGGAGCGGGCCGCGCGTGATCGTCGCGCTGACCCCCAACCTCAGCCTCGACCGGACGCTGCGGCTGGACCGGCCGCTCATGCCGGGGCGGCTCCACCGCGTACCGGAGGTCACGGTTGCGGCCGGCGGGAAGGGCCCGAACCTCGCGCGGATCGTGCGGGCGCTGGGCGGCGAGACCTGCGTGGCGGGGGTGGTGGGCGGCCATAACGGCGCGCACTTCCGCGCCCTGCTGGCCGCCGAGGGCCTGCACGGCGTGCTGGAGGACGTGGAGGGCGAGACCCGCGAGTGCCACATCCTGACACAGGAGGGCGGCGACCACCCCACCGAGATCAACGAGATGGGGCCGATGTACCAGCCGGACGCGGTGGCCCGCCTGCTCGCGCGGCTGCCGGCCGGACCGGTGGCCGTGTGCGGCAGCCTTGCGCCGGGCACGCCGCTCGACGCCTTCCGGGCGATGCTGCGCGCCCTGGACGGGCCAGCGGTGGATTCCAGCGGCCCCGGTCTGCACGCCGCGCTGGAGAGCGGCGCGAGTCTGATCAAGCCCAACGAGCACGAGCTGGAGGCCCTGACTGGGCACGGTACCGTGGATTCCGCCCGCGAGCTGTACGCCCGCACCGGCGTGCCCGTGCTGCTGACCCGTGGACCCGAGGGTGCCGCGTACATCGGCGCGGAAGTCTGTGTCGTGGCGGCGCCGCACGTTGAGGTGCGCAACCCCGTGGGCAGCGGCGACTCGCTGCTGGGCGCGTTCCTGTACGCCCGGCAGTCCGGTGAGACCATCCCGGACGCCCTGCGTCTGGCGGTCGCGGCAGGCAGTGCGAACGCCCTGCTGGGCGGCCCGCTGCGCTTCGACGCGGCGGTGGCGCGCTCGCTGCTGCCGCAGGTTCATGTCGTCCCGCCCTCGTGAGCGGAGTCAAGACCACGAACGACAAGTGGCCCGGCGGATCGTTGCCGTCGGCCCCGACTGCAGGAGTTCCATGACGCACGCAATGAACAGCTTCGAGCACGGCCGTCCGCCCCGGCTGCTGATCCTGGGCGCCGGCAGCCGCGGCGGCACCTACGCCGACTACGTTCGGCGGCATCCGGACGAGGGCGTGGTGGTGGGTGTGGCCGAGCCCGACGCGGCGCGGCGCGAGGCGTTCGCTCGGGCGTACGGCCTGCCGCCGGAGAGGGTGTACGCCGACTGGCAGAGTGCGCTGACCGCGCCCCGTTTTGCGGACATCGCCGTGATCGCCACCCAGGACGCCGACCACGTGGCCCCGGTCGAGGCCGCCGCCGCGCTGGGCTACCACCTGCTGCTGGAAAAACCCATGGCCCCCGACGAGGACGGCTGCCGGCGCATCGTGGCGGCGGCCGGGGCGGCGGGCGTGATGCTCGGCGTGTGCCACGTCCTGCGCTACACGGCGTACACCCAGGCGCTGCGCCGGGTGCTGGACGTGGGCACCATCGGGGACATCGTGTCGGTGGAGCACCTGGAACCCGTCGGATACTGGCACCAGGCGCATTCCTTCGTGCGTGGGCACTGGCGCAATGAGGCGCACAGCAGTCCCATGCTGCTCGCCAAGTCCTGCCATGACCTCGACTGGCTGCGGTACGTCGTGGGGCTGCCGTGCGAGCGGGTGTCGTCGTTCGGGAGCCTGAAGCACTTCCGGCGTGGGGACCAGCCGCCCGGCGCGTCCGACCGCTGCGTGACGTGCCCGCCCGAGATCGAGCAGCGCTGCCCGTACTCCGCGACCCGCTACTACCTGGGGCAGCTGGAGGCTGGGAACACCGGCTGGCCGCTGAACGTGGTCACCACCGACTTCACGCCGGAGGGCGTGCTGGACGCCCTGACGCGTGGGCCGTACGGCCGCTGCGTATACGCCTGCGACAACGACGTCGTGGACCATCAGGTCGTGAATTTCGGGTTCGCTGGAGGCGTCACGGCCACCTTCACCATGACGGCCTTCACCCGGGCGCGCGGCCGCGAGACCCGTATCTTCGGCACGCGCGGCGAGCTGTACGGCGACAGCCAGATCATCCGCGTCTATGACTTCCTGACCGGCGACACGACTGAACTGGACAGTGACGTCGCCTCCGACGGCAGCATCCTGTCCGGACACGGCGGCGGCGACGACGGCCTGATGAAGGCGTTCCTGGCGGCCGTGGCACACGACGATCCGTCGCTGATCCTGAGCGGGCCGCAGGAGACGCTGGAGAGCCACCTGATGGTCTTCGCGGCCGAGCGGGCGCGGCACGAGGGGCGGGTCGTCGCGCTGGGCTGAGCAGACTTCGGACAGCACAGCAACGCGGGGCCGGAGACACGTCCTCCGGCCCCGCGCGGTCAGCGGACTGCGCTCGCCCTCACACGGGCTGCGGCACCTGCACGCCCAGATGCGCGAGGATGGCCGTGTACACGTCGGTCGCGACCAGGGGCCGGCGCGGCAGCAGTTCCGGGCGGTCTGTGATCAGCAGCGGCCCCTCGGCGGGGTCGCCCCCCACGCGGCCGTGCGCGCCCTGCACCAGCGAGGCGTCCAGGCCGATCACGTTCAGCAGGTAGCGGAAGCCCAGCTTCTTCTTCAGCAGGGCCACGCCCGCGTTCAGCTTGGCGGGGCTGTGCGGGTCCATGAACAGTTCCACCGGGTCGTAGCCGGGCTTGCGGTGGATGTCCACGGTGCGGGCGTAATCGGGGGCCACGGCGTCGTCCAGCCAGTAGTAGTACGTGAACCACGCGCCGCTTTCCGCGATCACCACGAAGTCGCCCGCGCGGTCGTGGTCGAGGTGGTGGCGGCGCTTGCCCCCTTCGTCCAGCACCTCGGCCACGCCGGGCAGGGCTTCGAGCAGGGCCCTCACCTCGGCGGCGCGGGTGGGGTCGTTCACGTACACGTGCGCGACCTGGTGGTCGGCCACAGCGAAGGCGGCGCTGGTGCCCGCATCCAGCAGTTCGTGGCCGACCTCGCGCCGAACCGAGATCAGTCCGGCCTCCCGCAGCGCGCGGTTGATGTGTACGGGCCGCCACGCGCGCTCGATGCCGTACTCCGAGACCACCATGACCTGCACGCCCCGGCGCTCGTAGTACTCGATCAGGTCGCCGGCCACGCCGTCGATCTCGGCGAGCTGCGTCGTCAGGGCGGCGGGGTCCGGCCCGTGCTGCTGGAGGCCATAGTCCAGGTGCGGCAGGTACACGAGGTTCAGGGTGGGCGCGTACTTCGCGTCGATGTATTTGGCCGCCTCGGCGATCCACGCGCTGGACGTGATGTTCGCGTTCGGGCCCCAGTAGCTGAACAGCGGGAAGGTGCCGAGTTTCGCCTGGAGGTCGTCGCGCAGCTCCATCGGCTGGGTGTAACAGTCGGGCAGCTTGCGGCCGTCGGCGGGGTACATGGGGCGCGGCGTGACGGTGTAGTCGGCGCTGGAGTACATGTTGTACCACCAGCACACGTTCGCGATGGTCGCGCTGGGGTCGTGGGCGCGCAGCGCGTCCCACAGCTTGGGGCTCTGGATCAGGTGGTTGGACTGCCGCCAGAACTTGATCTCGCACTCGTCCTTGAAGTACCAGCCGTTCCCGACGATGCCGTGGGTGCTCGGCCACTCGCCGGTGAGGTAGGTGGCCTGCACGGAGCATGTGACGGCCGGGAGCATGGGCGCCACCGGGGTGACGGCGCCCCGCTCGGCGAAGGCACGCAGGCGCGGCAGGTGCGGCAGCAGGTCGGGCGTCAGGCCGACGACGTTCACGACGGCCACGCGGGGCGTTCCTGAGGTGGGCGGGTGTGGAGTGGGCATGTTACGTTCCTTTGATGTGCCGCTGGGCCCAGAGGGTCAGCACGAAGGCGGCGTACGCGGCGGGCAGCCACGTGTACGCGCCGGCGGAGGCGAGCGCCGCGGCGTCCAGCAGGCACATGCCCGCGATCATCCGCCCGACGGCCCCGCCGATGGCGCGCTGCGGGCCGTACACGAAGCCCAGGCAGTGGATGATCCACGCGGCCAGAACGAGGGCCGCGAGCCACACGGGCCACGCGATGCCGCCCACCACGACGTACAGCACGGGCGCCGCGACCAGCGCGACCGGCCAGTACCGCGCCGGCCACGACTGCGGCTTCACGGGCCGGCCCTCGGTCTTGGCAACGTACGTGAGGCCGGCGGTGTACGCGGCGAGCAGCAGCGCCCACACGATCACGGGCGCGCCGGGCGTGGGCGTCAGGGCCAGCGCGGCGGTCACGTACACCAGGGCGCGCGTGGCGCCCATCACGACCGGACTCAGGGGATTGGTCTTGTGCCACGCGTCGTACAGCACGATCAGCGCAGTGAGGATCAGCCCGCCCAGTGGCGCGCGGCCCCCGGCGAGCAGCAGCAGGCCGCCGCCCACCGCGAACAGCAGCGCCGTCACCGCCCACGCCTCGGGCAGGGGGATCACGCCGGACGGCAGGGGCCGCTCGGGCCGCTCGCGGCGGTCGATCTCCACGTCGAGCAGATCGTTGAGGTACATGCCGGCGGTGTAGAACAGCACCATCGCCACCGAGGCGGTCAGTGCGGTGCCCGCGTTTCCGCCGGCCAGGGCGGTGCCGGCCAGGGCGTTTGTCACGACGGTCGGGGCGTTCGAGATGCGCGCCAGCGACAGGTGCCCCCGCCAGCGGCCGGCAGCCCGCACCGCAGCGCTAGAGGACATCCCGCACCCACTCCAGTTCCCGCGCGATGGACTCCACCAGCGGACGCTTGAGACTCTCCGGCAGCACGTCCCAGGTGTAGGTCTCGACCTCCAGGTGCCGGTCCGCCAGGTCGCTGCGCAGCGCGTCCAGGGTCGCGCGGATGGCGGCCTGGGTGGAGCCGAAGGCCCCGGCCTGCTCCAGGAACACCGGCACGTGGAAGTGCACGCGCCACTCGGTCACGTCCGGGTCGTGCAGCTCGGCCAGCGCGGGCGGCAGGTCCGGGTACTGGCGCAGGGTGCCGGCGCGCGTGCGGGCGATCACCTGGTGCAGGTACGTGCCCTCCGCGAAGGGTGCGAGCGCCGCGCCCAGCGCGTCCCGGCCCACCGCTTCGTCCGGCAGCACGAGGCGCAGCGCGGAGCTGAGCTGGATCTTGCCCACGCGCATCCCGGCGTCCGCGTACACGGCCAGCGCTGCCGCCGGCTCCTCGTACATCACGGCCACGTGGCACACGTCGAAGCACACCTGGAAGTGGTCGCGCAGGTGCGCGCGGGCCTCGTCCAGCGATCCGCCCAGCCGCGTGGCGAGGCCCTGGGCCCCGCGCGTGAGCAGGTGCTCCCGGTAGAACGCGGCGAGATCGGCGCTGCACTGCAGCAGGCCGTCCGGTTCGGGCTCCATGTCGAGGTGGATGAAGACACCGCGCTCCAGCCGCAGCCGCACGAGCGCCTCCACGACCTCCACCACGTGATCCGTCAGGGTCGCCCACGTCTCCGGATCGGCGGCGTCCACCCACGCGGCGTAACTGAGGGGACTGGTGCTGATGCTGCCCTCCATGCCGTCCGGCAGCAGCGCCGCCAGGATGCGGATCAGGCGAAGGGTGTACGCCACGCGCTCCGGGTGCCGCCAGTCCGGCGCGTGCACCTGCGCCTTGACGGCCTGCCCGTGGAAGGGGCCGTAGGGAAAGCCGTTGAGCGTGAACACGTACAGGCCGTGCCCGTCCAGGAAGGCCCGGAAGTCCTCAAGTGCCGTGCCCTCCAGCAGTTCCGAGCTCTCCACGCCGGAGACGCGCAGGCCCACGCCGAAGGGCGCGTCCGGCGAGAGCCGCGCCTTCAGGGGCACGGTATACGTCTCCACGCTGCGCCGCACGCCGTCCAGGCCCTCGGCGGGGTGGATGTTCGTGCAGTACGTGAGCTGCGCGCCGTGAACGAGCACCCTACACCCGGGCCGCGGCCCGCTCGCGGCGGGGCGGCACGAACTTCGGGGACTGGCCCAGGAAGCGCTCGGGATTGTCCAGCACGATCTTACTGATGGTCTCTTCATCGTGGCCGCGGCGGCGGGCCTCCAGGATGAACTCCGGCACGGCGAGCGGCTGGCTGGGACCCCAGTCGCACGCGGAAGCGACGATCACGCGCTCGGCGCCGTACACCTCGATCATGTCGATGGCCCGGGCCGGGGACGCCTTTGTCTTGGGGTACAGGGTCACGCCGGTCCAGAAGCCGTGCTCCAGAATCAGCCCGGCGGTGTGCTCCTCGGCGTGGTCGATCATCACGCGGCCCGGCTCGATCCGCGGGTCCTTCGCCAGCGCCTCGACCATCACGCGCGTGCCCTTGTACTTGTCCTCCAGGTGCGGCGTGTGGATGTGGATGAGCTGGTGGTGCTCCAGCGCAAGTTCCACGTGATCGAGGAAGGTCGCCAGCTCGTTGCGCGTGACGCGGTTCAGGCCGATCTCACCGATGCCGAGCACCGTGTCCCGGTGCAGGAACTCGGGGATGATCTTCAGCACCTGCCGCGTCAGGTCGCGGTCCTCGCCCTCCTTGGGGTTCAGGCACAGCCACGCGTAGTGCGCGATGCCGTACTCGCGCGCACGCGCAGGCTCGAAGGTCGTGAGGTGGTCGAAGTAGTCCGCGAAGGCCTCCGGGCCCAGGCGGTCGCGGCCCGACCAGAACGCGGGTTCCGTGACGGCCAGGCAGCCGCTCAGGGCCATGGCGTGGTAGTCGTCGGTGGTGCGCGAGACCATATGAGCGTGCATGTCGATGTAGTTCACTGTTCGGCTCCTGCGCGGTCGTCGTGGCTGCCGTCCGCGCGGCGGGACGCCCCGAAGGCACTCTGCGAGTCGCGCTCGTCCAGCAGCGTCAGGTCGAGGTCGCTCAGCCGCAGCTGCGCCCGCACCACCCGGCCGGGCTCGGGCGAGGTGAGTTCGTGCAGCGCGTCCCGGAAGGCCGTGAGCCGGAAGTCTTCCGGGGCGTTGTCGGCCCCCTGCGCGCGTTCCAGCCGGTCGAGGAACGCGGCGATGGCGAGCAGGTGCGCGCGGTGCTCCATGAACGACTGGTCGAGGAGCTGTTTCCGGGTCAGCAGGCAGGTGTCGGCGTGGGCAGCCATGGGTCTCCTTGCAGGGGCGTGGTAGGTACGCCGGCCTGTACGTCCCGCAGGACCGTGACAGCGCGGCGCAGGGTGTCGTGGTTCATGTCGTGGACGTCCAGGGGCCGCCCGATGCCGCTCAGCAGCGCGATGGTCAGGCGCCCGCCGAGGTGCTCACGGAACTCGTTCAGGCCGCTCAGGACGGACGTGGGATCGGCGGCGTCCTGCCGGTCGTCCCCCAGCTCCGGCACGTAGACCGCGAGGCCCAGCGCGAGCAGCACGTTCACGATGCGCCGCCAGTCCTCCTCGGGCAGCAGACCCGAGAGCGCGGCGTACGTGCAGTCCAGCGCGATCCCGACCGCGACGGCCTCGCCATGCCGGAGTTCGTAGCCGCTCAGGCTCTCGAGCTTGTGCGCAGCCCAGTGGCCGAAGTCCAGCGGGCGCGACGACCCCTGCTCGAAGGGATCGCCGCCGGTGGCGATGTGCGCGAGGTGCAGTTCGGCGCAGCGGTACACGGCGTGGTCCATCGCGCCCAGGTCGCGGGCGGCGAGGACCGGGGCGTTCGCCTCCAGCCACCCGAAGAACGCGGCGTCGCGCAGCAGCGCGACCTTCAGCGCCTCGCTCAGGCCGCCCAGCCAGTCGCGGTCCTCCAGGGTGGTCAGGAACGAGCGGTCGTTCAGCACCGAGTACGGCGGCGCGAAGGTGCCCAGCCAGTTCTTCTTGCCGAAGGCGTTCACGCTGTTCTTCACGCCGACCGCCGAGTCATTCTGCGACAGCACCGTGGTCGGCACGCGCACGAGGCGCACGCCCCGGTGCGCGGTGGCGGCCGCGTAGCCCACCATGTCGAGCACCGCGCCGCCCCCCACCGCCAGGACGTAGGCGTGGCGGTCGATACCGTGCGCGTTGATGGCCGCCCGCACACGCTCGACGTGCCCAGGGTCGCGTTTGCAGCGCTCGCCGCCGGGCACCGGCAGCGGCGGCGCGACGAGGTGCAGCTCCGGGTGGGCGGCGAAGTACGCGCCGATCTGCGTGGCCAGCTGCGGGTGGGCGGCGAGCACACCGTCGTCCACCACGCACAGCACCTTCGCGCGGTCAGCGCCGGCCAGCGTGTGCTGCAGCAGCGGGTGGGCCGGATCGAAGAGACGGTTGGTGAAGTGCACCGGGTATGTGAACGTGACGGGAACGACCTGCATGATCGTCCGCGTCATGGGTGACTCCCCACGGGATTGTGATGCCGGTTTCTGTACGACATCCCAGAAACCTGCGCCCAGCCGCATAAAAGGAACGCTAACCTGAGTGTCCCGTGAGGACTGGGCGTCCATCTCCGCCGAACGCGCTCGACCGTCCAGCGCCCGGGAAGCACATCGTCCGGGAATCTAGACAGCTTGGCAAAGTGACTCCGGAGTCAGCCCAGGAACGGAGGCTTGCCGGTCAGATCTGACGTCCAGCACGCCAATCCGCCGTGCCCACGAACCCGATGAAGTCGGCCTTGTCAGATCGTTCAGCGGGTGTTATGGTTCCGCATAACATTCCGTCAGGTGTTATGAACGTTCTGGAGGTTGGGGTATGAAACGACTGTCACGTGCCACGCTCGCCATCGCCGCCGCGCTCAGTGTGTCCCACTCACTCGCCGTCACCCGGGGCGGCACCCTGGTCTACGGCCGCTACGCCGACTCGCTGTTCCTCGACCCCGTCCTGAACGACGCCAACCTCGACATCTGGATCCTGACCAACCTGTACGACACGCTGCTGCAGCCCACCGCCGACGGCAAGGGCGTGCAGCCGGGCCTGGCCAGCCGCTACTCCGCCTCGGCGGACGGCAAGACCTTCACCCTGACGCTGCGCCCCGGCCTGAAGTTCGCCGACGGCAGTGCCCTGACGTCCGCGGACGTGAAGTGGTCGCTCGACCGCGCCCGCAAGCCCGACAACGGCGCGTGGAGCAGCTCGCTCGCCAGCATCGACTCGATCACGGCCAGCGGCAGCACCGTGACCCTCAAGCTCAAGCAGCCGGACCCCACGCTGGCCGCCGCGCTCGCCACCTTCAACGCCGCGATCATGCCGCAGAAGCTGTTCACCGCCGCGGCCGGCGCGACCGACGCCGACAAGGCCAAGGCCTTCGCGGAAAAGCCCATCGGCTCCGGCCCCTTCGTGCTCAGCGAGTGGAAGAAGGGCTCGTACATGGTGCTCAAGCGCAACCCCTACTACTGGCAGAAGGGCACGGACGGCAAGGCGCTGCCCTACCTGGACAGCGTGCGCTTCGAGATCATCCCGGACGACAACACCCGCATCCTCAAGCTGCAGGCCGGTGAAATCCAGGGCGCCGAGTTCATTCCGCTCAGCCGCGTGTCGGAACTCAAGGCCAACCCGAACGTCAACATGACCCTGTTCCCCTCGACCAAGGTGAACAGCATCCTGATGAACAACCGCCCGACCCTCAAGAGCGGCGCGGCCAACCCCCTGAGCGACGTGAACGTCCGGCAGGCCCTGAACTACGCCACCAACAAGGACGCGCTGATCCAGGTCGTGACCTACGGAACCGGCAAGGCCATGACGTCGTACATGTCCTCGACCACGCCGCTGTTCGACACCACCCAGAAGGGCTTCCCGTACGACCTCGCCAAGGCCAAGTCGCTGCTGGCCAAGAGCAAGTACGCCGGCGGCTTCGAGGTCAGCGTGCTCGCCACCTCCGGCAGCGCGGACGATCTGGCGCTCTTGACCGCGCTGCAGCAGATGTGGGCCGCCATCGGCGTGCGGCTCAAGATCGAGCAGGTGGACGCCGCCACCAAGACCGCCCGCTACCGCGCGAACGACTTCCAGATGCGTACGGCCGCGTGGACCAACGACATCAACGACCCCTCGCAGATCACCACGTACTACGCGGTGTACGACAACGTGGAGTCGGTACACACCGGCTTCAAGAGCGCCGAGATCGACAAGCTGTTCGCGCAGAGCCAGCAGGAACTGTCGCGCGTGAAGCGGGCGTCGGACTACCGCCGCATCCAGACGCTGTACGCCAACGCCGCGCCGATCATCTACCTGTACGAGACTCCGTACCCGGTGGCGCTGTCGAAGAAGGTCGGGGGCTTCGTGCAGATCCCGCTGGGCAACAACATCTTCTCCGGAGCGTGGCTCGACAAATAAGCGTGACCTGACCGCACGCTCTCTGATCTTTTTCGGGCGCCGCATCCTCTGTGGTGCGGCGTCCGTGCTGGAGGCCCCATGTCCAACTCCTACGTTCTGAGGCGCCTGCTGCAGATCATCCCCACGTTCCTGGCGGTGATGCTGCTGGTGTTCCTGCTGGTGCGGCTGCTGCCGGGCGATCCGGCCAGCGCGGTGCTGGGTGACCGCGCCACGGCCGAGATCGTGGAGCGCACCAACCGCGACCTGGGCCTGGACAAGCCGCTGCCGGTGCAGTTCCTGATCTTCGTGCAGCACCTGCTGCGCGGCGACCTGGGCGACTCGATCAGCCTGAAGGTGCCGGTGCTGCGCTTGATCGGGGAGAGGCTGCCGATCACGCTGTTCCTGACCGTGTACGCGGCGGTGCTGGGCACGCTGCTGGCCGTGCCGCTGGCGGTGCTGGCGGCCGTGCGCCGCAACACCTGGGTGGACGCCGTGATCCGCGCGGTGTTCCAGGTGGGCCTGTCGCTGCCGGTGTTCTATGTGGCGCTGCAACTGCTGACGCTGCTTGGCGCGCGGCTGGGGTGGTTTCCCATCGGCGGCTACGGCGTGACCTTCGGCGACCACCTGTACCACCTGTTCCTGCCGGCCCTCACGCTGGGCCTGAACCTCGCGGCAGTGCTGGTGCGCACGCTGCGCGCCTCGGTGATCGAGGTGCTGACTGCCGAGTACGTGGAATTCGCGCGGGCCAAGGGCATGGCGACCCGCGTGATCATGCTGCGGCACGTGCTGCGCAACGCCCTGATCTCCACCGTCACGCTGCTGGGCCTGAACATCGGCGCGCTGATCGGCGGAGCGGTGATCACCGAGACCGTGTTCGCCATTCCCGGCGTCGGCCGCCTGATGGTGGACGCCATCTTCGGCCGCGACTACCCCGTCATCCAGGGCCTGACCCTGACCTTCGCCGTGCTGGTGTCGCTGGTGTTCCTGGCCACCGACCTCCTGCACGCCCGCCTCGACCCCCGCACGGAGCTGAGCTGATGAGCCCCTCTTTCCCCCGGAGCCTCCGGTGACGGCCGTCGCCGCTCCGGCCACCGCGCCCGCCCGCACCCGGCGCTGGCCCAAACCCACGCTGCTGATCGGGCTGGTGCTGCTGCTGCTGCTGATTCTCGCAGCGCTGTTCCCGGCCGCACTCGCGCCGCACAGCCCCACCGATTTCGACTACAACGCCATCTTGCAGGGCCCCACCGCCAAGCATCCCTTCGGCACCGACAACTTCGGGCGCGACGTGCTGAGCCGCGTGATCTACGGCACCCGCGTGGACCTGCAGATCGCGCTGTTCACCACCCTCTTCCCCTTCATCTTCGGCACGCTGCTGGGCGCGCTGACCGGCTTCCTGGGCCGCTGGGCGGACGCCCTGGTCGGCCGGATCGCGGACCTGGTCGTGGTCTTCCCGTTCCTGGTGCTGGTCATCGCCATCGTGGCGGTGCTGGGGCCGGGCCTGACCAACATGTACGTGGCGGTCAGCGCGGTCGGGTGGGTGTCGTACTGGCGCCTGACGCGCGGGCAGGTCATGAGCGAGAAGAAGGCCGAGTACGCGCAGGCCGGGCGGGTGCTGGGCTACTCGCCCGCGCGCATCCTGCTGCGGCACCTGCTGCCGAACGCGGTCACGCCGGCCATCGTGTATCTCATGACCGACATGAGCCTGGGCATCCTGCTGGGCGCGTCTTTGGGCTACCTGGGCCTGGGCGCGCAGCCGCCCACCCCGGAGTGGGGCGTGATGGTCGCGGACGGCAAGAACTTCATGGCGACCGCGTGGTGGATCTCGACCTTCCCGGGCCTGGCCCTGACCGTGGCCGGCGTGACGTTCTCACTGATCGGCGACGGACTGGCCGACGCGCTGAGGCCCCGCTCGTGAGCGCCGCCCTGCTGAGCGTGCGCGACCTGAATGTCCGCATTCCCACGCCGACCGGCACGCTGCACGCGGTGCGCGGCGTGAGCTTCGACGTGCAGCCGGGCGAGGTGCTGGGCCTGGTCGGGGAGTCCGGCAGCGGCAAGAGCGTCACGCTGCGCGCCCTGACCGGCCTGCACCGGCCGCCCATCACCATGACCGGCGACGTCGTGTACGGCGGCGAGAACCTGCTGAGTGCGGGCGAGGCGCGGCTGCGCCGGGTGCGCGGCGGCCAGATCGGCATGATCTTCCAGGAACCCATGAGCGCCCTGAATCCGGTGCTCACGGTGGGCGAGCAGATCGTGGAGAACCTGCGGGCGCACCGGGGCCTGCGCGGCGGGGCGGCCCAGGACCGCGCGGCGCAGCTCCTCGACCTGACCGGCATTCCCAGCCCGCGCGCGCGGCTGTCGGACTACCCACACCAGTTCTCGGGCGGCATGCGCCAGCGCGCCATGATCGCCATCGCGCTGGCCTCCGAGCCGAAGCTGCTGCTGGCCGACGAACCCACCACCGCGCTCGACGTGACCATCCAGGACCAGATCCTGCGCCTGCTGCTGCAGCTGCGCGAGGAACTGCACATGGGCATCATCCTGGTCACGCACGACCTGGGGGTGGTCGCGCAGACCTGCGACCGCGTGGCCGTGATGTACGGCGGCCGGCTGATGGAAACGGCCCCGGTGCGGGACCTGTTCGCGCAGCCGCGGCACGCCTACACGCTGGGCCTGCTGCGCAGCCTGCCGGGCGCGGAGGCGCAGCGCACACCGCTGGTGCCGATCCCCGGCGGCCCGCCGAACCTGCGCCACCTGCCGCAGGGCTGCGCGTTCGCGCCGCGCTGCACCTACGCCACGGACGCGTGCGTGGGCGCCGAGCCGCCGCTGGTGGACATCGCCCCGGAGCGGACGAGCGCGTGCGTGCACGCGGCCGAACTGCCGTCCACCCGTGAACGCGTGGAGGTGAGCGCATGACCGCCGTGTCGTCGGAACACTCCACCACCACGCCGGCCCCGCAGGACGTGATGGTGATCACCGGCCTGACCAAGACCTTCGCCGCGCCGCAGTCCGTGCTGGCGCGCTGGCGGGGGCAGCCGCGACGGGTGGTGCAGGCCCTGACGGACGTGAATCTGGACGTGCGCCGGGGCGAGACGCTGGGCATCGTCGGCGAGAGCGGCTGCGGCAAGTCCACCCTGGCGCGCACGCTGGTCCGGCTCTACGACGCCGACTCGGGCAGCGTGCGCTACGGCGGACAGGAGGTCACGGCGCTGCGCGGTGCCGCCCTGCGCGCGTACAACCGCTCGGTGCAGATGATCTTCCAAGACCCGTACTCCAGCCTGAACCCGCGCATGACCGTGGAGCAGGTGCTGCGCGAGGCGCTGACGGTCCACCACATGCGCCCGGCGGATCAGGTGGAAGGCCGCATCGCGGAGCTGCTGTCGCTGGTCGGGCTGCCGCCGGAAGCGGCCGGGCGGCTTCCGCACGAATTTTCCGGCGGGCAGCGCCAGCGTATCGGGATCGCGCGGGCGCTGGCGCTGGAACCCGAGGTGCTGATCGCGGACGAACTGGTCTCCGCGCTGGACGTCTCGGTGCAGGCGCAGGTCGTGAACCTGCTGCTGGAACTCCAGGAACGGCTGCACCTGACCGTGCTGTTCGTGGCGCACGACCTGCGGCTGGTGCGTCACCTGTCGCACCGCGTGGCGGTGATGTACCTGGGCCGCGTGGTCGAGGTGGCCGACACCCAGACCATGTTCCAGGCCCCGCTGCACCCGTACACACAGGCGCTGCTGGCCGCCGCCCCCACCCTGGAGCCCGGCTCGCGCACGGCCGCGCCCGCCCTGAGTGGCGAACTGCCCAGCCCCCTGAACGTGCCCAGCGGCTGCGCGTTCCGGACCCGCTGCCCGCACGCCTTCGCGCGCTGCGCCGAGGAACGCCCGGCGCTGCTCACGCAGGGCAGCGGCACGCAGGTCGCGTGCCACCTGTACGATCCGCAGCCGGGGACGGCAACGCCATGACCGGCGTCAGCGTCGGCACGCCGGTCAGCGCCTCCGCCCTGGCCCGCCCGCTCAGCATCGACCGCACGCTGGACGTGCCGGTGGGCACGCAGCTGCGCGGACAGCTGGAGTACGGCATCGCCTGCGGGGAGATCCCGCGCGGTACCCGGCTGCCCAGCGTGCGGGAGCTGTCGCAGGAACTGGGCGTGGCGCACGTGACGGTCGCGCAGACGTACAAGGAACTGCTGTCTGCGGGCCTGATCGTCACGGCGCGTGGGCGCGGCACCTACGTGGCCGACGCCCCGCGCACCCCGGCCGGACCGGACCACGCGCGGCTGCGCACGCTGATGCAGGAGGCCATCCGGCAGGCGCAGCATGAGGGTTTCACGCTGCGGCAGATCGGGGAGGTCGCGCAGGTGCTGCTCGCTCGCGGCGGCGCCGACGCGCCCAGCGGCGTGAGCGTGCTCCTGGTCGGGCTCTTTGCGGACGCCACCCGCAGCTACGCCGCGGACCTCCAGCCCTTCTTGCGCCCCGAAGACCGCGTGCAGGCCGTCACGCTGGGCGAACTCCAGCACGGCGAGAGCCTGGGCGCGGCCCACGCAGCGGACGTGGTGCTGGCCCTGGCGCACCGGCTGTCGGAAACGCAGGCGCTGCTGCCCGGCGTGGACGTCATCCCGGTGGGCTTCATTCCCAGCCAGGCGACCCGCGCGGCGCTGGCGGCGCTCAGTCCGCTGACGCGTGTGGCGCTGGTGACCACCTTCGAGGAATTCCTGCCGACCTTCCTGGGCGGCGTGAAGCGCTTCGCGCCGCACGTTTCGGACCTCGCCACCACGCACCTGCACGCGCCGGGCCTCCAGGGCGTGCTGGAGGGCGCGGACGTGATCGTGTACGCCACCGGTTCCGAGATGGTCCGCGACCTCTCGCCCGGCACACCTGCCTTCGAATACCGCCACATGATCGACCCGCGCGACGTGGAAGGGCTGGTGCTTCCCGCCGTGGACGCCCGCCGCAAGGAGACGTGATGACCCCGATAGAGCACATGAACTGGATGCAGGTCGAGTCGTACCTCCAGGGAGACGACCGCTGTGTCCTGCCGCTGGGCAGCACCGAGCAACACGCGTACCTGAGCCTCGCGGTGGACAACATCCTGCCGTCGAAGCTGGCGCACGAGGCGGCCGGGCCGCTGGGCATTCCGGTGTTCCCGGTGCTGCCCTACGGCATCACGCCGTACTTCCGCGGCTATCCCGGCAGCGTGACCCTGCGGGTCGGCACGTACCTGAGCGTGGTGCGCGACGTCCTGGACAGCCTGCACGAGCAGGGTTTCCGCCGCATCCTGATCGTGAACGGGCACGGCGGAAACTCGCCCGCGCTGGGGCTCAGCGGCGAGTGGATGGCGGATCACCCCGGCGCGCAGGTCAAGTTCCACAACTGGTGGAACGCGCCGCGCGTGTGGGCACAGGTGCAGGCCACTGACACGAACGCCAGCCACGCGTCGTGGATGGAGAACTTCCCGTGGACGCGCCTGGAAGGCGTGGTCATGCCGGACGCCGAGAAGCCGGCGGTCAACCTCGACCGGTTGCGGCTGCTGTCGCCGCAGGCGCTGCGCAACTACCTGGGCGAGGGCAACTATGGGGGCCGCTTCCAGCGCCCGGACGCCGACATGCAGGCGATCTGGGACGTGGCCGTGCAGGAGACGCGCGACCTGCTGACTGGCGGGTGGCTCGAGTGAGCGCGGCAGGCGAGGACAGTCAGCAACGTGTGCTGATCTGGGGCGCGGGCGCGATCGGCGGGACCATCGGCGCGTACCTGATCCGGGCCGGCGTGGACGTGACCTTCGTGGACGTGGCGGCAGATCACGTGCGGGCCATCCGTGAGCGTGGCCTCCACATCACCGGCCCCATCGAGGAATTCACGGTCTCGGCGCCCGCGTGCACGCCGGACGAGCTGAGCGGCCAGTGGCCGCTGGCCCTGCTGTGCGTGAAGGCGCAGGACACTCGGACCGCCGGCGACGCGCTCGCGCCGCACGTCGCGCCGTCCGGCGCAGTCGTATCGGTGCAGAACGGCCTGAATCCGCTGATCCTGAACGAGATCTTCGGGCAGGAGCGGGTGCTGGGCTCGTTCGTGAACTTCGGCGCGGATTACCTGGAGCCGGGCGTGGTGACCTATGCCGGGCGCGGCGCGGTCGTGGTGGGCGAGCAGGACGGGACTCTCAGCGCGCGGGCGCACGCCGTCCACGCGCTGCTGCGGCACTTCGAGCCGATGGCGGTGCTGAGCGGCAACATCATGGGGTACCTGTGGAGCAAGCTCGGGTACGGCGCGCTGCTGTTCGCCACAGCCGTGACGGACGACGGCATCGCGGACGCCCTGGCGCGGCCGGAGAACCGCGACATGTACGTCGAGCTGGGCCGCGAGGTGATGCGCGTGGCGCGGGCGCACGGTGTGACGCCCGAGGGCTTCAACGGCTTCGACCCGGCCGCGTTCCTGCCGGGCGCGGGCGACGTGCAGGCGCGCTCCAGCATGGACGCGATGGTCGCCTTCAACCGCCGCAGCGCCAAGACCCACAGCGGCATCTGGCGCGACCTCGCAGTGAGGCGCCGCCGCACCGAGGTGGACGCGCAGGTGGGCTGGGTGGTGCACTTCGGGCGGGAGCACGGGGTGCCCACGCCGCTGTGCTCGCTGCTGGTGCAGCTGATCCACGACATCGAGGACGGCCGGCACACCCTCGACCCGGCGGGCGAGGACGGCCCGAACCTGCGGGCCATGCGCGCGGCCATGAGCGGGGTGAGCGCATGAACATCGAGTTCAGCGGGCAGACGGTCATCGTGACCGGTGCCGGCCACGGCTTCGGCCGGGCCATCGCGCAGGCCTTCGCGGCGCGGGGCGCGCGCGTGTACGCCTGCGACGTGAACGAGGCTGGCCTGACCGAAACCGCGGCGGGCGCGTCCGGGCCGCACGCGGTGCAGACCGCGCGGGTGGACGTGAGCGACCGCGCCGCCGTCCACGCCCTCGTGGAGCGTGCCGCGGCCGAGACCGGGCGAGTGGACGTGGTCGTGAACAACGCGGGCGGGGTGCTGGGACAGGTGGGCCGGCCGCTGGAGGAGATCAGCGAGTCCGACTGGCGCTCGATCTTCGCGGTGAACGTGGACGGGGCCTTCAACGTCGCGCAGGCCGCCGCGCCGCACATGAAGCGCCAGCGTTCCGGGCGGATCGTGAACATCAGTTCCGGCGCGGGCCTGGGCATCAGCCTGACCGGTATCCAGGCGTACGCGAGCGCGAAGGCCGCGCAGATCGGCCTGACGAGACAGCTCGCGCACGAGCTGGGCGAGTGGGGCGTCACCGTGAACAACGTCGCGCCGGGCTTCGTGCGCAGCAACCCCACCACCGAGCGCCAGTGGGAGAGCTACGGCGAGGAGGGCCAGCGCAAGCTGGTGCAGAACATCGCCCTGAGGCGCCTGGGCACGCCGGACGACATCGCCCATGCCGTGCTGTTCTTCGCGTCGGAGCAGGCCGGGTGGATCAGCGGGCAGGTGCTCAGCGTGGACGGCGGCAAGTGACCGCCACGTCCTCTCCCGGCGCGGCCCCGGTGCCCGCCGGTCTGGAGGCCACGCTGGCCCTGCTGCGGGAGCGGGCGGACGCCTCGCTGGCCGAACTGATCGAGTTCGCGGGTATTCCCAGCGTCAGCGCGCAGTCGGCACACCGGCCGGACATGGAGCGGGCAGCGGCGTGGCTGGCCGCCCGGCTGGAGTGCGCCGGGATGAAGAGCGTCTCGTTGTGGCCGACTGCCGGGCATCCCGCCGTGTACGGCGAGTGGCTGGGCGCACTGGACGCCCCGACCGTGCTGGTGTACGGCCACTACGACGTGCAGCCGCCGGACCCGCTGGAGCGCTGGCACACGCCGCCCTTCACGCCCACGGTGGTGGGCGAGCGCGTGTACGGGCGCGGGGTCAGCGACGACAAGGGGCCGCTACTGCTGACGGTGCAGGCCGCCGACGCCCTGCTGAGCGCCACCGGCCGCCTGCCGCTGAACGTGAAGTTCCTGTTCGAGGGCGAGGAGGAGGTCGGCAGCGCGCACCTGCCCGCGCTGGTGAAGGGGCGCGCTGCCGAGCTGAGGGCGGACTTCGTGATCAGCGCCGACGGCGGCATGTGGAGTGCCGACTTCCCCTCGCTGACCGTCAGCGGGCGGGGCCTGACGGCGCTGGAGTTCACGGTGCACGGCCCGGCGCACGACCTCCACTCCGGGCGGCACGGCGGCAGCGTCCACAACCCGCTGCACGCGGCGGCGGCGCTGGTCGCCGGCCTGCACGACGAACACGGCCGCGTGACCGTTCCCGGCTTCTACGACGGCGTGACCGAGCTGCCGCCGGAGCAGCGCGAGGCCCTGACCACCCTGCCCTTCACGGACGCCGCGTACCTGCAGCAGACCGGCGCGCCGGCCATCTACGGCGAGGCGGGATACACCACCCTGGAACGCCAGTGGCACCGCCCCACCGTCGAGGTGAACGGAATGTGGGGCGGTTACACCGGCGAGGGCAGCAAGACGGTGCTGCCCGCTGAGGCGCACGTGAAGCTCTCGTGCCGCCTGGTGCCGGGCCAGGACCCGGAGCGCGTCCACCGGCTGCTGCGCGACCACCTAAGCGCCGAGACGCCGCCCGGCGTCCGTATCGAGTTCGTACCGGGCAACCACCACGCGCGCGCGTACGCCCTGCCGGCCACGCATCCGGCGCGGGTGGCGGCGCGCCGGGTGCTGCGTGACGTCTACGGCACCGAGGCGCTGGAGGTCGGCATGGGCGGCTCGATTCCCATCCTGGAGACCTTCCAGTCGGTGCTGGGCCTGGACTCGCTGCTGTTCTCCTTCGCGGTGGGCGACGAGAATATCCACGCGCCGGACGAGTTCTTCCGCATTCCGCGTGTGTCCCAGGGCCAGGAGGCGTGGGCGCGGCTATGGTGGGCGCTCGGAGCGGGCGGATGAGTGATCTGGCCGAACCCGTGGCCCGGCTGGCCGCCCTGCTGCCCGGCCGCGACCTCACCTGCGACCTGAGCGACACGCTGGGGCACACCGGCGCGCTGGGCCGCGCGTTCCAGTCGGTGTGGCCGGGCGCCACCTTCGCCGGCCCGGCGCTGACCGTCCGCACCGTGGGCACCGACCTGGGCGCGGTGTACGCCGGCATCGCGGCAGCCCCGGCCGGCAGCGTCGTGGTGATCGACACGCACGGCACCGACCACTCGGCGTTCTGGGGCGAGAACACCACCCGCGCGGCGCAGGCCCGGGGGGTGGTGGCCGCCGTGATCGACGGGGCATGCCGCGACGTGAGCGCGGTCCGTGCCCTGCGCTTCCCCGTGGTGTGCACCGGCCGCATTCCCCAGGCGGGCCTTCGCGGCCCACACGGCGAGGTGAACGTGCCCGTGGCCCTGGGCGGCGTGCCCGTGCACCCCGGCGATCTGATCGTCGGAGACGACAACGGCGTGGTCGTGCTCCCCGCCGCCGAGGCCGCGCGCGTCGTGACGGCCGTGCTGGACGCGGTGGGTGCCGCCGCCATCGATTCCCATAGCGGTGCTCCGTTCCGTTGATGGGCCAAACGCCGCCCATCAACTCCACGCAGGCGGCTGTCTATCGCGGTCACTCGCTCTCTTCGAGCTGTGCCAGCCCGCTCGCCCCACAGGAGTTGAAGAGGATTCCCACCAACTCTTGTGGTTACCGCTCCCAGAAAGGATTCCTATGACCGACTCCGCTCCGTCCGACTTCGCGCGGCGTTCCGCCGAGATCAACGACCTGCTGTGCGTGCTGAACGTGCTCACGTGGGACGCCCGCACGCAGATGCCGCCCGGCGGCAGCGCCACGCGCGGGGGGCAGATGGCGACCATCTCCGCCCTGGCGCGGGAACGCACCCTCGACCCGGCCTTCGAGGAGGCCGCGCGGGCCGCAGACGGCGACCCGGCCGCCGCGCAGGCCCTGGAGGCCATCGCCGCCCTGAGGCGCGTGCCCGAGGCGCTGACCCGTGACCTGGCGACCCTGAAGACCGAGGCGCAGGAGGTCTGGGCGCGGGCTCGGGCGGCCAGCGACTACGCGGTCTTCGCGCCGCTGCTGGGGCGCATGGTGGACCTGAACCGTCACCTCGCGGACGCGCTGGGCTACGCGGACCACCCGTACGACGCGCTGCTGAACCTGTACGAGCCGGGCCTGACGCTGCGCACGCTGTCTCCCCTGTTCGAGCGCCTGCGCGCGCATCACGTGCCGCTGCTGCGGCAGATCCAGACCCGGCCCGAGCCGCGCACGGACATCCTGCGGCGGCACTACCCGGCCGCTGCCCAGAAAGCCTTCTCGCTGGCCGCCGCGCAGCGCTTCGGGTACGACACGTTGCGCGGGCGGCTGGACGAGTCCGCGCACCCCTTCGAGATCAGCTTCACGCGGAACGACGTGCGGATCACCACCCGCTTCCAGGAGAATTTCCTGAGCGGCGCGCTGTTCGGCACGCTGCACGAGACCGGGCACGCCCTGTACGAGCAGGGCATCGACCCGGGCCTGACCCGCACGGTGCTCGCCAGCGACCTGACCGGCCTGTACGCGGTGGGCGGCGCGAGCTACGGCACACACGAGAGCCAGTCGCGGCTGTGGGAAAACCGCATCGGACGCTCGCGGGCGTACTGGGAGCGGCACTACGCCGCGCTGCAAGGTGCCTTCCCGGAGCAGCTCGCGGACGTCGATCTGGACACCTTCCACCGCGCCGTGAACGCGGTGCGGCCCAGCCTGATCCGGGTGGAGGCCGACGAGCTGACGTACGACCTGCACATCATGCTGCGAGTCGAGCTGGAGCGCGCCCTGATCGGCGGGGAGCTGGACGTGGCCGACCTGCCCGCCGCGTGGAACGCCCGCGTGAAGGCCGACCTGGGCCTGGACGTGCCGGACGACGCGCGCGGCGTGTTGCAGGACATCCACTGGTCGTCCGGGCTGTTCGGGTCGTTCCCCACGTACACGGTCGGGAACGTGATGGCCTCGCAGTTCTACGACGCGGCCCACGCGGCCCTGCCGGACCTGGAGGCCCAGCTCGCCGCCGGCGAGTACGCGCCGCTGCGCGAGTGGCTGACCGAGCACATCTACCGCCATGGGCGCACCTTCACGCCGCACGAGTTGCTGGTGCGCGCGACCGGCCGGGGCCTGGACCCGCAGCCGTACCTCCGTTACCTCACCGACAAGTTCACGGGGCTGTACGACCTCGCCCCGCAGGAGAGTCACGCATGAACCAACCGAACCTGAAGCTGTCCGGCAAGGTCGCCCTGATCACCGGCGCGTCCAGCGGCATCGGCGCCGCGACCGCCCGCGCCCTGGCCGAAGTGGGCGCGGCCGTGGTGCTCGCCGCCCGGCGCCGCGAGCGCCTGGACACCCTGGCCGCCGAGATCACTGCCCAGGGCGGGCGAGCCGCTGTGGTCGCCGCCGACCTCGCCGAGCCCGCGCAGGCGCGGGACGCGGTGACGCAGGCGGTCAGCGCCTTCGGCCAGCTGGACATCCTGGTGAACAACGCGGGCCTGATGCTGCTGGGGCCGGTCGCGGACGCCGACGCGACCGACTGGCACCGCATGCTCGACCTGAACGTCCTGGCGCTGATGCACGCCACGCAGGCGGCCATCGGCGTGATGAAACCGCAGGGCAGCGGGCACATCGTGAACATCTCCTCGGTGTCTGGGCGCGGCTCCGGCCCCACCAGCGCCGGCTACAGCGCGACCAAGTGGGCGGTCGGCGGCTTCAGCGAGGGCCTGCGTCAGGAGGTGCGCCTGCACGGCATCCGCGTGACTGTCGTCGAGCCTGGCGTGGTCGCCACCGAGCTGACAGATCACATCACGCACACGGCCACCAAGGACGCCTACGAGGGCCGCATCGCCCAGATGACGCCGCTGGAGGCCGAGGACGTCGCGGCGGCGGTGGTCTACGCGGTCACGCAGCCGCAGCGCGTGAACGTGAACGAGATCCTGATGCGCCCGCTCGACCAGGGATGACGGTGGGCGGCGGGGGACGGGCGGGAAGCGGGCGGAAAGCGCCGCGCTCCCGGCTCCTCCCCCGCTCCTCAGCCGTGGTTGAAGGTCGCCGTGCAGCCGCCGTCCACCGTGACGACCGAGCCCGTCATGAACGAGCTGGCGTCCGAGGACAGGAAGGCAATCACGCGGGCGATCTCGTCCACGTGCGCCTGCCGGCCGATGGGCTGGCGGGCGGCGGCGGCCTCGCGGCGGGCGTTCGCGGCGGCCTGGCCCTCCGGCCCCAGGCGGGCGCGGCCACCACCCATGTCGGTGTCCACATAGCCGGGGCACACGGCGTTCACGCGCACGCCCATCGGGCCGTAGTCCACCGCGAGCTGTTTGGTCAGCGTGACCACGCCGCCCTTGGACGCGCAGTACGCGGGGGCCAGCGGCGCGCCGATCACGCCGTAGGTGGAGGCCACGTTCACGATCACGCCGCGCCGGGCGAGCAGGTGCGGCAGCGCGTACTTGGCGCACAGGAACGGCCCGCGCAGGTTCACGGCCATCACCCGGTCCCAGACTTTGGGATCGAGGTCATGCAGCAGGCTCGCGCCGCCGGAGATGCCCGCGTTGTTCACCAGGATGTCCACGCCGCCGAAGTGCTCGGCTGCGCTGGCGACCATGTCCTCGACCTGGGGGGCGTCGGAGACGTCGCACGGCAAGAAGGTGGCGTCGCCGCCGGCGTCACGGATCGCCTGGGCGGTGGCCTCGCCGCCGTCCACGGTCACGTCGGCCGCGACCACCCGCGCGCCCGCTCGCGCGAGCACGAGCGCGGTGGCCCGCCCGATGCCGGAGGACGCGCCGGTGACGATCGCCACGCGCCCCGTCAGGTCGGAAGCGGCGGAAGGAACAGGTCCGGTGAGTTCAGTCATGGTGTCCCCACCCTACAGGGTGCCGGCGACGCCGCCCACACGCCCTTCGCTCACTCCAGAGGTGTACGATGCCCACTCCGGTTCTCGCCATCCACGGGGGCTGCGGCGCGATTCCGCGCGCGTCCCTGACACCCGAGACAAACGCCGCCGCCAGGGACGCCCTGCGGCGCGCCCTCCAGGCCGGGTACGCCCTGCTGCAGGACGGAGCCAGCGCCGTCGATGCCGTCACGGCCGCCGTGCAGGTCATGGAGGACGACCCGGTGTTCAATGCCGGCACGGGCGCCGCCCTGAACCGCGACGGCGTGCACGAACTCGACGCCTCGCTGATGGACGGCGCGACCGGCCGGGCAGGAGCGGTGGCGGGCGCGCGGCGCATCCGCAATCCCGTGCAGGTGGCGCGCGCGCTGGCTGGGGTGTCCGACCCGCTGCTGCTGATCGGGGACGCGGCAGACGCGTGGGCCGAGGCGCACGGCTTCGCGCCGGTGCCGAACACGCACTTCACCACCCGCGCCCGCCAGGACGCGCTGCGCGCGATGCTGGAGCGCGAGACCCTGGGCACCACCGCCCGCGCGACCGAGTTCGAGAAGCACGGCACCGTCGGCGCGGTGGCCCTCGACGCGCACGGGCACCTGGCCGCCGCCACGTCCACCGGTGGGTATACCGCCAAGCCACCCGGCCGGGTGGGCGACTCGCCCATCATCGGGGCGGGCACGTGGGCGGACGACCGGACGTGCGCGATGTCCGGCACCGGCAAGGGCGAACTGTTCATCCGCGTGGCGGCCGGGCACGACCTGCACGCGCGCCTGCTGTACGCCGGCCAGACGCTGGAGCACGCGGCCCAGGACCTGATCCACCGCACCCTCCAGGGCGTCGGCGCGGGCCTGTGCGCGGTCGACCGGCACGGCAACGTGGTTTTGCCCTACAACACCGAGGGCATGTACCGCGGCTTCATCACGGCCGACACCCTGCACGTCGCCATCCACGAGGACTGACGACCGGCGCCGGCCTCAGAAGCGGTCGATGACGGTCACGCCGGTGCCGGCGAACGCGTTCATGGTCATCAGAGCGTCGGCCGCGCCGTCCAGGCCGATGCGCTGGCCGATCAGCGCGGCGGGGTCGAGGCGGCCGCTGCGGATCAGGCCGAGCAGCCCGCCGTAGGCGTGCGCGGCCATGCCGTGGCTGCCCAGCAGCTCCAGCTCCCAACCGATCACGCGGTCCATGGGCACCGGGGGCCGCGCGTGGTCGGCCAGCAGCAGGCCCACCTGCACGTGCCGGCCGCGCCGGCGCAGGCCCAGCACGGAGTTCGTGAGCGTCTGCGGATGCCCCAGCGCGTCCACCGACACGTGGGCACCCCCGCCCGTGGCCGCGTGGATGGCGGCGGGCACGTCCACGCCGGCACGGCCGTCGATGGTGACCTCCGCGCCCAGGGTCCGGGCCAGCGCGAGCTTGTCCGGGTCGATGTCCACCGCGACGACCCGGGCGCCCAGGGCGTAGGCGATCATCACCGCCGACAGGCCCACGCCGCCGCAGCCATGCACAGCGACCCACTCGCCGCCGCGCACGCGGCCCTGCTGCGCCACGGCGCGGAAGGCGGTGGCAAAGCGGCACCCCAGGCTGGCGGCCGTGGCGAAGTCCACGGCGTCGTCCAGCCGCACGAGGTTGTGGTCGGCGTACCCGAGCGCCACGTACGGCGCGAACGAGCCCCAGTGCGTGAAGCCCGGCTGGAATTGGGTGGGGCAGACCTGCGGATCGCCGGAGCGGCAGGTCTCGCAGTGACCGCAGCCGGCCACGAAGGGCACCGTGACCCGGTCGCCGGGCCGGAACGCGCGGACCTGTGCCCCGACCGCGACCACCGTGCCCGCCAGTTCATGGCCGGGCACGTGCGGCAGCACGATGTCCGGGTCGTGGCCCATCCAGCCGTGCCAGTCGCTGCGGCACACGCCGCTGGCCCCGACCTCGACGACCACGCCGTCCGGGCGGGGGTCGGGGTCGGGAACGTGTTCCAGGCGGGGCGGAGCACCGAAGGCGTCGTAGAGCAGGGCGCGCATGGCCCCAGGGTATAGCGGGGGTGGCCTCAGCGGCCGGGCGTGAGGACGTCCACGGCCCGCACCGTCACGTAGGGCACCAGGCCGGCGGCGCGGGCGCGGGCGTAGGTCTGGGTCACGAGCGGCTCGGTATTGGCGTAGTCGATGGCGAAGACGGGCTTGCCCAGGGACTTCCACACCGCGTAGTCGGAGAGCAGCGTGCTCTGCCGGGACGGTTCGGTGGGCGTGTTCATGGCGTAGACGTAGGTTTCCTCGTTGCCCAGGGCGTCCACGCAGGGCGCGTAGCCCGGGTCGCGGATCAGCGCCGAGGCGTTCTGCGGGATGATCAGGAAGTGCGGGTCGCGGGCGCGGGCGTGCGCGGCGATCCGGCACACCCACTGCACCATCTCCGCGCGGGCGCTGGGCCGCTGCGGATCGAGTTCGTAGGCGTCCACCAGGTCGAGGTACACGCCGTCGAAGCCGGACTCGATCACCTTGTCGAGCTGCCGCAGCATCATGGCCTGCCACTCGGCGTTCCAATACGCGACGTTGAAACTGCCGGGCCACGCCGGGTCCTCCTGGAGCAGCCACGGGGGCGGGCTGGCCGACCACGCGGCCTGCCAGTACGGGCGGTAGTCCTCGGCCGCGCCGATGCTGAGGTACCCGATCATCACGCGCCCCGCGCCGCCAGGCCGGGTGGCCGCGGCCCCGACCGCCTCAGGCGTCCACGGCGTGCCGTCGTCGTCGCCGGCGTCCACCACCACCAGATCGAAGGGCGAGGCCTGCACTCCCTTCAGGCCAGCGGCGCCGTACCCGGTGAGCTGATAGCCCCACGTGCGCGCCGCCGCGAGCCGCTGGGGGCGAGTGGCAGCGTCGGGCCGAGGCGTGAAGGGCGTGGTCGTGCCGGTACCGGTGCCGGCGCTGCCCGCCGACGAGCACGCGACGAGCAGCAGGGCCAGCAGACAGGGACGGATGGTCTTCATGGATGGCCTCCGGGGAGGTCGAGGGCGCGGGTGGTGACGAAGGTGGCCACGCCCTCAGTATCGGCGCGCGCGCGGGCCTGCGCGGCCAGCGCGGGCGTGTCGGCGTAGTCGAGGGCGTGCACGTCCAGGCCCAGCGCCCGGACCTCGCGCAGCCAGTGGGCGGTGTACGCGAGGCCGTCCGGGTCGTGCAGGGCCGGCGCGGGCGCGTGCGTGGTGCTGAAGGCCTCGATCAGCACCCCGTCGATCAGCGGCGCGAGGTCCGGCAGCAGCGGAAAGCCCCGGTTGGCGTACAGCGTGACGTGCGGCCAGCGCTCCCGCAGCGCGCGCGCCAGCCCGAGGGTCGCGTCCGGGTCCGCGCTGTCGAGCGTGTCGAGCAGCACGCCGTCGGTGTGCGCGAGCGCCAGCGCGGCCCGGCCGAGCACGGTGGCCCGCCACGCCGGGTGCCGCGCGTCCACCCGCACGCTGCCCCACGCCGGGTTGACGCCGGTGTGGTACGGCGCGCTGCCCGGCACGCACGCCCACGTGCCCAGCGGGTGGTCCTCCCCCAGGCTGAGGTACCCGAGCACGTGGGTGGTGCGCCGCAGCCGCGCGAGCTGGGCCGGGGTGTACAGGCCGCTCTGCACCACGACGGTGGCCTGCCGCGCCAGGACGCTGAGGGCGTCCGGGCACGGCGGGCCGTAGTACACCGAGAGGCCCGCGCGGTGCAGGGCCGTCCCGGTCACGGGCGTGGTCAGCGGGGAGCGACGGTGACGGTCACGCTGCCGTTCACGTCGATGGAGCGGCTGCGGTAGGTGCCGTACAGGGCGCCGGCGGTGTCGCCGGTCACCGTCACGGGCACGCTGCCGGCGGTGCTGGTCACGGTCACCTGGTTGGTGGCGCGGTTCCACACGCCGCTCAGGGTGCCGGCCGCCTTGGCCTTCTCCTCCCGGGTGTGGCGCTCCAGGTACGGGCCGAGGTTCGACCACGCCAGGGTGGTCAGCGGCAGGGTGGAGTAGCGGCCGTACTTGTCCAGCGAGGCGCGCACCCAGTCGGTGGCGAGGCTCTTGCCGGCGGCGTACTGGCGCAGGTTGGTCTGGTGCATGTAGTGCGGGAACGCGCCGCCGTCGAGGATGTGGTTGAGGGTGAAATCGCTGTCCTTGTCGAGGATCTCCGCGTAGGTCAGCCTGTGGTCGTAGTAGGGGAACTTGCCGCCCGGCGCATACATGCTGTTGTAGTACGCGGTTTCCTCGGTGGGGTCCGTGACGTAGTACGCCATGGCGTTGGGGTAGCGCGGCACCAGGAACACGCCGCTGTTCAGGGGGTGCGGCACGCCGCAGGTGATGCAGCTCGCGTCCCAGTGGCTGGCCACGCTGTGGTCGCTGGCGATGTAACGCACGCCCGCGCTCACGGCGGCGCTGAGCATGTTCGGGTTGCTGCGGCCCAGGCCCAAGTCCTGCTTGGGCAGGTTCACGTCCGAGTCGTTGTAGGTGCCGTCGTCCTTGGGGTCCATGTTGCCCAGGCCGCTGTGCTCGCCGGTGACCATGGCGTTGCGGCTCATGGACAGGCCCATGCGGGCGCCGATGGTGAAGTTGTCCGCGATCTGGGTGGTGGCGGTGGGCAGGTCCATGACGTCCATGCGCAGGTGGTCGCGGGTATGGTTCACCCAGTCGAACTGGCCGGCCAGGCACTTCGCGGCGCTGCTGAGCATGTCGGACGTCAGGAAGGTCCAGTTCACGCACAGCGGCAGGACCGAGGTGTTGGCGCCGCCGCCGTTGAACATCATGGCGTAGCGGAAGGACTTGGCGACCGGGTAGGCGGCCTGCACGTTCTTCATCTGCGAGTAGATGTTCAGCAGGTCGTTGCCGGACAGGCGGTAGGGTTGCGCGCGCAGGGCCAGGGTGTTCGGGTCGATCCGGTCGCCACTGAGGAACAGGTCGTCCACGTCCACCTGCAGGAAGCGGCGGTGCTCGCCCAGGTGCACGCCGCGCGTGAGCCACTGGGTCAGGCCGTAGGACAGCAGCTGCGAGTGCAGCAGGTAGGGGTTCTGGGCGCTGGTCAGGATCAGGCGCTCACGGCCGTCTGCGCTGGTGCTGGTCGCGGCCAGTACCCGGCCGGCCGGGTCCGTGGCGAGCACCTGGGTGGTCACGCCGTCCACGGGCGTCACGGTGGCCGGGTACGTGTAGGCGTAGTTCACGGGCACGGCGGTGGCCGTCAGGTCGCCGAACACGGCGCGGCCGGCGGTGCTCAGGGTCATGCTGGTCGTGCTGGTCTCCCCGCCCGCCGCGCGCAGGCCATAGTCCTCGGGCGTGGTGCCGGGCGAGCCGTACAGCGCAAGCTGGCGCGCGCCGAAGGTGCGCTCGTACTCGAACAGGGTGGCCCACTCACCGGCGTCCAGGGCGCTGGGGTACAGGCCGGTGCCGTCGGCGTAGATCAGGGCGCTGCTGGTCAGGATGACGCCCTGGTAGCGGCCCACGCCGGCGCTGTCGATCAGCCGGTTCATGTCGAGCGTGTCCACCGTGGCGTCCAGAACGTCGAAGGGCACGCCGGACTCCTGGAGCATGGCCTTGGCGGTTGCCAGGCCGAAGTCGGTGGGGCCGGAGCTGAGCACCAGGACCTTCAGGGCGGTCATGCTCGGCTGGATGTTGGCGGGCAGGGCCTGCGCGCCCAGGCGCGTGCTGGGACGGATGACGGGCGTGCCCAGGCGGGCGTTTGTCGGGAAGGTCGAGGGGTCGATCTCCATGCCGGGCAGCGAGCGCTCGCCGTGCCCGTGACCGACGTCGAGGTTCACGGTGTCGGGCGCGTCGGGTCCCTGGGAAACGGGGGTCTGGGCGCTGGGCCCACCAGCGGTGGCCGCCGGGGTCGGCGTGCTGGTGCCGCACGACGCGAGGATCAGGCTGAGGGTCAGGACGCCGAGCAGGCGGGCAGGGGACTGGGACATCGACAAGCTCCTTGAGGGCATGGAATGAGGATTAGTGGGCGGGCACAGGGCCGAGCAGGGCCATGACGCTGCTGTCAAAGGTGTGCTGGGCCGTGAAGCCCGTGGCGTGGAGCCGGGTGAGGTCCGCGCGCTGGTAGGGCACGTCACCGCTGCGCGGACTGCCCGGCGCGTCCTCCAGCAGCGGTCCACGGTGGCCGGCCAGCGCGGCGAGGCCGTGCACCACATCGCGGACGGGGCGGGCCTCGCCGCTGCCGACGTTGATCACGTCCGGGACGGTGTGACCGGCGCCGAGCAGATCGAGGACGTGCACGGCGGCGCGGGCGACGTCGCGGGCATCCACGAAGTCCCGCTGCGCGCCGAGCGGCCCGAAGCGCAGGGGCGCGGTCCCGGCCGCCAGGACCTGCTGCGCGGCGCGGCCGGGCAGGGTGCCGGCGCCCATACCGTGCCCGAGCGGGTTGGTGACGCGCAGCGCACACGCCCGCACGTGGCCGCCGTGCACCGCCTGCTGGAGCAGCAGCGTGCCGGCCAGCTTGCTCGCGCCGTACGCCGAGAGCGGGGTGGCCAGGCCGTCCTCGCGGGCAGCGTGGCCGTCGGGCGTCCGGCCGTACTCGGCCGCAGAGGCGAGGTGGACCAGCGGCACGCCAGCGTGGGCGGCCGCGTCGAGCGCGCCGGCCAGCAGCAGCACGTTGGCGCGGGTGAGGTCACTCAGCGTGCCGGCGGTGCGGCCGGCGGCGTTCACCACGCCTGCGGTACCCGCCATCAGGTCATCCCACGCGCGGTCGTCCAGACCGGCGAGGTCCACGCCACGCACCTCACGCACGGACCGGCCGGCGGCGCGCAGCGTGGCGGCCACGTGCTGGCCGAGGAAGCCGGCCGCGCCGAGCAGCAGCACCGGGGAGTCGTGGGGGGCGCCGGCCGTCATCGGGAATCAGTCCGCCGCGCTCTGGTACATGTGCGGGAGCAGGACCGGCGCCATGTCGTTCCACTGCTCGTTCGCGGTGTCGTAGTCCTCGGGGCGGCCGATGTCCAGCCAGTACCCGCCGAACAGGTCACTGCCGGGGCGCTCGCCGCTCGCCAGCAGGTCGAGCATCAGGGTGTCGAAGCCCAGCACCTGGCCGGGCGTGTAGCGGCGCAGGGTCTCGCGGGTCATGGCGTACACGCCCATGCTGACGTGGAAGGGCACCGAGGGCTTCTCGCGGAAGGCGACGATGCTCTGCCCGGCGTCATCCACGTCCAGCACGCCGAACTCGCTGCGGATCTCGCGGCGGTACGTAGCGACCGTGACGGGCGCGCTCCCGCGCACGTGGCGGGTCAGGAACGCGCCGTAATCCAGGTTGGTCAGGACATCGCCGTTCATGATCAGGAAGTGCTCGGGCAGCCGGTCGAGCAGGTTCAGCACCGGGCCGATGGTGCCCAGGGGCATCAGCTCGTCGGTGTAGTCCACGCGCAGGTCGTAGCGGCTGCCGTCACCGACGAAGGCGCGGATCAGGTGACCCATGTGCCCGATCGCCAGCGTGATGCTGGTGAAGCCGCGCGAGCGCAGCTGGTACAGCACGATCTCCAGGATCGAGTAGGTGTCGCCGATGGGCACGAGGGGCTTGGGAACGCAGGTGGTGTAGGGACGCAGGCGGGTGCCTTTTCCTCCGGCGAGAATGACGGCGTGCATGGGAACTCCTGAACCCACGAGCGGTGGGCGCGCCGAGATTGAACGGGTGGACTCAGGGAAGACGCGCAGGACTTAGACGGTGTACTCCCCGACCCGGTAGCGGGCCAGGTTGGCGGGATCGGTGAACCACTCGGCGGTGCGGCGCAGGCCCTCTTCCAGGGAGACCTGCGGCGCCCAGCCGGTCAGGGTGCGCAGTTCGGTGTGGTCGGCCAGCAGCCGCATGACCTCGCTGCCCTCGGGGCGCAGGCGGATGTCCTCCTGCGAGACCTCGAGATCGGCGCCCATGACCTGCCCGATGAGCTTCACGGTGTCGCCCACCGTGATCTCGCGGCCGGAGCCGGCGTTGAGGGTGCGGCCCAGCACCTCGGACCCCGCCTCGCCCACCGCGCGGAAGGCGCGGGCGGTGTCGCCCACGTAGTTGAAGTCGCGGGTGGGACGCAGGTCGCCCAGGCGGATCTCGCGCTGCCCGGCCGCCACCTGGCTGATGATGGTGGGGATGACGGCGCGCGCCGACTGCCGGGGGCCGTAGGTGTTGAAGGGACGCAGGGTCACGACCGGCAGACCGAAGCTCAGGTGGTAGCTCTCCGCGAGCTTGTCCGCGCCGATCTTGGTGGCGGAGTACGGCGACTGGCCCTGCAGGGGGTGCGATTCGTGGATGGGCACGCTGCGGGCGGTCCCGTACACCTCGGAGGTGCTGGTGTGCACGACGCGGCCGGTGCCGAGGTCGCGTGCGGCCTCCAGGACGTTCAGGGTGCCGGTGATGTTCGTCTCGACGTAGGAGCGCGGCGCCACGTACGAGTACGGAATGGCGATCAGGGCGGCGAGGTGGTACACCGTCTGGGCGCCCTGCATCAGCGCCCGGACGCTGCCGGCGTCGCGGACGTCGCCGAGCTGCACGTCCACGTGCTGCATCACCTCGGGGCCGACCCGGTCGAGCCAGCCGTACGAGCCCTGCGAGTTGTAGATGGCCATGGCCCGCACGCGGTAGCCGGCGTGCACGAGTTCTTCGGTCAGATGCGAGCCGATGAAGCCGTCGGCGCCGGTGACGGCCACCAGCGGGCGGGAGGACGAAGCGCGGGACGCGGTGGGCAGCAGGGTCTGGGTCATCGGTAGCTCCTTGGATCGAGGGAAGCGTGCAGGGCGAAGGCGGACAGCGCGGCGCACAGCAGGGTCATCGCGGTGCAGAGCGCCGGGAGGGAAGAAGAGAACACAGGAGTGAGCATCAGGGCCGCGCCGCACGCCCACGTGAGCGTGAGGACGACGAGCCGCCCGTGGTTGGCCAGCCACGCGCTGAGCATCAGGGCCGCGCCGTACAGGCCCACGAAGGCCCACGCGTCCGGCAGGGCCGGCACCGCGATCGGCAGCCGCGGCACGATGTACGCCCACGCGGCCGGCACCAGCGCGAAGGCGGCGGCGCCGAGCAGCACGGTGGGCAGCCCGGTCCGGCGCAGCTCGCGCAGGTCGGCGCTGAGCCGCGCGGCGCGCTGCAAGCGCTCCTGCACGTGCCACACCGTGCCCTCCAGCAGGCCGGTGGCGAGCACCAGGGGCAGCAGCGTCCACGCGCCCAGCCGCTGCGTGAGCAGCGCGAAGGTCAGCGCGAGCATCCAGCCCTGCGGCGCGTGCGCCAGGTGGGGCCGCAGCGTCGCCCAGCTCGGCCGGAGCTGCCCGGCGGGACGGGTGGCGTGCAGCGCCGAGAGCAGCGGCATCAGCGCCAGCAGGCCCAGCGTGGCCAGCGCCGCCTCGGCGGTCGGCGCCGCGGTCACCGCGACCGCCGCGAGCAGCGGAATGGCGAAGGCCAGGGCGTAGGGACCGGTGCGGTGCAGCGACAGCAGCACGCCCGCCGCGCCCGACGACAGCGCGACCGTGCCGCCCACCAGGGCGCCCAGCGCGGCGCTGCGCAGGTCCGGCGTGCCCCCGCTCAGGCCCGCGCACAGGGCGCCGCCCAGCGTGCCGGCCCCGGCGCCCAGGACCAGCAACGCGCGCATGGCGTGGCCGGGCACCCCGAACGGCTCGGCGTAGCGCAGGCTGCCGATGGTGGTGGTCCAGCCCCAGCCGAACATGGCGGCGCCCACGAAGGCGTCGGTGGCGGCCGGCCCCAGGACCCGCGCGGCGAGCAGACCGCTCAGGCCGGGCAGCAGGTACAGCGGGCCGCGCGCCGCCCGCGCCCACGGGAACGCCGGCATCTGCGCGTGGCGGCGGCGTCCCAGCGCCTGCCCCGTGCCGCGCTGCACGTACAGCCGCTCGGCGGCGTCGAACAGGCCAGCCGTGCCGTAGCGGGCGCGCAGCACCTCGTCGCCCAGGCCGTCGGCTTCCAGGTACGCCGCGAGTTCCTCGACGTCTCCCACGCGGGCGCGGTCCGTGGCAAGCGTCAGGTCGACCTCGCGCAGTCGGTCCGGCAGCGCGGCGATGCGGGCGCTGCCCGTGCGGGTCATACCGAACTCCGTGCGGGCGCTCACGCGGGCCTCCCGGCCATCGCGGCGGGGTACGCGCGGCGGTACGCGACCAGGCAGCCGTCGAGGGTGAACAGGTCCATCACGCGCTCGCGGGCGGCGCGGCCCAGCCGGGCGCGCAGCGGGGCGTCGTCCAGCAGCCGGCCCAGGGCGCTCGCCACGCCCATCACGTCGCGCGGCCGCACGATCAGCCCGGCGTCCCCGACCGCCTCGGGCACGCCGCCCACGCGGGTGGCGACCGGCGGGCGGCCCATCGCCATCGCCTCGATCACGGTGTACGGAAAGCCCTCGCTGACGCTGGTGAGCGCCACGACCTGCCCGGCGCGGTACGCGTCGGTGATGTCCGCCACGCGGCCCTCAAAGGTCACGTTGGGGCGCAGGTTCAGCTGGTCGGTCAGGAGTTCGCAGTGCTGCGCGTAGCCCTCGTTGCCGCTGGGCACGCCGCCGAACAGGCGCAGCCGGGCGTTGGGACGCTGGCGGCGCACCAGGTCGAAGGCGCGGATCAGCGTCTCGATGTCCTTGAGGGGATCAATCCGGCCCACCCAGCTCACCACGGACTCCTGCGGCTCGTCCTCGGCCGGCGGAAAGATATCCGGGTCGATGCCGTTGTACACGCAGTGGATCTTGTCCGGGTGGGCGCCCAGGCGCTCCTCCCAGCGGCGGTTGTACTGCGAGCCGGGCAGCACCAGCGACGCTTCCCGGTACACGGCCGTGGTCAGCAGGCGGTAGAAGCGCAGCAGCATGGTCTTGAACCCCGGCGTGAAGGCCGAGCGCCGGAATTCCAGGTAGCGTTCCCGCATGTACACGCCGTGCTCGGTGAGCACGAACGGCGTGCCGTGGGTCCACAGGCCGCTGAGCGCGAGCATGCCCGCAAACCCGTTGCTGACCGCGTGGCCGATGTCGGCCTGCGGCGCGGGCGAGCACAGCGGGCGCAGCGCGTGCTCCAGCCACATCTGCACGTCCAGGGCGTCCGCGACACTGGGCGCGGGCAGACGGGGAGCGCTGCGGTCCCGCTCCTGACGCTGCCGCGCCGCCTCGGTGCGCCACGTGTCCAGCAGCAGCTGCGTGATACGCGGCGAGTCGAGGACGGCCGTGAAGCCACCGCTCCGGCCCAGCACCGCGAGGGCGTGCAGGCCGGCGCCGAAGGCCTCCTGATCCATGCGGCACAGCGCGCCGGCCACGGTGGCGAAGGCATCGGTGATCTGGCGCGTCCGCTCGGGCGTGCGTCCGGCGGGCCGGGGGGCGTCGCCCCACAGCGGCACGGCCATCGCCTGCACGTTGGCCGGCAGCTCGACGGCCGGGCGGGCGTACGGCACGCCCGTGATGGCCCGCACCTCGAAGGTGTGTTCCGGCAGGCCGCGCACGAGCTGGTCCACCCACACGCTCACGCCGCCGTGCGACTGCGGGTAGGTGCCCTCGGTGTACAGGGCGACCCGCAGGTCGGTGGTGGGCTGGGCTGTGGTCAGGGCGGACAGCATCGGTCTCCTCGGTGCAGAGGTCTCTGGAGCGCGGGGGTCGGGGCGGACGGAGAACGCAAATGCGGAAAACTTAACACGCCGCATGAATATTGTGAAAAACGTCTGTCCCGGTTTCCAGCCCCCGGCGGGTGAGGGGGGCAGTAACGATTCGGAAGCGGCAGGAAGAACGGGTGAAAATAGCGTCCTGGACTCGGTTCAGCCAATATCAGCAGGGCCGCCAGTCGGTGGACGACGGGCCGCGCTCAGATGTGAAGAATGAAGGCCCCGCCGACACCGTGAGGCACGCACGTCAGCGGGCGGTCAATGGGCCGGAGCGCGGTCAGCCTTTGGACTCCGGGGGGATGCCCCCCCCCGACCCGGTCTGATCCGCGCAGAGTTCTGCGGGCAGCAAACGCACGTCCCACACACGTGGGCGACACGTCTCCGGCGCGTCTCGGCCGGTCCGGCCCCGCTCGGGGCGGCCGGACACCGGTTGTTACCGGACGTCGTCCTCCGGCGTGCCTGTGGCACGTAGCACCCGCCGGCAGAAGGCCTCCATGGCGGCGAAGGTGGCGTCCACCGCCTCGCGGTGGGGTACGTGGGCGCAGTGGGGCAGCACCAGCGCCTCGGCCGGGCCGCACGTCTGCGAGACGATGGCCTCGACCTGGGCGGCGGTGCCGTACCCGTCGTCCTCGCCCTGGATGACGAGCAGCGGCACCGTCACGCCGGGCAGGACGGACCCGATGGTCCAGTCCCGGAACCCGTCGCTGAGCCACACGTCGCTCCACCCGCGGAACGCCATGTCCACGTCGTCGTGGTGCCGGGCGAGCCGGTCGCGCAGATCCGTGGTGGCGTAGGCGTCCGTCACCGCCCGGATGGACGCGCGGGTCACGGCCTCGTTGAAGACGTGCGCGGCCTCGGTGATCACGCCGCGCAGACCCGGTCGGGGCGCGCCGCCCGCGTGGATCAGCGCGATACTCCCGCCGTCCGAGTGGCCGATCAGCACGTGCTCGCGCACGCCCTGCTGCTCCAGCAGCGCCGGGAGCACCTCCAGCGCCTCGCGGTGCAGGTAGTCGGTGGGGCGCGGCAGGGTCGCCGGTCCGCTGCGGCCGTACCCGGCGCGGGTGTACACCAGTGCGCCGCAACCCACGGCTCCTGCGAGCCGGGCCGGGTAATCCCGCCACAGGTCGGCGCTGCCCAGGCCCTCGTGCAGGAACACCAGGGTGGGCGCGGCGCCAGGCGGCGGGCCGTGCCACCGGACGTCCAGGGCCGTGCCGAGGATGACCGCGAACGTCACCGGACGTGAACGGCGGATACCGGCCTGCTCACGTGTCCCCGGCGCCGTCCCAGCCCAGGGCGAGCAGGCGGTCGGCCAGCGAGCCGCGGTAGAGGAAGACCTCCGGGTCGTCCACGTCCGGCCCACTCACGGGCGCGCTCAGGCGGTGCAGTTCCTGGATCAGATCGGCCAGGAAGGGATGCAGGTCGAACAGCAGGTCGCGGTTGCGGCCCGCTTCCAGCGCACGCAGCACGCGCCCCAGGGACCGCGCCGCCTCGCGCAGGGTCCGGGCGTGCTCAGCGCGCTGCGCGTCCGGCAGCGGGCCAGACAGGGCCTGTGCGGTGTCCAGCAGCGCCTGTGCGCGCGGCCCGAGGCTCCCCGGCAGGTACAGGGCGTCGGCCAGCACGCGCAGGCCGTCCAGCATCACCCCGTCGTCCGGCTGCGCGCCGAATTCCGGCAACCACGCCCGCAGCGCCCGCTCCAGCGAGGCGTCCGGCGTCCAGCCGTCCTGCGCCCGCGCGTACTCCGCGAGGCTGTGCAGGCCGGGCGTGTTCGGTTCCAGCGGTGTGTTCGGGTTGCTCAGGATGCCGCTCAGGTGATCGCGCAGCGCCAGGGGTCGCCCGGCATACGGCCCGAGATGCAGGCGGTGCAGGGTGTAGTCGCTGGCGTGCAGGTTGTCCCACAGCAGCACCGGACGGCGCAGGACGGCATTGACCTCCTGCACACTGTCCACGCTGATGGTGGGCGACACGACCTGCGGACCGGTCCAGAAGACCTCGATGCCGTCCCGCAGTCCCGCGCCGAGTTCCCGCAGGTACGGCGACGTCGCCACCGACGGCACGGCACGCTCCCCGCAGTATTCCGTCGGGCAGAACAGGAAGGCGCCCGCCTGCCCGCCGGGCCACAGGGCGTCCATGACCGCGTGGGCGGCCTCCACCTGCACCCGTGCCTGCGCGGCGCGGTCGTCGCTGTATGGAATGTCGTCGAACAGCAGCGCGAACTCCTGGATGCCCAGCGCCGCCACCTGCGCGTACTTGGCGATCAGCGCTTGCCGGTCTTCCGGCGCGGTCCAGTCGAGGTCCAGGCCCGGCGAGAGCGCGTAGACGAGCTGCACGCCGCGGGACCGGGCCACGCCGGCCAGCGCCGAGAGCGTCTGCGCGTGCTGCGGCGGGTAGGGGTCCCGCCAGCGCTGCCGATGCCACGGATCGTCCTTGGGCGCGTACAGGTACGTGTCCATGCCCCACCCGGCCATGCGCCCGAAGAGCCGTTCACGCTGCGCATCCGTCCACGGCGGGCCGTAGAAGCCCTCGATCACACCCACTCGCTTCATGCCCCGAGCCTACGTGAAGCGCCCCGTCGGCGTGACGGGGCGCGCGGTGGGCGATTGACCTCAGTGGACGTGCCGCAGATCGCCGCTCTCGCGGGCGCCGTTGTCCCGGCGGGTGAGCTGGACGTCTCCGGCGGCGCGGCGCAGGGCGCCGAGGGCAGACTTCACCTCGCGCTCGGCCTGCGGATCGCTCAGGAAGGCCGCGCGGTCCCACGGCCAGCGCCATGCGGGCCGGCTGCGCGCGCGGTCCCGGGCGTTCAGGGCGCGCGCCACGGCACCGACGGGAATCGTCAGGGCCGCGACCGCGTCGCTCTCAACTTCATACAGCAGGTCGGCGTCCAGCACCCGGCCGTCGAACAGCGACTCCACACCCAGCGGCGTCGTGCGGGATGAGCGCAGGTGCGCCACCTGATCGAGTTCGGCGTCCAGCCCCAGCGCCAGCGGGGGCACCCGCAGCGTCTGCCCCAGGCGGCCCAGCACCTCGAAGCGGCCGGCGCGGCGCACGACCATCGGAATCAGGCGCTGTGAGCGGCCGGGCGTGGCGCGCAGGCACAGCAGCCCCTGGGCGGCGCGGTACAGCACGTCGTCCTCGCCGAGCAGTGCGGCGAGGTTCGTGCTGTGTTGTCCGGCCGTCCAACCAACGTTCATGGCCCTCATGGTGAGGCACACTCGTGAGAATGTCCACGCTCCGATGAATGCCGACATTCACGGACCGACCACCCCATGGGGGTACTGGGGGCATTACCAGGCGTAGGCCTCCGGCGCCTGCCCGCCCGGACCGGGCCAGATCTCGTCCAGTGTCCTGAGCGTGGCCTCGTCGAGGGTGAGGTCCAGCGCGCGCAGCGCCCCGGCGAGCTGCTCGGACGTGCGCGGCCCGACGATCGGGGCGGTCACGCCGTCCTGATGCAGCAGCCACGCCAGCGCCACGTCGGCCGGCTCGTGGCCCAGGTCGCGGCACAGCGCCTCGTAGCGTTCCAGCTGTGGACGATACTTCTCGATGTTCTTCTGCATGGTCTCGCTGGCCCGGCGCCCGCCCTCGGCCTTCTGGAGGACACCGCCGAGGAGGCCCCCGCCCAGCGGACTCCACGGAATCATGCCCACGCCGAACGCCCGGCACGCCGGCAGCACCTCCAGCTCGATCATGCGGGCGTTCAGGTTGTACAGGCTCTGCTCGGACACCAGCCCCAGGAACTGCCGCTGGGCGGCAATGGTGTTCGCCTGGGCGATGTTCCACCCCGCGAAGTTGCTGCTGCCCACGTACACCACCGAGCCGTCCTGCACGAGGCGCTCCATCGCCTGCCAGATCTCGTCCCACGGCGTGGCGCGGTCGATGTGGTGCATCTGGTACAGGTCGATGTGGTCGGTCTTCAGGCGGCGCAGGCTGTCCTCGCACGCGCGGCGGATGTGGTACGCGCTGAGCTTCTGGTCGTTCGGGCCCTCGCCCATCTTGCCGTAGACCTTGGTGGCCAGCACGACCCGGCCGCGCCGGGACTTGTCCGCGTCCAGCCAGCGGCCCACGATCTGCTCGGTCACGCCCTCGCCCGCCACGCGCCCGTACACGTTCGCGGTGTCGATGAAGTTCACGCCGGCGTCCAGCGCCTCGTCCAGGATGCGGTGGGCGTCGGCCTCGGTGGTTTCCGGGCCGAAGTTCATGGTGCCCAGGCACAGGGGGCTGACCTTGAGGCCAGTGCGGCCAAGATGGCGGTAGTCCATGTCCGTGACCCTACGCCCGGCAGCGCGGCCCGTCATGGTCGGAGTTTCTTCACGCTTGCTCCACAGCCCTCACACGCCCGGCACGCGCGCTACGATCGGGGTCTGCCCGCCGCCCGAACCCGGAGCGGCCGGTTTTGCCACTGGAGGGCCTATGCGAACCATCCCACTCGGAACGAGCGACCTGCAGGTGCCCGTCATCGCCGTCGGCTGCATGCGGATCGACTCTCTGGACCCGGCCGCCGCGGAGCGCTTCGTGGCCACCGCGCTGGAGCAGGGCGCGACCTTCTTCGACCATGCCGATATCTACGGCAAGGGCCGCTGCGAGGAGATCTTCGCAGACGCCGTGCACATGAGCCCCAGCGTCCGCGAGGGTCTGATCCTCCAGTCCAAGTGCGGCATCCGGCCCGGCCAGTTCGACTTCAGCCGGGAACACATCCTGGCGTCCGTGGACGGCATCCTGAAGCGCCTGAGGACCGAGTATCTGGACGTGCTGCTGCTGCACCGCCCCGACGCTCTGGTCGAGCCGGACGAGGTCGCCGCCGCCTTTGACGAGCTGGAACAGTCCGGCAGGGTGCGGCACTTCGGCGTGTCCAACCAGACGCCCATGCAGATCGAGCTGCTGAAAAAGAGCGTCAAGCAGCCCCTGATCGCCAACCAGCTGCAGCTCAGTATCACGAACGCCACCATGATCACGCGCGGCTTCAACGTGAACATGGAAAACGCCGAGGCGGTCGACCGCGACGGCGGCATCCTCGACTACTGCCGCCTGCACGACATCACCATCCAGCCGTGGTCGCCGTTCCAGTTCGGCTTCTTCGAGGGCGTGTTCCTCGACAACCCGAAATTCCCGGAACTGAACGCGAAGATTGATGACATCGCCGCGAAGTACGGCGTGAGCAACACGACCATTGCCATGGCGTGGCTGCTGCGGCACCCGGCGCACATGCAGCCCGTGACGGGCACCATGAACGAGGGCCGCCTGATCGACTGCTGCAAGGCCGCCGACGTCCACCTGACCCGCGAGGAGTGGTACGGCATCCTGCTCGCCGCCGGGAACACGCTGCCCTGATCGGCGCGCGGACTGGCGCGGCCTTGCCCGCTGGGCCACGCAAAGCCCAGACCTAGGCCATCCCTCAGCATTAGGGTCGCCCAGTTGCGCTCTACCCTTCTTGGCCTGACTCCAGCAGAGGTCGGTCTGATACGACCGCCCACCGCTGCGGCGCCAGCGTCAACCATTGAGCGGCTGGTCCTCAATCAACACGTCGCCGTCGGCCTTCGGATCGACAGACCTCGTTGAGTTCCCGCCGCTGTGCCGACGGCGCAGGATGGTCGTGATCGGCGCCGGCACAGAACTTGACTTGCAAAGGAATTGACCTGAACACGATGGCGAATGGGCTGCTCCCATGACGCCTCGTTCTGCAGTGTGCGGAATGAATGCCGACGAAAGCCGCCAACCCCCAGCACTTATTCTTTCCCGAATCAATGTGTATGAGTCCACCCCAATCCTTCGATAACATTTCACACTGTGGTCAACCGACCGTTCATGTTCTGAGGATCATGCACTTTCGTTTATTTCCCTCACAGGAAGAATGACCAGACGTCCAGCAGAATCCAACGCGTCAGGATGCGGCAGAGATGCCAGAGCACCCGGCAGAGTTGATTTGCACGGCACATTCCATGTAGTCACCATAGAACGTTCCCGTAAAAGTCACTCGATAGGCCGGCTCATCGTCTGAACAAAGGAGTGCATGATGAATGCCCTTGAATCCCTGAAGCGCCAAGTTCAAAACGCCACCGAAGACGTCACGCACCTCGCGGTCAGCCGCGACGCCGAGCACAAGCTTCTGAACAACCAGAAGCAGGTGCTGGCCCTGCTGGGCGACGTGCAGCAGGAGCTGCGCCACCTGCGCCGCGACGTGTCACGCCGCTCCGGGGGCGGGTTCCCCTGGGGCCTCGTGATCGTCGCTGGCGCAGCCTATGCGCTGTACCGCAGCACCCCCGCCGTCCGCGACCGGGTGCATGACCTGCTGGGTACAATCGACCCCGGCCTCCAGGGCAACCTGAAGCGCGCTGCGGACGCGGCCAAGGACGCCGTGCACGATGTCGCGCAGGGCGATTCCCCGACGGACGCCGTTCGGCGCGCCGCCGGCGAGGTGAAACGCGCCGGTGAGAAGGCCGCCGACGGCGCAGGTGAAGCGTGGCAGGACGCCAAGGACTCGGCCCGTCAGGCCGCAGACGACATGAAGAACAGCACCAGCAGGGGGATCGCATGACGCTCGTCGAGAACGGCACCATCGTGACACGAATCAACTGGACGGGGGTGATTGCCGGGCTGGCGGTGGGCGTCGTGACCCAGCTGTCGCTCAGCGCCCTCGGCGTCATCTTCGGCGCCGGTGCCAACTCCTTCGGTAACCTCGCCATCGGCACCGTCGTGTGGCTCGCCCTGTCCATCGCCATCTCCAGCGTCCTGGCCGGC